>JBBAVO010000320.1:1437-3248 GCA_040397635.1 Pirellulales bacterium
GGTCGACAGGCACCACCCTGCTGCAGTGCCCTAGCCCTGTGTGCTTGTCGACCCATTCGGCTGAGTGGGTCGACAGGCACCACCCTGCTGCAGTGCCCTAGCCCTGTGTGCTTGTCGACCCACTGGCTTGGCTGCGCCTCGCAGACCGACTCGTGGAGGCTCGGCGAGTTTGATCGCTTGCTCGCTGCAGCTGACAAGGACGGCTCCATGAGGGGCAGCCTGAAGGTGCCGGACGGTCGCGTGGGCCGGGCCCAGGCGCTCACCGGGTTTGCGCTTTGCTCGGGGGCAACGCTGCTGGCCGCTGTGCCGGCGCTGGCCAAGCTCTTGGCGGAGCTGCTGGAGCAGGTCCGGCGCATGGACGACCGGCTGACCCGGGTGCTGAAGGAGCAGCCGGAGCAGGACGGTGGTGAGGACAGGACTTAGGGGCGGCCTGGCCACTAAGGGAGGACTATCATAGTTTGGGTTGGTGTACTTGCTGTTTAGTAGTGCAGTGCCACTTGCAGCTGGCACAGAGTTTAGCCGTGTAATCAGTGTGTGTGTGTGTGTAACAGACTTACTTGTGTTGTGCGACGGGTGTCTGGTGTCCGTTTTTGTGTCACGTGCCATGCAGCAGCATCGGCCGGCGGGTTTTACATCCGAAGCGAGAACGAGAAGAACGAGACGCCCAAACGGCGGGCTCCTGCACCCTTGTCATGGAAGCACTTTGATGCCGAGCTGAGCACCATTGACCGCCGGACGGCGCAGCACGAGTCGGCGGTGGCGGCCTTCTTTGACGCCAAGGGGGTGGATACCTTCAGCGTGGCGGCCGCGACACACATGGACCGGCTTCGCCGTGTGCTGCAGGACATTGAGTGCTTGCTCTGTCCCGTCATGCGAGAGCGGCTGGCACAAGCTGCACCCCCAGGTGGCACCTCGCCGGGCCTGCGGCTGTGCGTGCTGAAGACGGTGCCGGGGAGGGTGGAGTCTGTGGCTCACGCGCGCTGCACGCCATTCAATCCGACGGCAGTTTCAAAGTGTCCATGGGCGCACGTGCAGGCGCCGGATGGGTATTTGTGCGTGAGGCTGGGCACCCGCAAGGACGGCACGCCTGTGTTTGAGTACGGGCACCGGCTGGTGCTGGTGGGCCGACAGGGGCCGCCCCGGCCGGGGGTGGAGTGCAGCCACACATGCGGCAACCCCGCATGCCTCAACGCACTGCACCTGACGTGGGAGTCGCATCGGGACAACTGCCTGCGGCGGCGGCTGTAGTGTAAGGCATGGGTCGACAAGGAAGCACCACGCTCACCCCTGAATGGGCCGACAAGGAAGCACCTAGCTAGGTTGCCGGTGGCGGCGGCGTCATGCCACCGCCTGCCAACCGCAGGCCGGCCCATGTAATTGCGGTCAAACCACGCCGACCCTTGCCCCCCCGGACGTAGCCGGCGGCAACAACCAAGGCAGGGCAGGGGCGGGGATACCCGCCACTGCCCAACTCGATGGGCTGTGTCCGCCGGCAACGCAGGGGGCAAGGGTCGGCGAGTTTGATCGCTATTACATGGGTCGGCCTGCGGTTGGCAGGCGGTGGCATGGCACGCCAGCAACTGAGCCGCCGCCACGGGGCTGGCGTGTAGTTGCAGGCCCCAACCCTAAACAATAACCAACCAAACAAACAAAGAAACAAACAAACAAAACAGCGTGCTGCTGCCGTCCAACCCATCACACGGAAGGGGGGTGGCCCCACATGGGGCTGAACCCCAAGCCGCCATCGCAGCCTGGGGTGCTTGTCGACCCATTACGGGGTGAGGTGGGGGGGGCGACCCCCCCCCCCCCCC
>JBBAVO010000321.1:0-3231 GCA_040397635.1 Pirellulales bacterium
ATGGATGACACGCTGGGGCTTCTGGAGGAAGCCTTGCAACTGGCCCGCGAGGTCGGCCACCATGTCCGCGAGGAGCCGCTGGGCGATCTGCCCGGCGGGCCCTGCGTCGTCGGCGGTAGGCGGACGATCCTGCTGAATCTCCAAAGCCCAGCCGCCGATCGACTCACGGTGCTCTTGACGGTGTTGGCCCGCGATCCGGCGGTGGCCAGCCAGCCCGTCAGCCGCCTGCTCGCCGGGAGGCTGCAGGGATTTGCCGGCGGTGAGGACGCGTGTTGACAGCGTTCTGAATCGTGGCCCGCCAGCCGGAAAATGCCTGTCGTGGCATTTCGGGTCCACTCCAATTATGCTCACCCACTTGGCTGACTTTGGCGATGGCGCGGGCTGGGCAAGCCCTGCGTCGCCGCACTGGGCAGCCCCGCCGCCATCGGCCGGCGTGCGCGTATGCAAGGAACCCCCGAGGATTCGCACGTGTTTACGATTCGCCCGACAGCGTTGTTGGTTTGTGCCACCCTGCAGATCCTCTTCCTGCAAATCGCGCTGGCTGGTGAACCGCAGGCTAACGATGCGGCTACCGCGGCACCGTCCCCGACCGCCGAGGCGTCGGGGACGGCGAGCGATCGGCTCGCGGACACAGTCAAGGATGCCGTGAAGGGGGCCGTGAAGAACGCCTTGGACGGAACCTTGAAAGACAAGGCGACGGAGGCTGTAACCAACGCGCTGACGACTCCCGCTGACGACGGCTCGAAAGAGACGAAGATCGTGCTACGAATCTCGAAGGACTTTATCCGCCAGCACGCTCCTCCTGTCGTCGAGCACATCGCCCCGGTCAACAAATGCCTGTTCGGGTCGCGGGTCACCGGCACTGCCTTCACGCGTGGCCGGCCGGCGTTGACGATGGACACGGATCACAGCAAGCCGGTGTTCACGCTGCACTTCAAGGGAACGACGACCACGAAAACGGTGGCGTCGAAGCATCCCATCAAGGCCTACAACACCGGCACCGCTGTATTCGACGTTCACCGGCAGATTCGGTTCGACGGCATGCAGTTCAGCGAGGGGCCCGAATCGATCGAGGCCACGTATTCCTCCACACTCGACGGCCTCGCGACTCCTCCCGGGCTCCGCGGCCGCATCGTGCGAAAGTTCGCATTGCCGCAGATCGAGGAGATGAAGCCCAAGGCCGATGCGATCGCGCTCGCCGATACGAAGGCCACGGTGCTCGAGGCCTTTGGCAAGCACTCCGACGAGTTGGTGAGCGACCTCAACAACCGGCTGCCGTGGAAGCAGACCGTAGCCTTGCTTATGCCGCAGGACACCCAGTGGAGCGGTCATTTTGCCAGCACGAAGGACTGGATCCTCGCCAGCCCGGGGACGAAAGAGGCGGGCATTCCCAAGCTGCCCGAGGAGGATTCGAAGCTGGGGGCGCCGATCGAAGTCTGGGTCCACGGCAAACTCGGAGATGGGACCGCCGCCAAGGTGGTTGCGATCTGGAGTGCGGTGCACTTCGGATTGGACAAGTTCCGCGATGCTGCGCCGCCGGGGGCCGCGAAGCTCGAAGACATCAAGCCGGCCATCGTCGGCGACTGGTGGGTGCTCCGAGTGGGGGCCGATCTGGTCGAAGGACTGATCGACCAACTGCAGAAGGATGAGGCGGGCAGCTAGAGCCGCGGTCGCGTCAACGGTAGAGTCCGTGCGTGGCGATGGAGCATTCGACCGCGCGGGGCGTCCGGTAACGGATGCTCTGCCCGGCCGCCACGGCCGCCCGCAGGTCGCTGGCCCGGATGCCGATCGCCGGCAGCCGCACCCGCTTGCTGATCACGCGGTCGAGCCGTTCCCGGCCAAGCAGGGATTCGAGCGGTCCGCGGAAGGCCGCGTCACTGAGATCGTCGAGTGATTCCCGCTCCACCGCTAGGACCTCCGCCAGATCGATGATCCGTTGTGGCTCCCGCCAGGTGGGCAGGCCGAGGAAGGCATCCGGGCCGAGGATGAGCAGCAGGTCGTCGTCGGGATGCCGAGCCTTCAGCCGCTGGAGCGTGTCCACCGTGTAGCTCACGCCGCCGCGTTCCAACTCGTCGCCTGAAACCGCAAACGCATCGTTGCCGCCCGTCGCCAGCGCCAGCATCTCCATCCGGTGCTGCCCCGAGGCGAGTTGACGATCCTGCTTGTGCGGCTGGATGGCGGCCGGCACGAAGAGCACGCGGTCGAGGCCCGCCTGTTCGCGGCAGCATTCGGCGGCCAGCAGGTGGCCGATGTGCACCGGATCGAAACTGCCACCAAACACACCAATTCGCACGGTTGATTCCTCATGGGCCCGCGGGCTTCCTCAGCATGCCAGCGCCGCGGTCTAATCCACGCATGTCGCACCAGCATACGAGCCAACGCAGCCTCTTCGAAAGCGGACCGCAGTGGGCCGAGGATGACGCCCGCCAGGGCATCATCGCCACGGTCGTCTTGCCCGACGGGATCGAGAAGCCGCTCGACTATCTGGTGCCCGCGGCGCTCGCCGGGGCGGTGGAGCCCGGCAGAAGGGTGATCGTGCCCTTGGGCCGAAGCAATCGGGAACGGCTCGCCTACTGCGTGGCAGTCCGCAGCGGTGAGCTGCCGCAGACGCCGCTGAAGAGCGTGGCGGGCGTGGAAGACGAGGCTCCGCTGCTCTCGCGGCGGATGCTCGACCTGACGAAATGGATGGCCGATCGTTGGATGGCCCGCTGGGGCGAAGTGCTCGAGGCCGTCTTGCCGGCGGGCGTCAGGTTTCGCAGGAAGAGCCGGGCCGTTCCTCTGCTGGTGGCGACCGGCACCGAGCCTGCCCGCAAGCCGACCCCAGCGCAGGTGAGGGTGCTCGCAGCGGCCGCGACTCCCGTCACCGCCGATGCCCTGGCGGAGGCCACCGGCGCGAGCCGCGCCGTGATCATGCGGCTCGTGAAGGTGGGGCTGCTCTGCGAGGCTGGCAGCGTTGTCCGTCCGCACGGCCGCCCGCCTGCCGACGCCGTCGGCAGGCCGCTGATCAGCCACGACAGGCCCGCCGAACTGGCTCCCGCGCAGGCTACGGCGTTGGAGGCGATTCTCGAACCGCTCCGCGGCGGACGACACGAGACGGTGGTGCTCTTTGGCGTGACGGGCAGCGGGAAGACGGAAGTCTACCTGCAAGCGGTCGAGGAGACCCTCTCCTATGGCAAGCAGGCGATCGTGCTCGTGCCCGAGATCAGCCTCACTCCGCAGACCTGCGACCGG
>JBBAVO010000322.1:0-3202 GCA_040397635.1 Pirellulales bacterium
GCCTTGAGGAGTCGTCGCGTGCTCACGAGAGCGTTCGTGCGACTTCCTCGACGCGGTAGCACTCGAGGATGTCGCCCTCCTTGATGTCATTGAAACCCGCCAGCTTGATGCCGCACTCGAGACCGTCGCGAACCTCGCGGGCATCGTCCTTCTCCCGCTTCAGCGACTCGATCCCGTATTCACCGACGATGCGACTGTCGCGAATGATCCGCAGTCGGCCATTCCTGGCGATGATGCCCGAAATGACCCGGCAGCCGGCGATCACACCGATGCGGCTGATCGAGAACGTCCTCTGCACGACGGCGCGGCCGAGCGTCGCCTCACGCTTCTCGGGAGCAAGCATGCCCTCGAGCGCCTTCCGCAGGTCGTCGGTGACCTGATAGATGATCTCATACCGGCGCACCTGCACGCCGAGATCCTCGGCGAGCGAGCGGGCCCGCTCGTCGGGCACCACATTGAAACCGATGATCACGGCGTCTGAGGCATCCGCCAGTTGCACGTCGGCCTCGGTCACGCCACCCACCGTAGCCTGCAGCACGCGGATCTTCACTTCGGGATGGTCGAGCTTCTGCAGTTCCTTGAGGATCGCCTCGATCGACCCGCGCACGTCGGCACGGAGGATCAGGTTCAGCGTGGGCGCCTTCTGGGTGCCAAGGCGGTCGAGCAGGTTTTCGAACGTCACGTGCACCGGAGCGCTGACGAGCGTGCTGTGGCGGCTGATGCTCGTCCGCTTGACCGCGACTTCACGGGCCAGGGCAATCGAATCGACCACCTGGAATCGATCGCCGGGGCCTGGGGCCACATCGAGGCCGCTGACGAAGACGGGCACCGACGGGCCAGCCTCGGCGACCTTCCTTCGCAGGAGCGTGTCTTGCATCGCCTTGACGTGGCCGCTTGCCTCGCCGCAGACGATGGCGTCGCCAACCTTGAGCGAACCCTTCTGAACGAGCAGACAGGCGACGACGCCGCGACCCTCGTTGATCGAGGCATCGAGGCAGACACCGGCGGCAGACCGCTCGGAGTTCGCCCGCAGGTCGTGCAGTTCGGCGATGGTGAGCAGCGTATCGAGCAGCTCGTCCATGCCAGCACCGGTGACGGCGCTGGTCTTCACGACCTCCGTCTCGCCACCCCACTCGGTCGGCAGCAGTTCGTTCGCCGCCAGCTGCTGATAGATCCGATCGACGTCGGCACCCGGAAGGTCGATCTTGTTGATGCACACGACGATCGGCACGTTGGCCGCCCGGGCGTGGCTGATCGCCTCCTCAGTCTGGGGCATCACGCCGTCGTCGGCAGCCACCACGATGACAGCGCAGTCGGTCACATTCGCACCGCGGGCCCGCATCTGCGTGAATGCCTCGTGGCCCGGCGTGTCCACAAAAGTGATCGGGTGCCCGTTCCGCTGCACGGTGTAGGCCCGCATGTGCTGCGTGATGCCACCACTCTCGCGGGAGGCGACGTTGATGCCCAGAATTCGATCGAGCAGCGACGTCTTGCCATGGTCCACGTGGCCCAGGAACGTCACCACCGGCGCCCGCGACACCCTCAGCGCGGGATCCTCGTCGGTCGCGTCGAAGCCGGCCAGGAGTTCCTTCTCGAGATCCTCGGCAGTCTTGACGTCAAGTTGCACGCCCAGTTCGGCGGCCAGCAACTCGACCGTGTCGCGGTCGAGCATCGACGCCATACTCGGCATGGTTGACATGCCAAACGCCAGCAGTTTCTTGAGGACTTCGCTGGCCGGAAGCCCGATCGCCTCCGAAAAGGCGCGGACGTTGCATGGCACCTGAATGGTGGCATTCGTCTTTCGGGGGGCGGCGGTGGAAACAGTCGCGCCGCGACGCGGCCGCGATCCTCGTCGACGCCGGCCCATGCCGTCGTCGTCGTCGCCACGGGGCTCCGAAATCCGCTTGCGATTGAGTTGCCGCTGCTCGCGACCGCCGAGCAGGTCGTCGGCCTTCCCTGTGTGGGGCTTCGCGACGGTTCGACGAGGGCGTCCACTGGCATCGGTGGGGGGCAGCGGCGCTGTGCCCGACCCACCCGCCATACCACCCCGCAGACCCAGTCCACCTCCCGGACGCGGACGCGGCGTCTCCGCCTGCCTCTGCTCGTGCTTCCGCATATGCTCCGCCAGCGGCTTGGCGCCACCGGCCTTCGCACTCCGAATGGCATCGAGCGGAAGCTTGACGTCGGGCTTCTGAGCGGCCGGCTCCTGCGACACACGCGGCGGCGGGGTACGTCCTGCCGCAGGCAGCGGCGGCAGCTTGAAAGCGGGCCGGGGCACCGGCTTGGCCCCATCACCCGCGGGCCTCAGGGCGGCAGGACGGGGCCGAAGCTCCGTTGCCGCAGGCCGGGGGGGCTGGATTTCCGCAGGCTTGCCACGTGCGGCGACTCCGGCAGGAGCGATGTAGTCTTCACGTTTCAGCGTCCCGGGCGCCCGCGGCGCAACGGCCGTCACCGGCTTGGGCACAGCAGGAGTCGCAGGCGATCCGCCGACGGGAGCGGTGCCAGCAGGGCGCTCAGCAGGGCGTTCAGCCGGCCGCGATTTCCCGGCGATGAACTCCTTGAGCTTGGCGACCTCTTCGTCGGACATGCTCGCCAAGGCCGAGCCCTTGTCCTGGATGCCGGCGCGAGTGCACAGTTCGACCAGCTCCTTGCTGTCGATCTTCAATTCTTTCGAGAGTGTGTAGATGCGAACCGCCACGCAAACGCCTCCGCGCCGGAACGTCCCGGCCACCAGCCCTCAGATCCAATGCCGACATCAACCCGAACAACCCATCCCAGCCACCGCCGATCACGATTCCGCCGGTGGCACCGCCTCCGCAGTTGCAGCCTCGCCCCCGGCATCACCCGCGACCGCCGCCTCCGCCGCATCGGCGTCGGCCGTGGCCTTCGCGATTCGATCCTGCTCCCGCTGCTTCCGACGCTCGTCAGCCGCCGCGACCTCGGCCATCGAGGCCCGCTTCTCAGCCTCGGTGACGATCGCGTCAACCGCCTCAGCGGAGAGGTTTCCCATCTCCATGAGATCGTCCGGCTCGATCACCGACAGGTCGTCGTAGGAAAGGAAGCCTTCGCCCACGAGCCGTTCGGCCACCGATTCATCAAGTCCCTCGATCGACGAGAACCCGGTCACCGCCCGCTCGATCTGCTGGTCGAGTTCCTCACGGGTCATGATCTCGATATCCCAGCCGCAGAGCTTGCTCGCGAG
>JBBAVO010000323.1:0-3181 GCA_040397635.1 Pirellulales bacterium
GGCGCCGCCCGGCCCGACGTTACCAGGCTCGCATACGGCTTCGTCGAAAGTGTTGGCCGCGACAGGGCTGCCGCCGGCCGCGGGGCCGATGAGCCTGGACTCGTGAGCGAATACGTCGGCATCGCCGTCGGAGTCGCTGCCGACGGCTGCCGAGGCGTCACGCCGCTCACCGACGTGCCCCCCTGCCCGATCGCCGCCCAACCCGTCGCCGGCACACTCGCGCGGCTCGCAGGCTCGGCCCATTTCGCAATCAGGCCGCTCGGATCGATCCGGTTGAGAGGATCGTTGCCCACATACCGGAATAGATTCGCATCGCCCCCCTTAAACCCACTCGGATCCTCGTTCACGAACCTGCCCGTGCCCGGCTCGTACCACCGCGCCCGGTTGTCCGACAGCCCCGTCCGTTCCTCCAGCGGCCGACCTGCATATCCAAAGTCGATCCCCACCCCAGCCGTCACCGGCGACCCCGCCACAGGCGACGTCGTCCGCGACACGAGCTTTCCATACGAGTCGTACTGCCGGTGCTCCACGACTCTGCCGCGGTCGGCGGCGTTGCCCGACACGATATCCCGCACCGTTCCCTGCCGGTCCGCCAGCATCCAGAACGTGCTCGTCGTTCCACCGTTCACACGATCTACCGCCAGAATCTCATCCTCGCCAGGACCATATACGTTCCGCTGAGCCACGCCCCCGAGGAACCCGATCACGCGGCCGCCACCGTCGCGGATCACGATGCCGCCCCGCGCGATCTCGAGCGTCCGATCACGCCCGGCATACGCCGCATACGACACGCTCTCCTGCCCTGCCCCGGCTACGCCATCGGCGTCGAACGACCGCCGAATCCGCCGATCGGCGAAGTCATACGTGTAGCGCAGCTCCAGATCCGAACCAGGGAGCCCCGCGCCCGTCGCTTCAAAACCTGCCACCGCTCCGGCCTGAGCCGCCGTCCAGCCGGCCGCATGGCTCACCGCCACGAGTCTGTTCCGCTGGTCCCAGCCATACGCTGTCACATCGGTGTCGCCCACCGTGAGCGTGCCGCTTGCATCACCGTCCCGAAACTTCGCCGTGCGGTTCCCCTCGGCATCGTAGGCGTAGCGATAGACGCCGTCAGAGAGCAGCCGGTTGCCGGCGGCCGACACCACGCCGCCCCCGGTGCGATTCCCCGTCGCATCGTAGGCATACGACTCACCCGTCAGGCTCGCCGACAGCAGCTGGTCGGCCGCATCGAGTGTGAACCTGCTCGTGCCCTCAGGCGTCGTCTGCGACACCACTCGGTCCGCGGCGTCGTAGGCATACGAATACGAAATCACCGGCCCAGCGGACGGCGCATGCGTGATGCTTACGATCCGCCCCTGCCCGTCGAACGTGCTGGCGGTCGTGGCCACGGGGTTCACACCGGCACCGGCATGCCGCGTCACCGACGCCACAGTGCCATCCGGCCGATACGCATAGTCAGCCCGCTTCGCCACGGACCCCGTGGCAGCGTCGCCAATCTCATACCGCGTCACCCGGTTCAGAGCGTCGATCGTCAAGCTCGTCCGCGTGCCCAGCCCGCTGGCTGCCTTACCAAAGCTCCCGACAGTGGCGACGGCCGCCTGATCTTCGACGGTCGCCAGAAGGTTACCCGCCTTGTCGTAAGTGAAGTCGTATTCCACCAGCGCGTCGGGCACGACAACATTCGCATCCTGCACGATCTGCAGGTCGTAGCCGCCGGCGGCGTTCTCATCACGCGAGGTGACGGCGATCACCCAGGTGCCAGCGACATCGGCCGTCAAGAAGAGCCGAGCCGTCGTGCCACCCCCAGATGCATCATCGAACACCGCCGTGGCGAGCCCGCCGCCGGGCTTCTGCAGCAGCAGCACCGGATCGAATGCCGTCGATGATGCGGTCAGCAGGAGTTGATCCCCCGCGGCCAGTGTGATCGCATACGAGTCGTACCGCTCCGCCTTGCCGTCGCCGTCCCAGTCGATCATCGTGTCACCCGCAGCGAGGCTCCCGGGTGGAGTTGGCGCGGCCGTGGCCGTTGGCACCTGCGCGAGCTCCCCCGGCGCCATCCGACTCCTCACGATATTCCCGCCTGCGTCGTAGGCAAACTGCCAGGCGGTCGTCGCGGCGGCATTGAGCGTGTCGGTCTCCGTCACGCCGAGCAGTTGGCCGACCGCGTCGTAGAACCGCCTGATCGTGTGCGACACGACGGCCGTTGCAGACTGCTGCCAGCGTTCCTCGACGAGTCGATCCGCCGCGTCGTAGACGAACGACGTGACACGGCCGATCCGGTCGGTCTCGCGGATCTTGTTGCCAACGAGGTCGTAGGCATACGACGTGGCCTTGCCAAGCGGATCGGTCTCCACGACGAGCCGGTTCCGGCGGTCGTAGGCAAAGCGGGTGACATTGCCCGAGGCGTCGGCCACGCTCGTGGTGCTGCCGACCGCGTCGTAGGTGGTCACCGTCGAAAACCCACGGGCGTCAGTCACCGTCGTACGCCGGTCGAGCAGGTCGTAGCCATAGGTCGTCACAGACCCGAGCGGGTCGGTGACCGCGGTGAGGTTGCCAACCGCATCGTAGGCAAAACGGGTGACAGACCTGGCCACGCCGACCGCCGGCGTGGGAGCCGTCGAAGAGACCTTCCGGCCGAGGTTGTCGAAGGAAAAATCGGCGGTTCGCCCCAGCGCGTCGGTGGTCGAAACCACGCGACCGAGGGCATCGTAGGCCTTGCGGACGACGTTGCCGGTCACGCTTGCTGGCAAGGCATCGGGGACGGCGGCGATCGGCCAGTCGGGGCCGAGGGCATCGACCGTGGCGACGGATCGTCCGAGGGCGTCGTAGAAGATCCAGGTCGTGAAGCCCGCATCCCCGGCCGACGCACCGCGAGGATCGGTCGTGAAGCGGAGATTGCCGGCGGCGTCGTAGCCGTAGTGCGTCGTGGGCCGACCCTGGCCTGCGTCGGGGGCGAGCGTGCGGATCTTCCGCCCCAGAGCGTCGTAGACGGTGTCGGTCCGCCGGCCAAGCTCGTCGATCACAGCCGTCACGCGGCCTGCTGCGTCGTATTCCGTGCGGGTAGTGTGCAGCGGATCGCCGGAAAAACTGCCAAGAGTGTCGGTCTCCGCGGTCACCCGCCCGAGGGCATCGAACTGCCGCCAGGTGGTGCGGCCGAGCGGGTCGGTGGTGGCGACGAGGTTGC
>JBBAVO010000324.1:0-3176 GCA_040397635.1 Pirellulales bacterium
CGAGATGCTCGACGACACCGAGGTCGTGGAGATCATCGGCCCGGCCACGCCCCGCAGCGGCGGCGATGCGACGGGGCCCGCGCAGGCCGCCACGTCGCACACCACATCGTGACGCAGCGACGTCCCGCACTCTATCCCCACGGAGCCTTTTCATGATGCTCGCGCATTCGGTCTATTTCACGCTCAAGGATCGCACGCCGGCGGCTGCCGCAAAGCTCGTCGCGGGCTGCCGCGAACACCTCACGGGCCACCCTGGCACGCGGGCATTCGCCGTCGGCACCTGCGCCGACTACGACCGACAGGTGAACGACCGCGACTACGACGTGACACTCGTGATCGTGTTCGACTCGCGTGCCTCGCACGACGCCTATCAGACGGCCGATCGGCACAACCGTTTCATCGCCGAGCACGCCGACTCGTGGGCCAAGGTCCGCGTCTTCGACGCCGATCTGGCGACGCTGGAAACGTAAGCCGCCCTACACCACCCGGCCGCGTGACAAACTGATCGCGCCGCCGAAACACGCCGCGACGTCGCCGTCGGGCACCCGCATGCGCTCCTGATACCGCGACCGATACCGCCAGCCCTCCGGCTCGCTCGTATAACCCAGCGGCAGCGGCGACGGATCGATCCGACATTCCACCAGCGGCGGTCGAACTGCGGCCGTGCCAACACCAAGCGGGTGCGGAAAGTTCACGTTCCAAAACTCGCCGCCCGCCAGCGGCATGGGCAGCACCTCCGAAAACACCTCCATCATCCACGCCGCCGCCCGCTCCCAGTCGATCGGCTCCTCGCGACGGTGGTAGTGCGAGGCCGCCAGCGCCCGCACGCCATGCAGCGCCGCCTCGCGGGCCGCCGCCACGGTGCCCGAATGATGGATGTCAACGCCGAGATTGCCGCCCGCGTTGATCCCCGACACGACCCATTCCACGACGGGCCGATCGTCCGCCCCACCAGCGGGATCGCCGGTCGAGCGCAGCAGCGTCACAAGTGCCAGCCGCACGCAGTCGGCCGGCGTTCCATCGACATGAAACCGGTCGGGACCCACCTGCTCGAGCACGAGCGGGCGGTCGGTCGTCACCCGGTGGCCACAGCCGGAGTGCGGCTCTTTCGGGGCCACGACCACCACGCGGCCGGCCCACCCGCGGCAGGCTGCCTCCATCGCCGCGAGGCCCGGAGCATCGATGCCGTCGTCGTTGGTGAGGAGCACGGTCATTGGAATATTCTCCCTGTGGCAGGCAGCCCCGCGGTCAAGGCCGCAATTCGGACGAGAATGGCCCACACGCCCTCCGCAGCCGCAGCGGCAGCCCGGCAGACGTCCTCGGCATCGGTGCAGGCCGGCGCATCGGGCCGGGCGACGTTCGTCACCACGGAGACGGCCGCCACCCGCAGGCCGAGCTGATGGGCGACGATGGCCTCGGGTACGGTCGACATGCCGACGACATCGGCTCCAAGCTTTCTGAGCATGCGATACTCCGCGCGGGTTTCGTAACTCGGCCCCATCAGGTGCGCGTAGACACCCGCTCGGGCCAACGCTCCCGCCGATCGCGCCGCCTCGACGGCACCGATCACGAACTCTGGATCGTAACACGACGTCGCCGCGGCAGCCCGCGCCACCCCGTCTGCCGCCACGGGTTCAGTCGGATCAGCGACGAGCCCCTGCGTCCACGGCCTTCGCACCAGATCGATGTGATCGCTCAACACCATCAGCTCGCCGACCTGCATGTCGGGCCGCAGACCGCCGGCTGCATTGGAAAGCAGCACGGTCGTCACCCCGAGTGCTGCGAGCAGTTCCACACCGCGGGAGAGCGACTCAGGAGCATGCCCCTCGTAGCCATGCACGCGGCCCTGCAACACCACGACCTCACAGCCACATCCCGCGCCACCCAGCGAACCACAGACAAGCCTGCCCGCATGCCCGGTGGCGGTCGATGACATGAGCCAGCCCGTCTCGCGGGCCGGCATCGACCACGCATCGTCGAGCCGATCGGCGAGGCTGCCCAATCCGGTGCCAAGCACCACGCCCAGCCGTCGCCGACCTGGTTCCCCCACGGCTCGAAGCCCCCTGGCGTTGGCCACCAGAGCCGCGGCCACCACAGCACCAGACCGCAGCCGGCGACCAGCAGACGCCTGCCCCCGCGGGGCCTCGTCGCCTGACTGCATCGGTCCGCTCTGGAAGCTCTCTCCCGCCATGGCGTTGATCCTGCGACGACGATTCCCACACTGTTTCCTGCCCTGGCGTGCAAACCCTTTGCCGCCTGCCGCGGAAAATCATATCTTCCCGGAGTCATTGACCGGGGCCGATACCGCTGGCGAGACGTCCTTGCAGGCCCGTCGCGGTTCGAGCCCAGCCACCTTGGAGCACCCCTGCCGATGTCCACGCGAGCCGAGAAGTTTGCCGGTCTGTCCGTCGCCATTGTCACCCCGTTTCGCGACGGTGCGATCGACACCAAGCGGCTGCACGAGCAGGTTGACTTCCAGGCCAAGGCGGGCGTGACCTGCATCTGCCCGGTGGGCACGACCGGCGAATCCCCCACGCTCACGCACGACGAGCACGAACGCGTGATCGCCGAGAGCATCCAGGCCGCCGCGGGCCGCCTGCTCGTCATGCCCGGCACGGGCAGCAACTCCACCGCGGAGGCGATCCGGCTCACGAAGTATGCCGCGAAGGCCGGTGCCAATGCGGCTCTCGTCGTCGGCCCCTACTACAACCGCCCCACCCAGCAGGGCATCTACGAACACTTCAAGGCGATTGCCGAGAGCGTCGACATTCCGATCTGCGTCTACAACATCCCCGCGCGAACGGGCCGCAACATCGAGCCCGAGACGATCATCCGGCTCGCTTCCCTGCCGGGCATTGCCATGCTCAAGGAGGCGACCGGCATGATGGACCAGGCCTCGCAGGTGCTCGCGGCCACCGACCTCACCGTGCTCTCGGGTGACGACAGCATGACGCTCCCGCTGCTGGCCATCGGCGGCCGTGGCGTGATCTCGGTCGTCGGCAACCTCGTGCCGGCCGACATGAAGGCCCTCCTCGACGCCTTCGACAAGGGCGACCTGGCCTCGGCCCGACGGCTCCACAGCAAGCTGTTTACGCTCTGCCGCGATCTGCTCGGCCTGGCGAGCAACCCGATCCCGATCAAGGCCGCGATGGCGATGATCGGCCGCGACACGGGCG
>JBBAVO010000325.1:0-3164 GCA_040397635.1 Pirellulales bacterium
ACCGAATACTCGGCGCCGCGGTAGGTCTCGGTGTGGCCCTTCTGCCGGCCGAAGCCGCGGACCTCGGTGACGGTCATGCCCTTCACACCTTGGGCGTTGAGGGCGTCCTTCACTTCCTCGAGCTTGAAGTGGCGGATGATGGCTTCAATCTTCTTCATGGCTTGTCTCCTCGGAATCGGCGGACGACACAGGCCCGCGAGTGGTCTCTTCTGGCGGGGCCGATCACACGACCGGCTCTCCACCAGAACAACAATGCACATCCCGTGCCAAAAGAAACTCGCGGTATTTCGCGGCGTTTTCTGCCGGTGCGCGGCGGGCGATGTCGCGCCGCTGAGGCGCGGCCACCCGCCCATGCCGCTGCTGAACCAGCGATCTTGCTGGTTTTCGCCGACCGTTCCAGCAGATTTCCGCCTGTCACTCCCGCGAGGCGCGTGTCACCTCGGCAGCACGCCCCGGCGAGTCATGCTTGCAGCCACCGTTGGGTGTCACTACAGTTCCCGAATGGTGCGGCAGTCGCATGCCGAGGGGCTCCCTTCTCTTTCCGCTGTTCGTGAGGATGCATCTCATGGCGCACGACATATCTTCCAGGTCCGCCACACAGGCCAGTGAGACTTCAAGCGGCACACGCAGCGGCTTACCCCGTCGCGGCTTTCTCAAGACTGCGGGAGTCGCCGCCGGCGCCACGCTCGCCGCTCCCTACGTCATCACCTCCAAGGCCCTCGGCGATGCCACGACCCCACCGGCCAGCGACCGGATCGTGATGGGCGGCATCGGCGTCGGCAACCAAGGCACCAGCGACCAAAATGTGTTTCTTGGCCGACCCGACGTGCAGTACGTGGCCGTCTGCGACGTGCGGAAGACCTGGCGAGAAAACGGCAAGGGCCGAGTCGACGGCAAGTATGGCAACAGCGACTGCGCCGCGTATCTCGATTTTCGGGAACTGCTCGCTCGCGACGACATCGACGCCGTGCACATCGCCACACCCGATCACTGGCATTCGATCATGACGATTGCCGCTTGCCGCGCGGGAAAGGACATCTACCTGCAGAAGCCAGAGACGCTGACGCTGCGGGAAGGCCCGCTGATGGTCGCCGCGGCCCGTCGCTATGGCCGCGTGGTCTCTGGAGGCAGCCAGCGGGTGCTGGAGGATTACAAGGAACTCGTGAACCCCATCTGGGCCGGCGAACTCGGTGCGATCACGTCGGTCGATGTCAGCGTCGGCGGACCTTCGCAGCCCTGCTATCTCCCGGCCCAGGAAACGCCCTCGGAGATCGACTGGGACCTCTGGCTCGGCCCGGCTCCATGGGAGCCCTACAACTCCGGCCGCTGCGACGGCAACTACGGCACCGGTGGGAACAGCTGGCGTTCCTACATCGACTACTCCGGCGGCAGCCTCACCGACTGGGGCGCGCACCACTTTGGTGGCACGATCTTCGCGACCGACCTCCGCGAACTGCAGCCGACGAAGGTGACCTATCACCCAGCCTCAGGCGACGGCAAAGAAGCCGCCTATGTGAGCGTGACCTATCCCAACGGTGTCGAACTGCACCACAACAGACCCCAGCAACTCAAGCCCAAGGATCCGCTCGTCGGCGGCCGGGGAGCGATTCAGATCGTGGGCGACGGCAAGCCCCGCGCTGCAAAGCCGGTGCCTGTCTACAAGGGCACCGGGGGAATCTACGGCGACTTCATCGAATGCGTGAAGACCCGTGAACGGCCCTTCCGTGACATCGAACTGGCCGTCAATACGATGACGGGGCCGCACATGATCGGCATCGCCTACCGGCTCCAGCGGTCTTTGAACTGGGACGTGGCGGCGCAGCAGTTCACAGGCGACGAAGAGGCCAGCCGCCTCTGCGATCGCGCCCGCCGCGAGCCATGGATTCTCTGACCACTGGATGAACACTTTTGGGCCCTCGCGCGGCGGCCGTGTTCACTGCGAACCGCTTTCCTTCGCTCCTCACCACGTTTTGTCCTCCCTCTCTCCGCGAGTCCGAACATGGCATACGATCCAGCCAGCCTCGACAAGCCGTTTGATGCCCTGAAGGCCTTCGACTGGGGCGGCGACACGTCGTCCTTCCAGCCGATCGACGCGGCCGTCGTGGCCGCTCATGCCGACCCTGCCGCCCGGGCCGATCTCGAAAAGCGACTGGCCGCCCTGCTCGGCACGGGCACTTCCCGCGCCGCCAAAGAATATGTCTGCCGCAATCTGTCGCTGATCGGCACCGCTGCCTCCGTACCGAGCCTGGCCGCACTGCTGCCCGAGAAGGATCATTCGCACATGGCGAGGTTCGCGCTCGAGCGAATCAACGCCCCCGAGGCAGCCGAGGCGTTGCGGAAGGCGCTCGAAGCCGTGCAGGGTGACCTCAAGATCGGCATGATCTCGTCTCTGGCGGGCCGTGGCGATGCCGCCTCAGTGCCACTGCTGGCGGCCCTGCTGTCGGGCGAATCCCGCACGGCGGTCGCCGCTGCCGACGCGATTGGAAGGATTCACACTCCCGAGGCGTGTCAGGCTCTGGCGGCCGCGGGTGGCGTCACCGACAAGGCCGCTGCCGCCGCCATCGCCGATGCCCGCTTGGCCTGCGCCGAGTCGCTCCTGCGGCAGGGGAAGCGTGCCGAGGCCAAGGCGATCTACACTTCCCTCTCCGAAGCGGCGGCTGCAGGCACGACGCCGACAGCGAAGGCTACGCGACTGGCTGCCGCCCGGGGCATCCTCGCCTGCCTCGACACGAGCACGACTTCCTGAGCGACACCACCTTCTCCCACTACGCAGAAGGCCCTGTCGTTGGCCTTCTGGCACGAGCTATCTGGCAGACGCCTTCTGGAGCTTTGACCATGCGATTCACTATTCCACGCCTGTGCGGCGGCATCGCTCTGACATGGGCGGTCCTCGCCGGCCTTTCCTGCGACCTGCAACCGGCAGCGGCGGCGGATGCCGCGGTGCCACAGGATGCCGTGCAGATGACGATCGATTTCTTGGGGAAGGATGACCAGGCCTTCCGCGCGATTGGCCTCGATCGCGTCCGCTACGGCCTGAAGGGTGAGGCAGCCACCGTGCAATTTGCCGGACTGCTCTCCAAGCTGGCCCCGGCCCGTCAGGTGGAACTCACCGCGGCCCTGGCCGACCGCGGCGATCGCGCGGCGGTTCCGGCGGTGCTCGCCCT
>JBBAVO010000326.1:0-3145 GCA_040397635.1 Pirellulales bacterium
TGCGCTGGCCTGCCTCGTAGGTGTGCCACTTCCACCGACCGTCGGACGCCAGCCAGAGGCGGGCGGTGAGATTGCCGGCCCTGACCGTGTCGCTATTCATTTTTTTTAGGGGGTAGGACGGCGAATGTCTGAGGTCCACTGTACATTTGAACACGTGAACGCAATTACCCACATACTGTTATCTCTTTGGTATGCGGCCTTTTATGGCGCGCGCGGCCTTACGAAGATCATCCTTGCCCGACTCGTGAAGCTGGTCTGCCAGATGCATGGCTAAGGCCTCGCGGACAATGTCGCTGCGGTTGACCCCCTCCGGCCGCGTGGAAACGACCTTGTCGATCTGCGTGCTCATGGCCTCGCTGATCCTTACTTTTAGCTCTATGTCCAGATTGGTTCCCATTGTGGTCCGTTGTACCCACCCTCAAGCCGCCCGGAAAAAAAGTCAAAAAAAATCAACTTAGGTATTGACCCCATGGCCCATTGTGTCCCATTGTGCCCCACATGGACGAGATGACAGCAAGCGTGAAGGCGCGCGTATCGCCTTCGATGTTCAACGCTTTGACGAAGGTTGCGAAGCGTGAGTGCGTGCCGGTTTCGCACGTTGTTCGCACTGCACTGCGGATTTTTTTGCAACGTAATGTGTCCCAACACGGCCACAAGGTAGCACGATGACCACTCCGCAACTCATCACCGAAAAGGAAGCCGCCGGCTTGCTGCGCGTGTCGCGCAATCGCGTGAAACAACTTCTGCCGCGCGTCCGTCTCTCGGCGCATGGCACCCGCTACGACATCACCGATGTCGTGGCCCTCATCGAGAGAACCAAAGAACCCACCCAATGGACACACTAACAATAATCCTCCTGACCGCCGCGGGCGCGGGCCTCGTCGCCTTGGCATGGCTGTCGGGCTACGAGTTCGGGAACCGCGACGGCATCGTCTCCGAGCGCAGTCTGGCCGATCAACGCATTCGGGGCATCCTCCGCGAGAAGGTCAGCTCCGTGATCGACTACGAGAACCGCCGGCGGCCGTCGCGCAAGTCGGCCAGAAAGGCGGTGCGGGCGTGAGCAAGCGATTCATTGTGCTTTACGCCGACCGCAAAGAAGTCGGATGGGAGGCTGAAGACGCGACGTTTGCAACACGCACTGGCGCCGAACGCTACATTGCCCAGCAAAACGAAAAGGAGGGCGACCTCTCCGACTACTGCGACGGCGCAAGCTGGACGTATGCCATCGCTGAAATTGTGGCGTCCTACGAGTCGCGTGTCACCGTAAAGCGCAGCCTCAAAGTAAAGGAGGTCAAGTGAGCACCGATCGCCGGCTTCCCATTTCCGACAATCTCGGCTGGCAGCCGTGCCTCGACCCGATCGTGCTCGGTCGGCTCATGGATCGCGTCTGCGAAGGCCGCGGGCCGACGCTGCGGGACCGCGTTGCCAAAGCATTGGCCGAACTTCGGCGGAGGTTGGCCCGATGAGGACCGACCCGCCGGAGAACGCGATTGCCGCGATGCTGTTGCTGACGGCCATCGCCATTGGGCTGGTGCTGTTTGTTGAGTGCATTGCGAAGGGGCTGCGATGATTTACGAGGTGGACCAGAGCTACGGCAGCAGCGCCCACAATGGCCGCGTAAGCCTCGGCTCCTCGAGCAAGTCGCCCGAGCGCAGTCCGTGGGAGTTGCTCGCCTGGGCGATCTTGGAGCAAGCCGTCGATGACCTCGTGCTGTTCTGCCGCTACGGGATAATCACCACCGACGGCAAGTGCTTGCCCTGGCCGACGACCGTCAAGCGGCGCGTCAAATGGACGGCCAAGGGGCCGCGGTATTCTTGGGATCGCCTGCCGCGCAACATCGCAACGTGTAAGGGTCCCAACGATCACAAAGAATTGCGCGCCTGGTTGCTGTCCGACGAAGCGATCGAGTTCTGCGATTGGATTGGCTGCGGCCTGCCGCCGGCAGAGATTTTCTGGAAGACGATCAAGAACCACGGAGGGCTGCACTGATGTCTCACGAAATGGAGATGGAGGACTTTCTCGTCGATCTGCGGCGCAAGCTGGCCGTGGTGGAGGAGCAGAACCAAGCACTGCGCGAGCAGAACAGCCGACTCACCCTGGCCCTCGATGATGCGCTGGCGATCGTCCGCCAATATCGCGCCGAGCGGCGGGCCGATTTGCAGGAGGCTGGCGAGCTATGAATTTGTCAGAACAACAGGGGGCTGACAGAAAAGCCGGGGCGGTTGGCTTTGGGGGCCATAACAACGCCGCCCCGGCAGATTTTCAAGTGGGGGCCGTCGGCTTCGGCCCTGCGTGGAGCGCCGAAGATTCGATGGCGGCCAGCATCGTGCGCCTCGAGCAGGAGAACGACGAGTTGCGCGCCACGAACGCCGTGGCCGAGCAGGAACGGGCGATCTTGGTGCGGGAGATGGAGCGACTGCGGGAGCAGATCGCGGACCACCGGAACACCATCGAAAGCCTGCGCGATCAAATCTGCCAGGACAAGTGCCGCGACAAGGCGGCGGCGGATGGGAATTGGGTGAACTGCTGATGAGCCGCGAAATCCACTATTGCAAATGCGGCCAATCGATCTTTTTCGAGATGACGGAGTGCGGCGACTGCGACCAGAGCGACTGGCCTATGGTCATCGGCATTGATCCGGGGCCAGAGCAGTCGGCGTTTGTCATGTTCGACGGAACGCGGGTGTGGCGCAAAGGCATCATGCCAAACGGGCAACTTTACGGAATGCAGGAACTGTTTGAGTCGCGGCACCTGTTCGTTGAAATGATCGCCAGCTACGGCATGGCCGTGGGGCGCGAGGTTTTTGAGACGTGCGTTTGGATCGGCTGGATCGAATGCGCGGCGAGTATGCACGGCAACAAGGTGCAGCGGGCGTTCCGCCGCGACATCAAACTACACCTTTGCAACAGCCCCCGCGCAAAAGACGCCAACGTGCGGCAGGCGCTTATTGATCGCCTTGGGCCGCAGGGAACGAAGAAGGTGCCCGGCCCGACTTACGGCGTGCGTTCGCACGAGTGGGCCGCGCTGGCGGTGGCGGTCTACGGATGGGATCAAACTTTCGGGCAGGCGAGTGGCCTGTCCAAAAACAACAGCAATCCGCCGGGTGCGCCGGATCGCTGAATAAATAAGCACCATTAGGAGCAAG
>JBBAVO010000327.1:0-3129 GCA_040397635.1 Pirellulales bacterium
TGGGGATCTCGCCGCGATTGAGCCGCGCGATCTTCTCGGCATTGATGTCGAGGCAGGTGACCGTGTTGCCGCTATTGGCGAAACAGGCGCCACTCACGAGCCCAACGTACCCGGTGCCGACAACTGCGATCCGCATGCGACGCGTTCCTTAGAAAGAAGACAAGGCTGAAGGCTGAGTTCGAAACCGCATCTACTCTACCTTCGAAAAAAAGGGCTGCTTTTCCAGCGCACAAGCTGCCGGGATGGCATCGCCCGGCGGAAAGACAGTCCCCCGGCTCCCGCCGGGGGCTTTTATGGACTCGGAGTCATCCGTGAGGGGCTGCCCATGTCCCGGGAGCCGGCGTTGGCGGCAAGCCAAGGCAGGATGCCGAGAGCGCAGCCGCCATCGAGTGAGCGAAGGGCAGGATGCCCGGAGCGAACGTCCGGCGACGGGACATGGGCAGCCCCGAGCCGTTACCAGCACGCCGCTTCGAACGAAAGTCCGCGAGGACGTTCAAGACGCCGGCGGCTCTCCGGCGACCGGCTCGGTCGTCTCTTCGGCCTCGCCCGGGGGCACCGGTACGACGGCGGCCAGCGAGTCGCTCTCGTCGAGCCGCATGATCCGCACGCCCTGGGTGTTCCGCCCGATCGCCTTGATCTCGCGGACGTTCACCCGCTGGATCTTGCCCCGTGCCGTCATCATCAGCACCTGGTCCTCATCCTTGACCGAGACGACTGAGACAACCTGGCCGTTGCGGGCCGTCGTCTTGATGTCGCGGATACCCTTGCCACCGCGGTGCTGCGTTCGATACCGCATGCCGCTCGTCTCGCCGTCGCCCTCCGCCTCGTCGGCCGCGGCCTCCACCGGCTCTGCCTCGGGAGCCTCTCCCTCCTCGCCGGGCGCCGCCCCGGCGATCGGCGTACCGGCTCCAAACGGCGTCCGCTTGCCATACCCCTGCTCGCAGACCGTGAGCAGCGTGGCATCCGGATCGGCCACCACCATGCCCACGAGCCGGTCACCGGCACCGAGTTTGATGCCACGGACACCGCTCGTGTCGCGGCCCATCGGGCGGGCATCCGACTCCGGAAAGCGGATCGCCATTCCCTTGGCCGTGGCGAGCACCAATTCGTCGCCGGGCTTGGTGATCACGGCATCGACCAGTTCATCACCTTCGCGGAGCTTGACGGCAATCAGCCCCTTGGTGCGGCGCCGGCGATACTCCTCGAGCGCCGTCTTCTTCACCACGCCGCTGCGGGTGGCAAGCATGAGGTATTGATTGGGATCGTCGAAGCCCGACACGGCCCGGCACTCGGCCACCTTTTCGCCCGCCTCGAACTCGAGCAGGTTGACCAGAGCCCGCCCCTTCGCATCGCGGGCCAGTTCCGGCAGTTCGAAGACCCGCAGGGAGAAGACCTTGCCGTGCGTGGTGAAGACGAGCAGCCAGTCGTGGGTGCTGGCCACGAAGAGGTGCTCGATTGGATCCTCCTCGTCGGATCGCGCGCCCGTGAGCCCCTTGCCACCGCGCCGCTGCGCACGGTAGACATCGGCGGGGGTCCGCTTCACGTAGCCGGCACGACTGATCGTCACCACCATCGTGGCCTCGGTGATCAGCTCCGCCATGTCGCGGATGTCGCCGGCCTCGCCGCTGATCTCCGTGCGTCTGTCGTCTGCGTGCTTGCGTTCGAGCTCCAACAGATCTTCGCGGATCAATGCCTTGATGTTGGCTTCGCTGGAGAGGAGCCGCCGGAACTCACCGATCTTCTCCAGGAGTTCGCGATGTTCACCGCCCAGCTTCTCCTGCTCGAGATTCACCAACTGACCGAGCGTGAGCCTGAGGATGGCGTCGGCCTGCACCGGCGAGAGGCCGTATGTCTCCGCCGCTCCCCGCTCCTCCTGCATGACCGCAAAGCCTTCTGCACCGAGCGCCCGCTCCAGCAGTGCCGCCGGCGTCTGGATCTGCACCAGCCGCTCCTTCGCCTCGGCCTGCGACTTCGAACTGCGGATGATCTTGATCACCTCGTCGATGTTCGCCAGCGCTACGAGCAGGCCTTCGACCGTGTGTTTGCGGCTGCGGGCTCGGGCGAGCAGGTGCTGGGTGCGGCGGCGAAGCACCGCGGTGCGATGCCGGAGAAATTCCTCCAGCATGCTCTTGAACGACAGGATTCGGGGCTTCCCATCGACGAGCGCGAGGAAGATCAGCGAAAACGACGTCTGCAGCGGTGAGAACTGATACAGCTGGTTGAGTACCACGTCGGGATCGGCATCCCGCTTCAGCTCGAGGATCAGCCGCACCGGCTCATTGAGATCGCTCTCGTTGCGGATCGCGGAAATACCCTTGATGCGGTCCTCGTTGACCAGCTCCGCGATCTTTTCCTCGATGGCGTCACGGGTCTGCTGGTAGGGAATCTCGGTGACGACGATTCGGCTGCGGTTCTTGCCGAACTCCTCGACGTGTGCCCGGGCGCGAAGCGTGATCGTGCTGCGGCCGGTGAAATACCCGCGGGCCAGCGACTCGCGGCCCATCACGATGCCGCCGGTCGGAAAGTCGGGTCCTGGGCAGATCTGGAGAATCTCGGCCATCGAGGTACCCGGCGCGTCGATCAGCTTGACGAGCGCGCGGCAGACCTCGCCGAGATTGTGCGGCGGAATGCTCGTCGCCATACCCACGGCGATACCGCCGGCACCATTGACCACGAGGTTGGGAAAGCGGCTCGGCAGCACCACCGGCTCTGTGTTGCGCTCGTCGTAGGTGGGCACGAAGTCCACCGTATCGAGTTCGATGTCGTCGAGCATCATCGCCGCGATCGGCGAGAGCCGGGCCTCGGTGTATCGCATGGCTGCGGCAGGCAGGCCGGCGATCGAGCCGAAGTTGCCCTGCTTGTCCACGAGCACATGCCGCATGTTCCATTCCTGGGCCATGCGAACGAGCGTGGGATAGATCACGCTCTCGCCGTGGGGATGGTAGTTGCCGCTGGTGTCGCCGGAGATTTTGGCACACTTCACACGGGAGGCGCCCGGCGAGAGGTTCAGGTCGTTCATGGCGACGAGAATCCGCCGCTGGGACGGCTTGAGACCGTCGCGCACGTCGGGCAGAGCCCGCGAGACGATCACGCTCATCGCGTAGGTCAGGTAGCTGTCTTTGAGTTCCT
>JBBAVO010000328.1:0-3106 GCA_040397635.1 Pirellulales bacterium
AATCGCCGCTCGGCGGCTCGTACTCGAAGTCTTTCCACTTCATCGCGCGGCGGAACGGCTCGATGCGGAGCACCACCTCGCCGTTCTGGAAGATCCGCACCGTGCCGCTGGTCTCGCTCACCGCCACTGCCACGCTCCGCGTGCGGCGGGTGATGGCGGCCGCCGCCCAGTGCCGTGCGCCGAGGCCCTTCGCCACCGACACGTTCTCCGCCGATGCGTCGATATAGCGGGCGGCACCCTCCACCGTGCCGTCAGCACCGACGACGAAGGCGCCGTCGAGTTGGGCGATCTCTTTGATGCCCTCCCGCACGCGGGGGTCGGTGAGCTTTCGCTCCGAGCGGCTGTAGCCGCGCACGGGATCGAAGCCCGTGCTGTGGCTCGACTGCATCACCTTGCGGGTGTCGCCCACCACGAAGAGCGTGCCGACCGGCTTTCCCTCGCGGCCCTCGCGGCCGATTTCCACCGCCAGGTCAACGACCATCTTGAGCGTCTCGAGAGGCACCTTCGTTTCGAGGTTGCGAAGGTCACGGCTGGTGAGTTGGCCGAGATGCTCCTCGAGGCGGAGCACGCTGACCGAGTCGATCGTGCCGGCCTCGAAGCCGCTGTAGATCGCCACCACCTGGGCCTCGGGGGCGATCATCTCAGCGGCCACGCACTCGAGCAGTGCCTGCGTGAGCCGTTCGTGGACCGGCAGGCCGGCCACATCGAGCGGCACGCCCCGAAGGCCATGATCCGAGACGCCGGCCAGATGGGCATCGTCGTCGGCCGCCACCAGCATCGGGGCAGCGCCGGCGAAACTCCGCACCCGCTCCCAGTCGAGTCGCTGCTCGACCAGCAGCAACATCGCCTCGGAGGCGGTGCCCTCGTACAGACGCGCCGCCACCTCGAGAAGTTGTTCCAACTGTTGGGAGAGGTTGACGGAGGTCATTGCGTCGCATCCTGAGCAGATCCACGCTGTGGCCGACACAATGCCGCCATCATTCCTCAGCCGATGATGCTCAGCCGATCAAACCGCGCACGCTCCTGCGAGCTTGAGCCTACGGGGTGGACACCGCCGGTTCAAGAATCGACCATCGATCGCGCGACGAATAGAGCTATCGTCGGACTGCCGGACGCGGCGACTCCTCGCCAGTGGACGGCCCGGTGAGGGGCTGATCTGCCAGCCGCGACTCGGCCCCGACCTTCGTTGGGGAAGCCTTCATCGGCCCGTGGAACGCGGCGATTCCGCCCGGCAACACGGTGCCCCAGGCCCGTTCCTGGTAGATCGTCAGGGCGTGGAGGGCGTGGCCGAGCGGGCCGATCTTCCAGTCGCGGGACGGCTCCCGGGCCAGTGAGGCGTTGAGAAACTCGACTGCGGCCGTCACGCGGGGCTGGAACAGATCTTCCTGATCCAGCGAGGCCACGAGCCACTCGAGGATGTGGCCGGTGGTCTGGATCTTGCGATCGATGTCGTCGTCGCGGTCGGCCGGATACTTGAACCACTCGGTGCTGAACGAGCCGTCGCGGTTTTGGAGTTTCGTGAGCGCGAACTGCTGGTAATCGCGGACGAACTTATCTGCCCGCAGGTAGACGCCGTCGAGCTGCCCGGTGGCCCGCAGCCGCCGCTGGCAGCCGTAGGCGAGGCCAAACAGCCGATGGGTGCCGCCGCAGGGCGCTCCCCGGATCGGCTGCTCGATCTCTTCCGCCACCAGTTTCTCCAGCGACCACGGCTTGCCGTCGCGGGCGGTCCACTCGGAGTCGGTCGGCAGGTAATGGGCCAGCGCGATGAGGGCAAAGGTGAGTTCGGTGCCCGACTTGCAGGCCAGCTGCTCCTCCGCCACGAGGTCGGCCACCGTGAAGGCCTTCGACTGGATCGTGATTGGCGAATTCATCGCCACGCGGGACTGGGCCAGGACGGCCAGATACTGGGCCGAATGCCCCTGCACGCCGATGCCGCGAAGCGCCGTCAGTCGGTCACCGGCCGCGGCGAGCATCACCTGGCCTCCGCAGCGGCCGCCGGTGTTGACCCAGCCGATGGCGTTGACCGGATCACCGGCCGGGCCACCCACGCGAAGCTTCGTCGGGATGCCAAAGGCGATGAAGCCGTGCATCACCTCCCACGGTGTGTGCTGGGCCGTATTGAGCGGACGCTTTTGGTAGGCGGCAAGGGTCTGAGCGATGCGGGCCCGCAGCTTCGTGAACCTCGGCGTCGCCGGGGCCGCAATACCCGACGGCTTCGCAGTTGCCTGCAGGCCAATGCTGCCGGTGCTGGCGGACGCCGCGGGCCTCTTGGTGGGAACGGCGATCGAGTTGGTGGACGCCGACGACCGGGCGGCCGTTCGCGGCGGGCGGACTGCCGTCGGCTTGAATTCGGGATCGGCGGCCGCAGCGGCCACTTTCTCTGCTGTGACCTTCAATGACGAGGCGAATGCCACCGTTTCGTCCCAGGTCGGCGGCTGGGTTACCTTTGGCGCGGCCGGCGGTGGGGTCGGCCTAATTACCGGTGAGCTGGCGACAGGTGGGCTGGCGACAGGTGGGCTGGCGGGACGCGCCGCCGCGGCGCGTTGCTCCAGAATCCTCACCTCCTCCGGTCCGGGCGGTGTCGGTGCCGGAATGAACGCCGGCTCCGGCTCAGCCTGACGGCCGAGCAGTGAATCGAAGAATTTCCGGGGCGCTCCGCGCGGAATCGGCGGTGCCGCCTCCGGCAGCGGCAGCCAGGGGTGCGCTACTGCGAAGGCGATTGCCAGCCCACAGACCACGGTCCGACGGCGAAGCCTGCGGACCTGCCGGGACCTGGCTGCAATCATCGGGCAAGTCGGAGTTGGCACGCGAAAATGATGCACTGAAAGCAGCTACCCGTCGTGGTGGCAAAGACACGAGACGAGACTTCTATCGGCTATCTCACCGCCAGACAGTTGCCGCTCGCCAAAGACCAGCGGAGGGTTCTGGCAGCTTGCCGCATGCAGCCAGAACGCAAGAACCCCCCAGCCTGCGCCCCCTTCGCCTGCCACCCGGTCAAACAGACAGGGGCACTTAGGAGCACCCCGCTTTTTGCAAACCGGGGTTGCCCACGCCCCGTCGCCGGACGTTCGCTACGGCCATCCATGGCCTTCGCTCACTCGATGCT
>JBBAVO010000329.1:0-3077 GCA_040397635.1 Pirellulales bacterium
GCCCAGGCTTGGAACACGGGCGTCGCGGCCGGATCGAGTGCGGTGTTTGCCAGAGGGACAGAGGCCTTTGCCGGTTCGTCGCTGCGGTCTCTGCTACCCGCGGCGGTCGGGGCAGCGGCTGTGTCGCTGCTTGCGGCGGCAGTGGCGGCCTGGCGGGCCGCGAGGCTGCCGCCGCTGACGCTCTTGAAGGCGGGTGGTGGCGATCCAATGGCCGTGCGAGGCCGGGCCGGTCCGATCGTCATCGGCCTGGCCGTGGTCGGCCCCCTCGCTGCCCTCGGGCTGGCATGGTGGGCGCGGCGGGCCGATCCGCAGGCGGCCGTTGGCCTGTTCTTTACGGCAGGGTTTGCGGCGCTGGCTGGACTGCTGGCCGGCGTCAGGCTGCTGCTCGGCCACGGCGCCGCCGGCAGCCGAGGTCCGCTCCGCACGCTTCCCGATCTCGCCTGGCGGGGGCTCACACAGGGGCGATCGCGGGCCTTTTCCGTGGCCGCGATCGTGGCCTGCGCGGAGTTCCTGATCGTCGCCGTTTCGTCGTTCGCGGTCCATCCGCCGCAGCGGCCGCAGGATCGCGATGCTCCCACCGGCGGTTGGACCTTCATGGCCACGTTCGGCAGCCCGACCGGCATCGATCCCGCCGATCCCGTTGCGCGGGAATCGCTCGGCCTCTCCGACGCCGATCGCAACGCCCTCTCCGCCTGTACGATTGCCAGGATCCGGTCGTCCGCGGGCGACGACGCCAGTTGCGTGAATCTCTATGCGCCCACGCAGCCGACTGTGCTGGGCGTGGGCGCGTCGTTCATCGAGCGGGGTGGATTCCGATTCGTCGATCAGGCACCGGGCATGGAGGCGAATCCGTGGCTGCTCCTCGAGCGGGAGATCGGGCCGGCCCCACCCGGAGTGGCCGCCTCGGGAGCGGCCGCCGCCTCGGGAGCGGAGAGCCCGCCGACGCCGGTGACCCCCGTGATCATCGATCAGGCCACTGCCCAGTGGGCGCTGAAACTCGGCGGCGTCGGAGTGCGGTTCGAACTGCCGGTCGATGCCGGGACTGCCCTGTTTGAAATCGTGGGTCTTTTGGAGCCCGGCATTCTGCAAGGGTTTCTGGTCGTGTCGGAGCGGCACTTTGAGCGGCTGTTTCCTCAAGCGTCGGGCTATGCCCTCGCACTTGTCGATGCCGGGGATGCCACGGAAACAACACCAGCCGATTCCGACCGTCTGCCGCGGGCGATCGCTGCAGCGTGGGCCGATGCGGGGGTCACGGTCACCCGCACGACCGACCGGCTCCGCAGCCTTCAGGCGGTGCAGAACACGTTTCTGGCCGGCTTTCAGACGCTCGGCACGCTCGGCCTCGTGCTGGGGGCCGCCGGTGTCGCGGCCGTGCAGTTTCAGAGCGTGCTCGAGCGACGCGGGGCCCTCGGCCTGATGGCCGCGGTCGGCTTCACGGGGGCGAGGCTGCGGCTGGTCGTGGTGCTCGAGACGCTGTTCATGGTGGTGCTGGGGCTGGCGGTGGGCACGCTCTCCGGCTGCCTGGCGCTCGTGCCGGCGTTTGCGGCCGGACGCGCGGGCGTGCCGGTGGGCTGGATCGCCTGCACCTGGGGGCTCACGCTTGCGGCCGCGGTCGTCGCCGGCATCGCCGCTGCCCGACGGGTGGTCCGTCTCGAGCCGGGAAAGGTCCTGGCGGAAGCCGATTGAGCCGCGGGCTTGAACCGGCCAGCGGAACGGGCTCATGGTCCCTTCAAATCGTCCCTTCAACTGGTCTGGTGACGTGGTCCGGTCACCTTTCCGGCACGTTTTGCGTTTGAGTTTTTCGCGGCTGTCGGGGTAGTGTCTACCCCATGCATATCGTCGTGATTCTGCCGCGGTGGGTTGGTGACCTCGTGATGAGCACGCCCATGCTCCGCGCGGTCCGCGAGCATTATGGATCTTCGGCGCGGATCACCGGCGTGGCCAAGCCGATGTTTGCGGAACTGCTCGAGGGCACGCCGTGGCTCGATCGGCTGGTCTTCTACGACCGTCACAGCCGTGACCCCAGTCGACGGTTCCGGGCGGTCGCCGGGCAGCTCCGCGCCGATCGGGCCGACATCGCACTCATCGTGCCCAACTCGCTCTCCTCGGCGGCGCTCGCCTGGGCTGGCGGCGCGCGGCGACGCGTCGGCTTCGCCCGGCATGGACGGCGGTGGCTCCTCACCGATCCGCTGAAGGACCCGCGGGTGCCATCGAAGACCGGCGGCCTGCCCCCGTGGTCACCAGCCAGCTGGTTTCGCGTCGATCCCGCATCGCCAGCCGGTCACGCCATGGACATGGCCGTGCGAATCGGCGTGCCGCGGCAGCCGCTCACCCTGGAGTTGGCCACCACGCCGGCTGATGAGTCGCTGGCCGACGACGTGTTGGGCCGGCTCTTTCCCGCGGCGCCACCGGCGGCTGCCGGGCCGCTGATTGTCTTCAATGACAACGGCGCCTACGGCCCTTCGAAAGCTTGGGGGGCCGATCGCTTCGCGGCGCTCGCGAAGCTGGCGATCGAACGGCTGCCCGGTGCCCGGGTGCTGGTGCACTGCGGTCCCGGCGACCGCGACGAGGCCCGCGGCATCGTCCGGGTGGCCAATCATCCGGCGGTACAGAGCCTCGCCGACGAGGCGAAACTTCCCTTCGGCCTCTCCAAGGCGGTGCTGCGGCGGGCCGCTGTGCTTGTCACCACAGACAGCGGTCCAAGGCACATCGCGGCGGCATTCGGCACGCCCACGGTCGTGCTGCTCGGGCCGATGGATCCGCGGCTCAGCCGTTCCGACCAGCGGCATCTCGTCGAGATGCGGCTCGACCTCGCCTGCTCCCCCTGTGGACGGCGTGTCTGCCCGCTCCAGCACCACGATTGCATGCGGCTGCTCGCGGTGGACGACGTGGGGAGTAGGATGTTCGAGTTGGTGAAGGATTCTGGCACGCCTGTCTGATTTGTCCCTGTGGAGAACGTTCGATGATGCAGTTCCTGGGAATGCTCGCCGCCATCGCCCTAACGGCCTTCTGTTGGGGCGTCTATGGGCCCGTGCTCCACTTTGGCCGCGAGGCGATGCACTCGAACCTGAGGCCCT
>JBBAVO010000330.1:0-3076 GCA_040397635.1 Pirellulales bacterium
CGGGCCGATCGGGCGTGGGCTTCGCTTGCCGCGCAGCACAAGGCAGGCGACCGCTGGGAACTCGAAGCCCTCGGCATCGGGGCCGACGGTCTGTGGGACGGCCGGCTCGAGGCCTGGCTGGCGAAGACGTTGGGCCCAAAGGACGCGGTCGGGCGGGAGATCGTCTGGCGGAGCCGCGGCAGTAAGTCGGCGGCGATGCAGTGCCTGCTGATCGCAGACGCGAACGTCACGACGGTCGAATCGCTCGCGCTCCTGCGGGCGCTCGACTTCCAGGATCGTGGACGCGTGGCCGAGGCTATTCGCGAGATGGTGAAACACACGTCGCGCGTGCAGATGGGCGCCGAGGAGAAGCTGAGGGTGGTCATGCCCGAACTCGTGCTGCGGCTTGAGCCCGGTGACGCGGGCGATCAGTCGTTCGCGAAGATGATCTCCGAGGCAGCTGGGTATGCGATGGGCACCCAGCAATTCGTCGACATCGTGCAACGATTTGGGCTCAAGGACCGGCATGGTGAGCTCGTGACGCTGGCTGCCGCCGAGGGCACGAGCGAGCAGTTGGCAGCGGCTGCTCTTGGTGCGGCAGTCGATGGTGGCGGGGCGGACCGCGTGAAGGCCGTGCTGGGCAGCGCTGATCCTGCCGCAGCCGGCCGTCTGCTCAACGCGCTTGGCATCCGTGGTTCGGCCAGATCAACCGCACTGCTCAAAGGCATCCTCGCCGATGCCAAGGCGTCACCCGAACTGAAGTCTGCGACGGTCCGTGGGCTGGCCCGCTCGCAGCAGGGAGCGAAGGACCTTGTCGCCATGGCAAAGGCCGGTGAGCTCTCAGGTGTTCTGCCGCAGGTGGCGGCGGTGGCGATCGCGTCGTGTCCCTGGGGTGATATCCGGCAGTCGGCGGCCGATGTGCTGCCGATGCCGAAGGCTAAGGGGGGCGAGAAGCTGCCGCCGGTGTCGGAGCTTGTGAAGCGCAAGGGTAATGCCACGAATGGCAAGGCTGTGTTTGCCGGTGCGGGCACGTGTGCGAAGTGCCACATCGTCAATGGCGAGGGGAAGGCGGTCGGCCCCAATCTCTCCGGTGTCGGTGCGAAGCTGTCGCGCGAGGCGCTCTATGAGTCGGTGCTGGCCCCGTCGGCAGCGATCAGCCACAGCTACGAGACGTATACGGCGATCATGGAAGACGGTCGCAGCGTGACGGGTCTGCTCATCTCGCAGTCGCCGGACCAGGTCGTGATCCGCGGTGCCGATTCGATCGACGTGATGCTGGCGGCCGGCCAGGTCGAGGAACTCGTGAAGCAGCCGGTGTCGCTGATGCCGGCTGATCTGGCCACGACGCTCTCCGCCGACGAGTTGGTCGATGTCGTAGCATGGATGGAAACGCTCCGCGCTACACAGTGATGCTCCGGAGAGTGTTCTACCCGTTGCGAAACGTGGCCTCGACGCGGGCCCGCTCGCGGTCGATCTGCTCGCCGGTGGCGCCGAGTCGTTCGAGAATCCGCACGGTGAAGGCGAGAGCCACCTCACCTTCGGCGGAAAACACATCCTCAGCCCCTGCGTTGTGCAGCTTCGGCAGGTCGCGAACGTATTGCGAACGCGCCAGGATTGTGACATCGGGATTGAGTTCCTTGGCTCGCCGCACGATCTCCTCGTCCACGCGGCCGGCGCCGCTGGTGAGGATCAGGTTGTCGGCCCCCTTGACCCCCGCCTCGACAAGAATCTCCGGCCGCGTGGCATCGCCGTAGATCGCCCGCACGTCGAAGGCCCGCAGCCGGCGGACGGTGTCGAGATTGAGCTCGATCACAGTCGGCACGATCTCGTTGTCGAGCAGGAGCTGCGTCACGGTCTGACCCACCGGGCCGTAGCCCACCACGATAGCCCGATGGCTCGGCGCGGAGTCGTCGAGCCCATCGGCATCGTCGTAGGCGGCGGTCGTGATCCCGAACCGGGCGAGCCAGCGTTCAAAAGGTCCGATCAGCCGATAGAGGAGCGGATTGAGCGTGATCGACACCATGGCGGCGGCAACGAGCGTGTTGATCGCCGCTTCCGGCAGCACGCCCAACTGCCGGCCGAGCGCCGCCAGGATGAAGGAGAACTCACCGATCTGGGCCAGCGACACCGCGACACTGGTCGCGATCGGTCGGGGATAGCCGAGGAGTATCACCACCACCCAGATCGTCAGGGGCTTGGCGAGCAGGACGATCGCCAGAGTAGCCGCCAGGAGCCAGGGCGACGTGAGAATCGTGGCGGGGTTGAAGAGCATGCCGACCGACACGAAGAAGAGCACGGCGAACGCATCCCGCATCGGCAGGGCCTCGGAGGCGGCCCGCATTCCAAACTCACTGCGTCCGACGATCGTGCCGGCGAGAAAGGCGCCCAGCGCCATCGAGACGCCGAAGAGTTTCGCGGAGCCGACCGCGATTCCCAGGGCGATCACGAGCACCGCGAGCGTGAATAGTTCTCGCGAACGGGTCGCGGCGACATGTTCCATCACCCAGGGGATCAGGCGTCCGCCCGCCAGCAGGATGACGGCCACGAGCGCGGCAATCTTGAGCGCGGCGGTGCCCAGGGCGATCGCCACCCCCTGCACTCCCAGCGGCTCTCCGCCGAAGATTGCCGGGAGCACGACGAGTGCGGCCACCGTGAGCAGGTCTTCCACGACCACCCAGCCCACGGCAATGTGGCCGGAGCGGGTGTGCAGGTCGCGGTTGTCGGAGAGGACGCGAATCAGCACGACCGTACTGGCCACGGAGATGGCGCTGCCAAACACGATCCCGGTGGCCCAGTCATGGCCTTGGAGGTGGGCTGCTCCCATGCCGAGCACGGTGGCGATGCTGCTGGCCACCAGGGCGCCGGGAATCGCCACGCTGCGGACTTCGAGCAGTTCGCGGATGTGGAAGTTCAGCCCCACCCCGAACATCAGCAGGATGACACCCACCTCCGCCAACTGCTGGGCGATCGAGGCGTCGGCTGCGAAGCCGGGAGTATGCGGCCCCACGGCGATGCCGGCGAGGAGGTAGCCGACGATGGGCGACAGTCGCAGTTGCTGCGTGATGAAGCCGAGGATGAGTGCCGCGGTGAGGCCGGC
>JBBAVO010000331.1:0-3059 GCA_040397635.1 Pirellulales bacterium
GCTGACGCGGGCATCGAACCGCACCTGATAGCCCACCTCGCCGCCGAGTGGCACGCCGCGGAGTCGTGCGATCTGGTGGGCGACGGAGCGGGCCGCCAGCCGCCTGGGCTGCAGCAGGATGACCCGGGAGGGTGGCGGCAGGTCGTCGAGCACGGCGGCCGGCACGAGCATGGTCTTGCCGGAGCCGGGAGGGGCGGTGACGACAACGGCCCCGGTCCGCGAGGCGGCCACGACGTCGCCGAGCACCGCGGCGACGGGCAGGTCAGCGGGCAGCAGTGTCCGGGACGTTGGGGTCATGGTTGTTCGCGCCGAAGAGTCTACCCGGAAGTGGAGATGGCTGGCTTCGAGCAGAGCCAGCTAGAATGCCGGCAGCCACGCCCCATCATGCTTCGCAGAGGAAAGGGATTTTCATGCGATCGACGCTTGCCCTCGTTTTGGCGATCAGCCTGCTCGTCGGCGGAACCGCGACAGCCGATGACTGGGCCCAGTTCCGGGGCGGCACGGCGCAGAGCGTGGCCGTGAATGCCACTGTGCCAGCGGCCTGGAGCAACACCGACCATCTCGCCTGGCGGACGGCCATCCCTGGCGCCGGCTGGTCGCAGCCGATTGTCTCCGGCGGGCGGATTTTTCTCACCACCGCTGTTGGCCCCAAGGCGGACAAACCCAGCGGCATGGGGGGCGTGATGTCGTTCTCGACCTGGGGAATGGCGTCGGCGCCCAAGGACCCGGTGCAGTGGCGGGTGCTCTGCCTCGATCCGGCCGACGGGAAAATCCTCTGGTCGAAGACGATCGTCGAGGCCGTGCCGAAATATGGCAAGCACGCATCGAATACCTTTGCGACCGAAACACCCTGTGCGTCGGACGATACCGTCTTCGCGTTCTTCGGCGGCACGGGCACGCTCGTGGCCCTCGACCGGGAGGGCAATGAACGCTGGCGGCGAAACTTCGGCCCGCAACCGATCACGAACCAGTTCGGCACCGGGTCGTCGCCGGTGCTGCATCGCGATCCGCTCGCGACGGGAGGTGGGGATCGCCTCCTCATGCAGCTCTACAACGACGACACGGCCCGGCTGCACTGCATCGACCCAAAGACCGGCACCGACCTCTGGACGGCCGACCGTGACAAGGGTACGGCCTGGAGCACGCCGGTCATCTGGACCAACAACGGCACCGTGGAGGTCGTGACGGCGGGTCAGGCCTCGGTGATCTCCTACGGCCTCGCCGACGGCAAAGAACGCTGGCGGCTCGGTGGGCTCGACACGTCGTTCGCCTGCTCCGTCGTGGCGGACGTGGAGGGAATCTACTTCGGCACCTCGAGCCCCGGCAGCAAGGCGCCGGCGTATGCGATCGCCCGTGGGCACCTCGGCGACCTCACCCTGCCGAAGGGACAGACCGCGACGGCGGCGGTGCTCTGGTCGAAAAGCAAGAGCGGCGCAGGGATGCCGTCGCCCGTGGTCGTCGGCGACCTGCTCTATTTCTTCGGCGACAAAGCGGTCTGCTACGACAGGCGGACCGGTGTCGAGAAATACCGCAAGCGGATGCCGGGAGGCACCACCGCCGTCGGCTGCCCGCTCGTGATCGGCAACCGCATCTACGTCGTCAACGAACGGGGGAAGACAGTCGTGCTGGAGGCTGGTCCCGAGTTCAAGATTCTCGGCGAATCCTCGGTGGGCAACGATGACGAGGTGTTCTGGGCCACGCCCGCCGTGGCCGACAACGCCCTGCTGATCCGCTCGTCCGACGCGGTCTACTGCATCCGATAAAAAAACGTTGACGTTGCAGGAGCGCCGGACAACAATCCTGTCGTGTCAGTGTCGGACTGATCGCCCCCTATCCAGGAGGAAATGCCATGCCCCTCGGCATCGCCAAATGTCGTCGCCGGTTTCAACCGCATCGAGCCGCAGTGTGTCACGGTTTCACGCTGGTCGAACTGCTCGTGGTGATCGCCATCATCGGCACGCTCGTCGGCCTCCTGCTGCCAGCGGTTCAGGCGGCCCGCGAATCGGGCCGACGGATGACCTGCACCAACAATCTCAAGCAGGTGGGCCTGGGCATCGTCAATTACGAGCAGGCCCGCAAGATCTATCCCTCAGGCCGTGACGCGAGGAGCCAATACGGCGTGTCGTGGGCCTTCCGGCTGCTCCCCTACGTCGAGCAGTCGCAGATCTATGCGGCGTACGACAAGACTGCAAGCGTAGACGATGACCGGAACAGCGTCGCGATGAGGACGGCTGTTGCCACATTTTTTTGTCCCAGCCGACGCGCGCCGGCGGCGGATCGCAATTTCGACAACGCTGACCAACCGCCCGTCAAACTGGGAGTTGCGGCCGGTGGCGACTACGCCGCAAACGCGGGATCGTATTACAACTACGGCGTTTCAGGGACGGCCTTCGATCCGAAGCAGTCGGGTCCGATCTACACATTCTCCGCCGTGCAATCGCAACGGGTGACCGACGGCCTGAGCAAGACGTTCGCGGTGGGCGAGCGGCACATTCCCAAGACCACGCAGTCGTCGTCGCCCGACATGGTGCAGCATGATCAGGGTGACACCGCGATGTTCGCGGCAGACACACCGCTGACGCTCTTCCGCGACACCGCCCGCGGCATTGCCGACGGCCCCGACGACCGCAATGCCCGCAAGTATGGCAGCATGCACCCGGCGGTCACCAACTTCGTGTTTCTGGATGGTCATGTGGAGCCGATCGACAACGGGACCGATGCCACCGTGCTTCGTTGGTATTGCACGGTCGGCGACGGCAACGATCCGACTGCCCCGCAGGACTACGCCGATTCGACGCTCGACCCCTGACCGCGGCCGGGTGCCGGCGAGGCACTCTTGACCACGAGCATGACTCCAAGCATGACTCCAAGGCAAAAGTCGCTGACCGCATTGCTGCTGGCCGTGCTTCTGGCGGCCGGTGCGGTTTCGTGGTTCTTCGTCGGGGGAAGAGGCCTCGTCGATGAGACGATCGCGGTCCAGGCAAGGCTGCTCGCGGGGGAGTTGTCGGGACGCGATCGCTCGTCGGGCGTCATGCGGGTGACTCGCGCCATCGACAAGA
>JBBAVO010000332.1:0-3056 GCA_040397635.1 Pirellulales bacterium
GCGCCGATGACGAGGTGTTCAACCCCCTCGTCGCGAAAAGCTTTCAGAATCTCGACGAAATGCTGATTCATCCAGTTCGGTTCCAGTGAGCGTCCAGGCCTGCTTGGTTGCCTCCCAGCAGAGGGCAATACGCTGCGAGGGCGTAAGATGCGAATAATCGACCTTGGGCTCTGGTTCACCGACCCGGCCTACCCAGACGGGCCACGAAGAGCGGTCAACGGCTGGAGCGTCTTGGCTCTCAAGTGACGGATCGGTCGTCGAAATGATCGTGTCTCGCTTCATGGTTCCATCATACGCTGCCGCGGGCGATACGGGATAGCGGTCTTCGTTTGCTCTGATGCCGGTGATATATTACATTAGTGATCATTACGAAAGCACGGCCGTCGCGATCTGGACGGCAACGGAGGTTTACATACTCCATGAAATCCTGCATCCCCCTGGCGGTCGTCTTTGCGGTCATACCAGCGGTCGTGTTCGGCCAGGGCACGGCTGCGAAGCCCGAGGTAGCCAACGCAGCAAAAGCTGCCCGTCGCGCCTGGATGGACGCGCCGCCCGAGACGCAGGCGGCCTGGCAGGCCCAGCGTGATGCAATCCGAAACGTCGACCTCGCCAGTGACACGGCCCGGCAGGTCGTGATCGCCCAGGGCACGCCCGAGCCGGAGGCGTATCACGCGCATCCGACGACGGCGATGCTTGCGGACAACAAGACGATGTTCTGTGTCTGGAACATCGGCCACGGCGGTCACGCAGGGCCGATGGCCAGGAGCGATGACGGCGGCCTCACGTGGACGCGGATCGACGAATCGCTCCCGGCCAACTCCATCCACTTCCGCAACTGCCCGAGCATCTACCGGCTTACCGATCCGCAGGGGAAGGAGCGGCTGTGGGTGTTCGCGGCCCGCACGGCGCGGCCCGCCGAGGTGAAACGCGACATCCCCGGCCGACTCCAGGGATACATGCCGCGGATCGTCAGCGAGGACGATGGCAGGACGTGGCGGGAGGAGCCGCCGCTCGGGCCGCTCGCGGCCGGCGCGGCCACCAAGGAGTGGCTCGCCAATCCCTTCCGCTGCATCATGACGTTTTCGAGCATCGTGCGGCTCAAGGATGGGTCATACCTCGGCATGTTTCACCGCGGCAGCGGCGTCGGGGAGGAAGGCACGCTGCAGGTTTTGCAGTCGATCACTCGTGACGGCGGGTTCACTTGGTCAGAGCCGGTGCTGGCCTGCGATGGCACGACTCTTGACGGCAAGCACCCCTGCGAGCCCTCCGTGTTTCGCTCACCCGACGGCGATGAACTCTGCTGTCTCATGCGGGAAAACCGCCGTAGCGGCACGAGCCTCGTGATGTTCAGCCGCGACGAGGGGAAGACCTGGAGCAAGGCCGTCGATGCCCCCTGGGGCCTGACCGGCGACCGGCACCACGGAATCTATCTCCCGGATGGCCGCCTCGTGATCGTGTTTCGCAACGCGTCGCCCAACTCGCGCGACAAGGCGGGCTTCATCGCCTGGGTCGGCACCTACGACGACATCAAGCAAGGGCGGCCAGGGCAATATCGGGTGAGCCTGCTCAAGACCTTCAAGGATGGCTTCTACCCCGGCCTTCACCTGCTCCCTGACGGCACGATCGTTGCCACCACCTACGCAAACTATCGCCAGGAAGACGTCGGCTGCTCGATCATCAGCGTCCGCTTCACGATCGCCGAGATCGACGCGCTGGCGGCAAGGGCATCGCCCGAAGCAAGCAGATGAGATCCGGCCGTGCCCTGCTTGTCGCGTTCCTGCGTGCATCACGGCAGTTGCTGGATCGGCCGACGCTGGTGAACCGACCGGTGGGCACCCCACTGCCTCACTTGACCGGCTTTGCCACAGGCTCGATGAGTCCGCGGAGCCTTTCGTACTCCGGGTTCACGCACTTGTCGCGCCACTCGTAGAGGACCTGGATCAGCCCGGCATCGTCCTCGGGATTCTGGCCCTTGTCCCCGGTGGCGACGATCCAGTCGGCGAGTATCTTCCGGTGCCGCTCGAGTTCGGCCGCGTGGGCCGGGTTACCGACGAGATTCACGATCTCGTGCGGATCGTTTTCCAGATCGTACAGTTCCTCCGCCGGCTTCGAGTCACCGAAGAAGATCTTCTGGACGTCGTTCATCTCGCCGTTCTTCATCATTTCACGCAGCCGTATGGAGACGGGCCACGGATCCTTGTAGCTCGGCTGCATGTAGGGACGGTCCGTAAGGGAGTTTCGCAGATACTTGTATTTCCTCGTGACAATGGCCCGAATCCGCTCGATCGTGTAGTCACATCGGTCACGGGCGGCGACGACGTGATCCCGCGGAACGTGGCCGGGTGCGAAGAGGTCGCGGCCCTCCATGTGCTTCGGGATCGGCAGGCCTAGGATGCCGAGGGTGGTCGGGGCGATATCGATGGACGACACGAGGTCGTCACGAACCAGACCCTGCGGGATGCCCGGCCCAGCCACAATGAGCGGCATGTGGATGCCTCCCTCGTAGAGAAACTGTTTGTGCCGGTGCATGCCGTAGCCGTGGTCGGAAAAGAGGACGATCACCGTCGAGTCGCGAAGGCCATCCCGTTCGAGGGCGGCCACGATCTCCCCCACCTGCTCGTCGGTCTTCACGAGGCAGTCGTAGTGGTAGCCGATCTCCTCCCGCACCTCGGGGATGTCGGGGTAGTAGGGCGGCACGGGCACCGCCGCCCGGTCCACGGCCCGCGGCGGCTTCTCAGTGTTTCGGAGGAGGCCATACTTTCCCCCGGCGAGTTGGACCTGCCCGAAGAACGGCTGCCCCGGCTGCCTGCCACGCCAGCAGTCACCGGCCAGGGTGTGGGCGGGCCCCCAGCCCTTCTCATTGGGACAGACGTCGTAGAAGTCCTCGAACCGGAAAACGAAGTTGAAGTCGTCCTTGAGCCGGCCGTCGTTGAACGTGTGGATCCCGTGCCGGCGGCACCACGGCGGCAACGGCACGACGCCCTCGGGCAGGTGGATCATTCCCACACCGTCGTGCTTCGTGCCGGCGGCGTTGTTTCGACTGCTGCGATGGTGCT
>JBBAVO010000333.1:0-3054 GCA_040397635.1 Pirellulales bacterium
TCGGCATTCCGCACGACGGCGGCGCGGGTGGCGCCGGCGAACAGCGGCACGGTGGCGGCCTCGTCGAAGACATCGCGGGGATCGGGAGAGGCTTCACCCGAGAACTCCCGCCACGCCCAGGCCCGGTCGGCCTCGTCGGGGCAGAGGCGGTCGCGGAGCAGAGCGAGCATGTGGCCGGCGAGGAATGGCTCGTCGCCGACCAACGCCACGAGCGACGGCGTGCCGAGCGACCATTCGGCGGGCTGCTGGAGGATCTCGAGGGCACTGGCAGCATCGGGCACAGGAACGGCTCTCCATGATGGAGCCGTCAGTGTAGCTCCTTGTGGGCACGAGACGTGATTTGCACCCGTGGCGGCACGTTTTCAACTTGTCCGTGTCCCGGCCCGGATTCCACAAGTTAAAAACTTGTGGCCACGGGTCGAACTCCTTCGGTCTCGTCATTCTTGCCGAGACAGCCTTAACCCCTCCCCCGTGGCGGCAAGTTTTTAACTTGTCCGGGAGTTGCGTGCCGTTGCTGCCTGCTGAAACCAGCCAGCCGTTACGGCGTGGTCGGCAGCGTGCGGACGCCGCCGAGACGGCCGACCACGCGGGTGGTCGACACCGTGACGGGCTCGGGGCTCGTGGCGGCGCCCACGTTGCCAGCGGCGTCTGCCACCTCGATGCGGAGATAGACCCGTGCCGGCGTCGCCCGATCGGGCTGCCAGCGGTATTCCCCCTGATTCTCAACGGCGCTGGTGATTGTGGCCCACGGTCCTTCGGCGTTTGGAGAGAAGAGCAGGCGGGCCATTTTTGGTGCGGGGAGTTGATCGCGCGAGGTGTAGCGGATCACGATGCCGCTGGTGTCGCTCTCGGAGAGCCGCGCCGCACCGAGGAACTCGACGTGGGGTGGATCCTCATCGATTCCGATCCAACTCTCGGCGGCATCGCCCGGCCGAGGACCCGCACTCGAGTCGGGCACGTCGGGCATGATCTCCAGGCGGAAGCCGTAGAGGCCCGCCGCGGGGAGCACCACGTTGATGGGGCTCAGGACGTCGTCGTCCACGGCGGCCTTCTGCCACGAGAGTCCGCCGTCCCGCGTGCTCCAGAGTTCAACTCGCAGCCGGGTCGCGTTCGGTCGTTCGGCCGGCATCTCGTAATCCCAGGCGAAGCGACGGGACCGGGAAAGCTGCAGCGGCTTGCCGCGGTATTCCAGCGGCTGAGAACCGCTCGACTGGCTTGGCATCTGTGCCGGGATTCCCGCGGACGTCGAGGCCAGCAGGCTGCGGCCGGCTGTCGGGTTGTCGGAGGCCATCGCAGAACCTCCCGTGCGGCTGACCAGCACGCTCTGCTGTTCGCCGACACGATCGGCCTGCGTCGCGGGAACGCGGGGCTGCTCCGCCGACCAGGCCGCGGCGGTTTCCGCTGTCCATCCGCCGGCGGGGCGGGCTCCGTCGGTTGTCGGGGAGGCACGGGTGACCGACCCAGCCGCGACCGCATCCTGCGGAACCGATTGCGAAGGTAGGCTGGGGGCACCGAGTTCCTGGGCGAGCGCCGCTTGGTCAACGTTGGGATCGGTGGGTTCCATCGTGAACTGTCGCACGGTCTGGTTGCCGGCGGAGTCGGACACGGTGATTCGCGCCGACAGCGAATCAACCTTTTCGCCCGCCCACCAGATCTCCTCACCGACGAGGTGTGCCGGAGATTCGCGGGAGAGCACCCCCTCCGCAGCGATGGGCTTCCATCCTTGGGCGTCGGCGGTGCGATATTCGAGCTTCAGGGAATCCATCCGGATCGAGTCGTCGATCGCGGCGTAGCGGCAGAGGATTTCGCCATCGGCGCCCTTCCAAACCCGGGCCGCGAGCCGAGGGCCAGCCGCATCAACGAGCACCCGCATGTCGGGGCCTTCACCACCACGGGCCCGCCCCTTGCGGTCAACCGCCCGCAGGCGGAACCAATACTCGCCGTCTGCTCCCGCCTGATACGTGAAGGTGCCGGCCGATGGCGCAACTTCGCCTGCAGATTCCCACGTGCCGCCCAGATCCTTCGACACGCTCATTACGACCCGCTGCGGTGTCGCGTCGGCATCCTGGGAGGCGGGGAGGCGGAACGGAATCGAAAACGTCCTGTGCTTGGTCCGCACCAGCTCTGGCAGGCGGGGCTGCTCAGCGGGGCCCTCTGCCAGGATTGGGGGTGGAGTCAGGATGCCGAGGCCTGCCACCAACGCGACCGCCGCGGCGATCGCGAGTCCACGCAGCAGGTGGCTGGACGAGGCTGGCAGTGAATGTGGTTGTGAGGAGTGCACCATATCGAGGGAAATCGGCCATCCGGCGCGGAAAGTCGCGTTTTTTCGTCACAAGCGGGAAAATCGGCCCGATTTTGAGGCTGCCGTCTTTGCCATTGCCACAGGCTGTGGAGCCTGCGAAAAGTGGGGGGATCTTTCTGGACCCAGTGTGGACACAGCGGCCATAATAAAGCCCACGTGCAGTGCCGCGTTGGCGTTTGGAGACCGATCGCAGACAAAGAACCTCCTTTCGGGCGACGACCCTCCGTAGACGGGGCTGTTTCCGGTGCAAGCGTTTCTGATCAGTGCCGTGCTGCTCGGGCTCCTCGTGGCCATCGGGATCGCTGCGATCGTTGCAGTCCGGTCGTGGTGGCTCCAATCGGGTAGCGATCATGGCGATTGGGAAAGCTCGCTTGTCGGCTACAAAAATCTCCGCGACAAGGGTGTGCTTAGCGAAGAGGAATACCGAAAAATATCTACGCTCGTCGAACCGCACGTGCGGCGCGATGCGAAGGAGCCCGACCGCCACCAGCGGCCGGGCCTGTCGTAGGGCAGTAAGTGGCGGTCTGTGGTGAACGGGCGGGGATCGATTTCTCGAGGAACTGAAGCATGCCATCAGGGAAAGACGTCGGTGGGCTCGGACGCCGTGGTGCGGGCGGGACGACGAAGAAGAACGCCTTCTGTTCGTTCTGTCGCAAGAGCTACCGCGACGTGGGGCCGCTGGTCGAAGGACCGGGCGACGTCTACATCTGCGGCGAGTGCATCGATCTGTGCCAGTCGATCCTCGACCAGGA
>JBBAVO010000334.1:0-3035 GCA_040397635.1 Pirellulales bacterium
GCGAGGGGGGCTCAATCGTGACGATCGGCTGGGATCAGGCGGCCACCGGCATGGAGGGGGACAGCGGCGAACTGTTCGCGGCCACGAAGGGGGCCGTGATGGCCTTCACCAAGAGTCTCGCGAAGTCGCTGGCACCGCAGGTGCGGGTCAACTGCGTCGCCCCGGGCTGGATCCGCACATCGTGGGGCGAGGGTGCCAGCGACGTTTGGCAGGCGCGGGCGATCCGCGAGAGCATGCTCGGCCGTTGGGGCACGCCGGCCGACATCGCCGGCGCGGTGCACTGGCTCGTCTCGACGCAGGCGGCGTTTGTCACGGGGCAGGTGCTCCCCGTCAACGGCGGCTTCCGCCCGGCGTGACGGTGGCTGAAGTCGCGGCCGGCCCACTTTCGACCGTGGCAACAAGATTTCATCTTGTTGGGCTCGGGCCGGATTCGGCAAGTTAAAAACTTGCCGCCACGGAGACGGTCAAAACGTCACGACGCGTTGGTCGTCGTGGCGGCGTTCTGGACAGGCGACGGACTGCTCTTCCACGCTCGCGTCGAGGTCGGCCACGCGATCGGCGTGGTGCGGGATGCCTGCGGCGACAAGAAAATTCGCCAGCAGTCGGAAGCCGTGCCGCGTGAGGATCGACTCCGGATGGAACTGCACGCCGTAGAGCCGGTCGGCTTCGTGGGCGATCGCCATGATCGTGCCCTCGTCGTCTCGCGCAGTCACCGTGAGCCCCGCCGGGAGTCTGTCGCCGGCAACGACGAGCGAGTGATAGCGGCAGGCGGTCATCGGGCTGGGGATGCCCGCGAAGAGATTGATGCCGTCGTGGTGCACGCCGCTCGTGCGTCCATGCACGGGCTCTCGCGCCCGCACGATCTGTCCGCCGAGTGCCGCCGCGATCGCCTGATGCCCGAGGCATACTCCAAGCACCGGCACGCGGCCCCTGCAGGCCGCAATCGCGGCTACGGAGCAGCCCGCCTCTGCCGGTGTGCAGGGGCCGGGGGAGATCACGACCGCCTGCGGCTTGAGTCGCATGAGACCAGCGATGTCGATCGCGTGGCTCGGCACCACCACCGCGGCCGCGCCGAGCAGGTGAAAGTGGCGGGCGAGGTTGAAGACAAAGCTGTCGCGGTTGTCGAGGACGACGATCATCGGGCAGCCTCCGCAGGGGCCGCCACGGGTGGCATGGCCATGCCGTCCTTGCTCACCATGCCAAACGAGGCGAGCACGCGGAGCATCCCCTCCGCCTTGTGAAACGTCTCCGCATATTCGGCGGCGGGGTCGCTCCGCGCGGTGATGCCACCGCCGACGGCGAAGCTGATCGAGTCGGGGGCGACAACGAACGTGCGGATCAGCAGGTTCCAGTCGGCTGAGCCATCAAACCCAATGAAGCCAAGCGAGCCGCAATACGCCCCTCGCGTAAACCCCTCCAGCTGACTGATGATCTGACAGGCACGATGTTTGGGGGCGCCTGTCACGCTGCCGCCGGGGATGGCGGCGTCGAGGGCGTCGAGGGAGTTGAGCCCGGGCCGCAGCCGGCCTGCCACGATCGACACGAGGTGCTGGACGTAGCGATACCGCTCCAGTCGGCAGAGCGCCTCCACGCGAACGCTCTCCGGCGTGCAGACGCGGGAGAGATCGTTTCGAACGAGGTCCACGATCATCACGTTCTCGGCCCTGTCCTTTTCGCTCTGGCCGAGATCCTCACCGGCGTAGAGATCGGCCTCGGGGCTCGCGAGGATGCGGCGGGTGCCCTTGATCGGGTGCATCCGCACGGTGCCGCGTTCGACCTGAAGCAGACGCTCGGGCGACATGCTCACGATGGTGGCCGTGCCTGCATCGAAGAACGCCGCGAATGGGGCGGGATTCAAGGTGCGACTGCGGCGGTGGAGTTCGAGCGGATCGATCGTCGTGGCAAGGGAGAACTGCTGCGCGAGGTTGACCTGAAAGATGTCGCCGGCGCGGACCAGTTCGATGCCGGCCTGCACCATCTCGAGGTGGGTCGCCCGCGACTGAGTCGAGACGATCTCTCCGTGGCCCGGCATGGCGGGCGAGTGGCCTGCCACGACCGGCGCGGCGAGTGCCGCGAGCAATCCTTCCAGTCGTTCCGTTGACCGTGCACGTCGGGCTGTCGGTCCCTTCGCGGGCACGCCCTGCGAGATGATCCAGCCACGGCGGGCATCGTGGTCGAACGCGAAGACCAGGTCGTAGATATGCAGCGAAAGCAGCGGCGCATCGCTGCTGCCGGCGGACTCGAGCCGCAGTCGCGCGAGGCCGCAGTCATACGAGACGAATCCCGCGACGCCGCCTTGGAATGGCGGCAGGCCGGGAATCGTCGCGCAGGCGAGGTCGGCCAGCAGCGACCGCAGCAGTGCAAAAGCCTCGTTCACACGCTCCGCAGCAAGGCCGTCGTTCACAGCGTCCACGTGAAGGGAATGGATCGGATCGGCGGCGATGTATGAAAAGCGGCCCAGGCGGGGCGTCGCTGGGCCCTCGGTGGACGACCGGTCGGGGCTGGGAGTTACGTGGCTGGCACCGTCGACGACCGCGCTGTCGAGAAACAGGCAGTGCCGCTGCCGCGCTAGCCGCTCGAAGATGGCGAACGGTTCGGCATCTGCGGGGAGTTCAGCGACGAGGGCCCCCGACGCCGTGAACCAGCGGCGAGCGATCCAGTGCCGCGGATCGGAAGCGTCGTGGGTGCCTGAAGGTGCATGCATGGGGTGGGTGCCAGTGAGGCGGCCTGGCCGCGCGAGGTCCACCCATTCTATCTGGATGTGGGAAAAGCCATCCGTGCAGCAGGAGGCGACACGCGACGTTCGGGCGATCCGTATTTCCGTGCTTGCGCTGCGGGCTTGGTTGGAGAGGCGGGGCCGTGGTGGGGCGTATTCCCGTTTTGAAATGGCATTGACCCGGCTGGCCTCTGTTTTTTAAGAGATCGCCCGAGCGCGGGGGTCGCCCCCCCCGAGAAAGCGCTCGCTCCGTCATTCGGCACTCAAAAAGACGCGGAGGTTCTCATGGCCTCGAGTGGTCGCCGTGGCTTGCGTTCCT
>JBBAVO010000335.1:0-3025 GCA_040397635.1 Pirellulales bacterium
ATGCACCTGATCCGCGTGGGCGGCATCGCCCTCAACCAGACGCCGCTCGACTGGGACGGCAACCGTGACCGCATCGTGGCGGCAATCGTGGCGGCGCGGGAACGCGGTGTCGCGATCCTCTGCCTGCCGGAACTCTGCATCAGCGGCTACGGCTGCGAGGACGCCTTCCAGTCGCCGGGCGTGCAGCGAATGGCATGGCGGGTGCTTGAGGAGATCGAGCCATACACTGCCGGGATCGTCGTGGCGGTCGGCCTGCCGGTGCGTTTCGAGAGCGGCGTCTACGACGCGGCTGCCGTGCTGGCGGACGGCCGGCTGGCTGGCCTCGCCTGCAAGCAGCACCTCGCCGGTGAGGGCATTCACTACGAGCCGCGATGGTTCCGGCCGTGGCCGAAGGGGCGGCGGGCTCAACTGTCCGTTGACGGGCGGATCGTGCCGATCGGTGATCTCCGGTTCAACTGCGGCGGCATCCGCGTCGGCTTCGAGATCTGCGAAGACGCCTGGGCGGCCGATCGGCCCGGGGCGAGACTGGCCGCGCGGGGCGTGGACCTGATCCTCAATCCGTCGGCGAGCCATTTTGCCTTTGGAAAGGACGAGATTCGCCGCCGGTTTGTGCTGGAGGGGTCACGGGCCTTCGGGACGACGTATGTCTATTCCAACCTGCTCGGCAACGAGGCGGGCCGGGCCATCTACGACGGCGGCGTGATCATCGCCACTGGCGGCAGGATCGCGGCCGCCGGACGGCGGTTCTCCTTCACCGATCATGTCTGCACGACGGCGGTCGTGGATGTCGATGCCACGCGGCTGGCGCAGACGCGGCTGGCGCTCGAACCAGTCGTATCGAATGGCGACGGCGACGGCGAGAGTGACTGCGTCGCCATTCCGTTCACGCCGCCCGTCCTCGCGCCGCAGCGGGAACGATCTGCGGTCGATGCCCGTGATGCCTGGGAGATGGCCGCCCACGTCAAGGAGGAGGAATTCGCCAGGAGCGTGGCGCTCGGGCTCTTCGATTACCAGCGGAAGAGCCGCTCGCGTGGCTTTGTCGTCTCGGCCAGTGGTGGTGCCGACTCTTCCGCCGTAGCCTGCCTCGCGGCCCTGGCTGTGCGATTTGCCGCGCGTGAAATGCCCGTGGCTGAGGTGGCCTCCCGGCTTGGAGTGACGCAGTCGTCAGCGGATGGATCGCTGGACGACACCGTTGCCGCCGATGCTGAAGCTTGCATGCGCCGGCTGATCCATGCCGTGCTGATCTGCGTCTACCAATCGACGGCGCACTCCGGCCCCGTGACCCGAAACGCCGCCAAGGGGCTCGCGGAAAGTCTGGGCGCTGAATTTCATGAGTTCAACGTGGAACGCATCGTGCAGGACTACCGGGCGCTGGCCGCAGCGGCGGTGGGCCGTCCACTCGACTGGCGGACCGACGACATCGCCCTGCAAAACATCCAGGCGCGGGCCCGGGCGCCGGGGGTGTGGATGCTGGCGAACATCCGCGGGGCCTTGCTCGTCTCCACAAGCAACCGCTCCGAGGCGGCTGTCGGCTATGCGACGATGGATGGCGACACCTCCGGTGGCCTTGCCCCGATCGCTGGCATCGACAAGGCCTATCTGCGACGGTGGCTCGAATGGCTGGAGCACGCCGGACCTGAGGGCATCGGATCGTTTCCGGCACTCCATGCCGTGAACGTCCAGTCGCCGACGGCGGAGCTACGGCCGCCGGCCGACCATCAGACCGACGAGGCGGATCTCATGCCCTACGACGTGCTCGACGCCGCGGAGCGGTCCGCCATCCGCGACAAGCAGACGCCCCTGGAGACCTGGCAGCGGCTGCAGGTTGATTTCCCGGAGCACGCGGCGGGGCAGTTGGCTCTGTGGACGGAGCGGTTCTTCACGCTCTGGAGCCGCAACCAGTGGAAGCGAGAACGCTACGCACCGTCATTCCATCTCGACGACGAGAACCTCGACCCAAAGACATGGTGCCGGTTTCCGATCCTCTCGGGAGGCTTTGCGAGGGAACTGGCCGAACTGCGGTCGGCGGCGAGAATGTGACGGTTCGTGCTGCGGCATGCAGGCCTCGCTCACAATCTATCAGGCTGATAATCCATCAGGCACGCACCACCGCCTCGAGCGGTTCGCCACGGTCGAAGTGCACGAGGTTGCGGATTGTCTGGGCAGAGATGGCGTCGAGGGCGTTCTGGGTGAAGAACGCCTGATGCGCCGTGATGACCACGTTGGGGAACGTCAGCAACCGCGTGAAGACATCGTCCTGGATGATGGAGTTGCTGTGGTCGTCGAAGAAAAGATCGGCCTCCTCCTCGTAGACGTCGAGCCCCAAGTGGCCGAGGTGGCCCGTCTTGAGCGCCTCGATCACGGCAGGAGTGTCGATGAGTCCGCCGCGGCTGGTGTTGATCAGCATCGCGCCCCGCTTCATTCGCGCGAGCGAGGCCGCGTCGATGAGATGCCGCGTCGTGGGTTTGAGCGGACAGTGGAGCGTGACGATGTCGGAAGCCGCCAGCAGCTCGTCGAGCGGTGCATAGGAGACGCCACGGCGAGTCAGTTCGGGATCGGGAGTCGGGTCGAACGCCAGCACGCGGCAGCCGAAGCCGAGCAGGATCTCGGCCACGCAGCGGCCGATCCGTCCCGTGCCAACCACGCCGACGGTTCGCCCGAAGAGGTCGAAGCCGAGCAGACCATCCAGGGAAAAATTGCCCTCGCGGACCCGGTTGTAGGCCTTGTGCAACCGGCGGTCGAGCGTGAGCACGAGGCCGATCGTGTGTTCCGCGACGGCGTGCGGCGAATACTCCGGCACGCGGACGACCGGCAGGGCCAGCCGCGCGGCCGCCGCCAGATCGACCTGATTGAAGCCGGCGCAGCGGAGCGTAATCAGCTTCACGCCCTGATGTGCGAGGATGTCGAGCGCTGCGGCATCGAGCTGATCGTTCACGAAGCAGTTGATGGCCGTGGCCCCCACGGCCAGCCGGGCCGTGTGGCGGTCGAGCCGCGGTTCGAACCAGTCCCATTCGATCGGCAGGCC
>JBBAVO010000336.1:0-3019 GCA_040397635.1 Pirellulales bacterium
TGAAAGCCCTTTGGCAGCTCGACCCGGATCGTCGCCTTGATCGTCCGCGGCCCGGCAAAGCCGATCAGGGCACGCGGCTCCGCAAAGCAAAGGTCGCCGAGCGACGCAAAGCTCGCCGCCACGCCACCCATCGTCGGATTGGTGAGCACCGAGATGAACAGGCCCCCGGCCTGAGAATGCCGAGCCAGCGCCGCCGACACCTTCGCCATCTGCATCAGCGACAGAATGCCCTCGTGCATGCGGGCGCCGCCGCCCGACGCGCTGATGATAATCAGCGGCAATTTGCCAGCCGTGGCCCGCTCAACCAGCCGCGCCAGCCGTTCGCCGACCACGCTCCCCATGCTGCCCATGATGAACGAGGAATCGGTCACGCCGCAGGCGACGCGGCGGGCCCGGATCATGCCGGTGCCTGTGACAACGGCATCGGGCATGCCCGTACGCTTCTGCTCGGCCACGATCCGTTCGGCGTAGGCCTTCTTGTCGCGGAAGCCGAGGGGATCGGTCGGCCGCAAATTGGCATCCCATTCCTCGAAAGTGCCGTCGTCGAGCAGCTGCGCGATCCGCTGCGCTGCCGACACATACCAATGGAAGCCGCACTGCGGGCAGACGTTTTGCATCTCCTCCGCTTCCTTGCGGTAGATCGTGGCGCCGCAGCCCTCGCACTTCTGCCAGAGGCCCTCGGGAACGCCCCGCTTGGTCCGAGGTGCCGGCGGAGCCTTCGCTGCTGGGGTCGCGACTGCACCGGCATCGGCATCTGCCACCACGCCGGCGGTCTCCGGGCCAGCGGCGGCTTCAGGGCTCGGTCGCGAAGGGCGGCGGCGTTCCATGAGCAAGTGTTGTGAGCGTGTGGTGTGCGAGTCTGGTCACCGCGTGCCGAAGCACGCAGGTGCCTGAGGATGGCGGCGGACGGCCGACGCCTGGATTGGCATTGTAGCCCGGGACTCCGCTGCGCGGCTGCGCCGGAATTGACGGCTGGCGACGCCGAGATCAGCGGGGCAATTCAGGCAGAGGAGACTCACGTCGGGGCTGGCTGGCGACGGTCAACGCGGGGTCTGCGGGCCCACTGCGCCGCCACTGGAATCTCCATGAGTGGTTCCCGGTGGGGATCGCGGCCCCACAGGTCGCCCATCGACTCTCCCGCCACGATCCAGCGGACAATGCGGTCGAGCGGTTCGGGCACGACGACCGCCACGCATCCGTGCGGGTGCCGACGGAGAAGTTTTTCGAGTGCCACCTCGACGCGTTCGCAGGCCTCTTCGAGGAGTTCTCCCTCGGGGGGCGCGATCGCCCACGGGTTGTCCTGCCATTGTCGATAGAGCCGCGGCTGCTTGCGGCGAATCTCCTCGACGAGCATCCCCTGCCAAAGCCCCTGATCGAGATTGTGCAGGTGAGGGACGACTCGTGGCTTCAGGCCGATGGCCCGGCCGACGATGCGGCCGGTTTCCACGGCACAGATCTCGCCGGACGTGTAGAGCGCGATGGCTGGTGATCCGGCCAGCAGTGTGGCCGCATGCTCCGCCTCGGCGACGCCAGCGGAACAGAGCGGGATGTCAACGGCGCCGCGAATGCGGCCCTGCAGTTCAAAGTCGGTCACTCCCGAGCGAATCACGATCAAGGAATCTGGCATTGAGAAGGTATTGGCTCCAGGAGAAAGAGATTCTCCGCGGCGACGATGCCGCGGGAGAAACAGGATCGCGAAAGGTGCCTCATCACGTGGCACCCCGGGCGAGTTGTTCGAGTTGGGCGATTGCCTGCATATAGTCCGGCGACCGGATCACGGCGCTACCCGCGACGATCAATTCGGCACCAGCGGCGGCGACTGGACCGATCGTCTCGGTGGAGATCCCGCCGTCCACGGCCAGCCGGAACGAGCCGCCTCTCTCCGCCCGCAGGGCGGCAAGATGGGCGAGTTTTTCAAGCGCCACCGGATTGAAACGCTGGCCGCCGAATCCCGGTTCCACGCTCATCACAAGCACGCCGTCGCAGACATCAAGATACGGCTCCACTCGTTCGACCGGGGTGCCCGGGCTGATGGCCAGATGGGCCTGGGGGCCGAGCGAAGAGATCGTTTCGAGCGTCTGCCGCGGGTCGGAGAGGCCTTCCAAGTGAACGGTGAGAATGTCGGCCCCGGCCTTGGCGTAGTCTTCGATGCACGACTCCGGTTGCTCGACCATGAGGTGCACCTCGAGGGGCCCCTTCGCGGCTCGGCGGACGGCCTCAACCACCACCAAGCCATAGGTGAGTTGTGGCACGAACCTGCCGTCCATCACGTCGAGGTGCAGGCCTGCGGCACCGGCCGACTCCAGCCGCTCCACCTCGCGGGCGAGGTGGCCGAAGTCGCAGAGCAGCAGGGCGGGCAGCACCACGGGACCGCGGGCCGCGAGCGTGGCCGACAACTGAGCGAGGGCCTGTCCTGCCGAAGGATTCACGTGTGTGCGAAGCAGAAGTGGATCGCGAGGGCTACCATGCCCTCTGCGGCGGGGCTGATTGTAGCACGGCGGGAGGGCCGGGGGCCGATTTCGGCACCGGCCGCCACCGGCGATCTTTTCGCAAACGCTTTGCGTACAAACACTTGGAGAGAGGAAACCGATCCGATGGCCAGCATCTCAGGAGCCGCGTTCGAGGGGGTGGTTCCCAGTCGGTTGTCGCCGGCCGACCGGGAGCAGATCGAGGGCCGCACGCAGCAGATCGGCCGCAGTCTCTTGGAACGGTCGCTGGCAGCGGAGCCAACGCCAGTGTCGCCTGAGTGGTGGGTGCAGCAGGCGGCGGAGTGGGCCACGCAGGACGACGACCTGAAGGTGCGGCTGTTTCGGCTCGTTGACTGCATGCCGATGCTCGACGACCCGGCAGCACTCGACCGGCACCTTCGCGAATACATCGACGATGACGTGATCGAGCGGCTGCCGCAGTCGCTGCGGATGGCCCTGCGGGCATCGCGGAGCGTGCTGCTCGCGCCACTGGCCACCCGGGCGATCCGGGCCGCCGTGCTCGCCCAGGCCCGCCGGTTCATCGCCGGCTC
>JBBAVO010000337.1:0-3010 GCA_040397635.1 Pirellulales bacterium
GATTCCGGCTGGTCGAGCAACACAGCGCAGGGCGGCTGGTAGGAACGCAGAAAGAAGCGGACGCGTTAGGCCCGGAGGGCCGGTTGAGCACCAGCGACCTGCGGTCGCCAAGCCGGGGCGGACAGGATGTCCGAGCCCGGCGTGAATACGGCACTTACCGAATTTCGATCGGCGACGCGTCGAGCCGGCCGATCTCGGCGGTGGGGCCGTGCGATGTGGTCTCCAACGCCTTTTCCATCTCGTTGACGCGTTGCCGCACCGCCAGCGGGACGAGGCTGCGGCGTTCGGGGGTGTCGATCTCGTCATTGAAGATGATCCGTCCGTGCGGATCGAGGACCACGAGTCGCGTCTCGTTTCCGCGGGAGAGCTTGATCTGATAGTCGGGATCTTGTCGCACGAGCGTTTCGTCGGCTGAGACCACCTGTCGGGCGGCGGGCTCGGCGGATGATGTGGCGGGGGCAGTCGCCGACGCCTGCACGAGTGCCAGTGCGGAGGCAGGGGCCCGCAGACGCGGGCTTGTGGAGGGCTTCGCGGCAGTCTGTCGGACGACCGGCAGTGGCGGCTGCGTCGGAGCCGGCGACGCGGCGACGGTTGGCTGCCCGACAGGGTGCGTCGGTGATGGCCGGACCGGCTGTCCGCTCCGCCGCGGTTCGCCAATCATGATCGTGACCTTCGCGCCGCCCCGCAGGAGCGTGCACGCCGGTGTCGTCGTGTCCTTGGCGGACTCGAGCAACGCGGCGAGTTGTTCGGGGAGGAGCAGCATCTGGTCGTCGAGCAGCACGAGCACGTCATGCTGTCGAAAGCCCGCCTTGTCGGCCGTCGAGCCGGGCGTAACTTCTTCGACCACCAGGCCGGCCCCGCGTGCCAGTGCGAGCTGCTGCCGCAGCACCTCCGATGCCCGCGTCAATCGCAGCCCGAGCGTTTCAGCGTTTTGTGACGCTGCCGCCACCTCGCCAACAGGCTGGATGTGCGATCGCCGCGGGGTTGCTGTCGCATCGTTTGTCGTCGCGGGTGGCGTCTGGTCGGTGGTTTCACCGGCCTTGCCGGACGCCGTGGTGAGGCAGATCAACGGCAGCGATGCAAACACAACATGCAGCAAAACCAGTGGTGCGGTGCGTGTGGCAGTCATGATTTTCTCAAGAGTCTGTCGACGGAACGATCGCGCATGCTGGGGTATGTGACGAATTCTGTGGTTTCCTGCCAGACGACCTTCTGGATTCGCCGGCCCAGGGCTTTCGGCTTACACATTGGGTAAGACGCAGAAGACAGGGGCCTGCCAACGGCAAGGCAGGCCGGAGGGGCTCGGCAGCGTAGACCCATTGGCACGGTCGTGCGGGATCGTTCTCGGCGTGTGGCACCGATTCTGTCGATATCCCGGTTGCGGGAATGTGTCACGTCCTCGATGGGAGGGGAGATCATGTCAATTCGCTCGACAGCTTTCGTGTTGGCCGGCGCCTGGTTGTGCCTCGGTGGCATGGGGATGATCCCACGTGCCCATGCGGATGAGGATCAGGCCCCAGCTCTCACGTTCGAGGCAACGGAGCAGACGGACGACTCCGACACAGACCCTCCTGCAACGGAGGACGAACCAGCCACCGAGTCCACCGCAGCGACCCCCGCCCCAGCCCCAGTATCGGAACCAGCTCCGGAGCCGGAGCCGGAGCCGGAGCCGGTTCCTCCCGCGGCACCTGCGCCCGCCGCGGTGCAGTCCACCGCGAAGTCCACGGTGAATGCCACCGGGAAGGCCACCGGGAAGGCCACAACAAAGAAGTCCACGGCAGCGGCCCCTGTCCCAGGAGTCCCTGCCCCGAAGAAGCCGGTGCTCGTGCCGGGCACGGGCTCGCTGGTGAAGGGCATCGGCGACGACTTCGAGGACGAGAACTGGAAGTGGAACTACAACCATCCCAAGAGTTCCGAGGAACAGGACAAGCGGGTGCGGAGCCCGGTGGGGAAGAGCATCAACGGCCGTTGGTTCGAGGGCCCCAAGCGAGGCACTCCCGACGTCGTCAAGCGGATCGAACTGCCGGCTCCGGGCCTCGAGGGCAGCACCCACGGCCTGCTCATCGCCTCGCTCCATGCCGGCATCCCCGGGCGGACCACCTATCAGATGCAGCAGGATGACCTGATCTACAACATGCAGAAGGTGACGGGCCGGGGCATGTCGGTGGCCGACAACCCGAGCGTTGTGACGAGGGTCTACATGCCCCCCTTCGAGCAGTGGGAAAAGCGGAATGGGCCGACGTTCGGTTTTCGGGCGGGCTGCTACACCCACGCGACCATCACCGGCAAAGACCATCCCGACAAGGGACGCTTCGGCCTCGAGGAATACTGGCCCGGCATGTTCGTCTGCTTCGAGCCGGCGAATCTCAAGCGGAAGACGGAAGACTCGGCCTACCTCCGCATCCGCGGCGGTCGCAACGGCGGTGAGATTCGCGGCCCGAAGATCGAACAGACCGGCTGGTGGACGCTCGGCCTGTCGTTCTCACCCGACGGCATGGTGCACTACTTCGCCAGCCCGGGTGTTGACGAGCTCACCATGGACGACCACATCACGTCGCAGTATCCCTATGGCTATCGCACCGAGCTGCTGAAGACCTTCTTCTACAACGTCTGCACGCAGGACGACGGCAAGACCTGGAGCACGCCCTGGGTGATCGACGACCCGAAGGTCTACTTCGTGAAGCGTCAGGTGGCGGCAACGCCGACAGCACCGACCAAGCGGCGTTGAGCGGAAAGAACGACTTTTATGGAAGCCAGGTGGCATCCGCGGCTGCAGCGGCCGTCCGCACGGAATCGCAGGCTGGCGGCGCGATGTCGGCCAGCCCGTCGGTGTCGCAACGGCAGGTCATCTCGTTCGGGCCCACGCGTGTGAGGGTGCAGAGGCATTCGCCAGCGGCATCTTCCAGTCGCAGCGTCCAGACATCCCCCTCCCGTGACCATGAGCCTTCTGCGAAACGGCCGGCCGAGGTGAAGAGCCACGACCGGATCTGACCACGGTCCGGATCCCAGC
>JBBAVO010000338.1:0-2992 GCA_040397635.1 Pirellulales bacterium
CCGAAAGGTCAGCTTCACCACCCAGCCGGTCCATTCGGGTGGATCGCCCGGGAAGTAGTCGAACACGAAGTTGCCCAGGCTGTAGACGATCGGGACGCCTCGATAGGTTTCGACCGTCTGCGTGACGTGCGGGTGGCCGCCGATCACCGCCGCGGCGCCGGCGTCGACCATCTTCCGCGCGAGGCGGATCTGCGCCGGCCGCGGCTGCGGCGTGTTTTCAGGTCCCCAGTGGACGAACGGCACGACGGCGTCGGCGCGATTCCGCGCCGCTCGGATGTCTTCCAGCACCTGCTCTTCCTCGAGCGGTGCCGAGCCGGCGCGGTCGGCGGTGGCGGCCGTGGTCAGGGCCCGAAAGCCGTTGTATCCAAGCAACGCTACCTTGAAGCCATCCCGCTCGAGTACGAGTGGCCGCCTTGCCTCAGCCAACGTGCGTCCGGCGCCGAACGATGGGATGCCGGCGTCGTCGAGGATCCGCAGCAGCTCGACCAGCCCCGCGGGGCCAAAGTCGCCGCTGTGATTGTTGGCGAGCGAAACAGCGGAGAAGTGTTTTTTCAGGAACCGCGGCGAGTCGGCGGCGCCGCGGAACGAGAACGGCTTGAGCATCCGCTCGCCCCCTTTTCCCAGCACGCATTCGAGATTGCCCACGCTGTAGTCGGCATCGGCCAGGAGTTGGCTGCAGGCTGCAAAGGGGTCGCGACCGGAGGAGATTACATGGCCGGGGCCGCCGTCGAGCATGATGTCGCCGACGAACACGATCGACATGCCAGCAGCGGGGGGCGACGGCTTGGCGGCATCGCCGGTCTCACCGGCAGGCGCGACGGAGACGCAGAGCCAGAGGCCGAGTAGCCAGAAGAAATTGCGGGCAGATTTCCGACGACGAAACGACACGAAAAGGACTCCCCGGAGTGGCCCGCTTCCTGGTCGTGACCTCAGATGCCCAGATTGTCTCCAGAGTACCAGCGGCCCCCCCGGGTCGCCACCGGCCTCGCGTGAACGATTGTCGGGACAGGTTTCACGGCCCACAACTGGCATGGCTCCAGCCCCGACGCCCGGCCTATCGTCACCGGGGCGGATCAGAGAGTTCCTGCACGTTCGTCCTCAACCCATTCATGGGAAAGGCTTCACGATGACCACGACTTCCTTCGGCTCTTTCACGGCTTCGATGGCGGCGGTTTTCTGTCTGCAGGCGGCGATCGTCGGCGCCGAGGCCGTGCAGGCCGCTGATCTGCTGCCCGCTATCGCCCAGCAGGCAAGCGGAGCCGACGCCATCGTCGGCGACTGGAAGCCGACCGACATGGACGTGGACATCCGCATCTTTCCTAAAGATGGCAAGTATGTCGGCGGCGTGGTCAAGGCAGCCAACCCGGCGCTCGTTAACACGGAGCTGCTTCGCGAGATTCAGTATGACCCGGCCAGCGGCATGTGGCGGGGAGAAGTGTTTGCACTCAAGCGGGGCGAGTTCGTGCCGATGACGATCAAGATCACCGCCAACGGCTTCGAAATGGTGGCCGGCTCCGGCTTCATGTCGAAGACGGTCGAGTGGGTGCGGGTGCAGTAGGTCAGGCCACCCCGCAACACGCCGCAGTCGCACCGTTCACTTCGAGGGCAACGCCGGCTTCTCGGTCGGCCGGCCGCCGTCGATGTCGTACTCCGCGTCGAGGACGGTCTTGCCCTGAAAGCCGAGGTAGTCGATCTGGCACTTGAGCCACTCGCTCATTTTCTGCTGCCGAGCGTAGCCGAGCAGGCGGGCCTCGAGATCCCGGACCACGTCCGGGTTCTGGTCGGCCACGTTGCTGGTTTCACCGGGATCGTTCACGACGTCATAGAGCTCTGTCTTTCCCGGCAGGACGGCCACCTTGATGAGCTTCCAGTTGCCCTTGCGGATCGCCCCGCGAAACATCTCGACGTTGATGAGGATGTCTTCGTGAGGCGATGGCTTGCCGGCGGAGATCGTTTCCATCGCGTTCCTGCCGTCGAACGGCTTGTCGGGGCTTGCCGTGCCACCGGTGAGCGCTACGAGGGTCGGCATGATGTCCACATGATGAAGCGGCGCGTCAACGACGGCAGGAGCGAGTCGGCCCGGCCAGTTGAAGAACGCCGGCACCCGCACGCCCCCCTCGTGAAGGCCCGCCTTGCCGCCCTTGAAGGGCGCGTTTGACGCGGGTGGCTTCGCTCCCACGGCGAGCCCACCGCTGGCCTCGCGTTCCGCGGGCGAGCGGGCGCCGGTCGCGAACATCGCATTGGTAGCCCCGCCATTGTCGGAGGTGAAGAAGATGAGTGTGTTGTCCCGCATGCCCTTCTTCTCGAGCGCCGCCACGACCCGGCCGATCTGTGTGTCGAGCGACGTGATCATCGCTGCATACGTGCGTTTGGTCTCGTCGGGAAAGACGTCCTTGTAGGCGTCGATCTCCGGCTGCGGGCACTGGTATGGGGCGTGAGGTGCGAGCGAGGCGAAATAGAGAAAGAGCGGCCGTGATGTGTCGTGGTGCTCGATCAGGCCGACCGCCTCTTCGCCGATCTGTTGCGTGTAGTAGCCGTCTTCTTTCAGGAACGTGCCGTTGCGCTGCCAGTCGATGACGCCCCCGCGTTCCTTCGTGGAGTAATCGACCTCGCCCACGACATTGCCGTAGAAGTGGTCGAAGCCGCGGCGCTGCGGCCAGAACTTCTCGTGCGCGTGCCCGAGGTGCCACTTCCCGACCATGGCGGTGCGGTAGCCCACGTCCTTGAGTGCCTGCGGCAGCGTCTTCTCGTCGGTAGGAAGGCCGTAGGTGTGGCTCGGAAAGATCACGAGCGTCTGCAGCCCTTGCCGCATCGGATAGCGACCGGTCATCAGGGCGGCCCGCGCGGGGGTGCAGACGGGCAGACCGTAGTAGGACTCCAGCCGGACGCCACCCTTGGCCAGGGCGTCGATGTGGGGCGTCCGGATGGCGCTGCCGCGGTAGCCCAGATCCGCGTTGCCGAGGTCGTCGGCCACGATGACGACGATGTTGGG
>JBBAVO010000339.1:0-2966 GCA_040397635.1 Pirellulales bacterium
CCGAGGAAGCCGCCGCTGGCGTCGCTGGCGGCCTGCTCACGGGCCAGGCGTTCCTCGGCGCGGGCCAGGTCGCCTGCGGCGATGTAGCGGTCAAACTCCGTTTCAATGGCGTGCTTGACCGAAAGCGTCAGCCACTGCACCGCCGGCTGCGTGAGCCAGTCGCAGGTTTCCTTGTCGAGCCTGACGGTCAGATCGCTGCCTACCGTCTTTGTGTCGGCCTCGTCGGTGAGCACTGTTCCTTCGACCGCGAACCGCACCCACCCCAGGTCGGGATCGTTTGTAAACTGAAACGTGCAGAAGCCGTTGGTGAGATAGTAGGTGTTGCGAGTGCCGTGCTGGCTGATCGCTCGCTGCACTCGTTCCAGTCGGCTGCGGTAGGCGGGCGAGGCTTCTGATGGAATGGAGACCTGCCGCACGCTCCGCAAGGGCGTGCATTCGAAACTGATCGCCACGATCGGACGGGATGGTTGATCACTCATGACAAGAAGATTCTATCGCGCAGCGGCTGCCAAGGCGGTCTGGCTGGTTGTCCTGACGGCGGGTTGCAGACCGTCAGCCGCGCCAACCGCGCCAGCCACGCCAACTCCACCAGCCGCGCCAACTGCGCCAGCCAGCACTGCCGCCGACCCGTCCGCTCCGGCCAACGCACGCCTCACCGAGCGGGTGAGCCAGACGCAGCGGCTCATGGGCGTGCCATGGACGATCACGCTGTATGCGGAATCGCCGGCTGCCGGCCGCGCGGCGGTCGCCGCCGGGTTTGCGGAGGTGGCGCGGCTCGAGCGGATTCTCTCCGACTACGATCCCCAGAGCGAACTCTCCCGGCTGTCTGCGGCGGCGCCGACCGCTATTCCCGAGCCTGTGAGCAACGACCTGTGGCAGGTGCTCGCGCGTGCCGTCGAGATTCGCGACGCCACGGACGGCGCGTTTGACCCCACGGTCGGTCCGCTGACGAGCCTCTGGCGGCAGGCCCGTCGTTCGGGCCGACTGCCGCTGCCCGGGAAACTGGCAGCCGCCCGCGAGGCGGTTGGGCGGGACACGCTCCGCCTCGTGCCCGCCAGCCGGGAAGTGGTGCTCACTCGGCCCGCCATGCGGCTCGATCTGGGTGGCATTGGCATGGGCTATGCGGTCGATCGGGCCGTGGAGGTGCTGGATCGTCACGGCATCACGGCGGCCATGGTCGATGCGTCAGGCGACATTGCCGTCACCGCACCGCCGCCCGGCACCGCGGGCTGGAGGATCGCGGTGGCGCCGCTGCCGGCCACCGGTGACGGCACTGCTGCACGCGATACCGGCGAGTACCTGCTGCTCACGCATGCGGCGGTGACGACCTCCGGTGATGCCTTTCAGGCGGTGGAGATCGATGGCCGCCGCTACAGCCACATCGTGGATCCGCGGACCGGCCTCGGCGTGGCGGGACCGGCGGCGGTCACGGTCGTGGCGGCCGACTGCACGACGGCTGACGCGCTGGCCACGGCCGCCAGCGTTTTGGGACCGGCGAAGGCTGCCGCGGTCATCGCGGGCACACCGGACTGCGCCGCCCGGTTCGTTTCGATAGCGGATGGGCAGTTGCAACACTCGCAGACACCACGCTGGCCTTCCCAGCCTTCCCAGAGCCCCCGCTAGCAGCCCGTGGCTGGCTGTCTGGCCGTGCGGATTGCACAGAATGTGACGGTTCTCCCAAGTTTGAGGACTCGGGTGGCCGATATCTCCAGAGCCGTCGCTGCGCCTTGGCGTACGTGTTGCGGGTACGGAGTCGGGGGGCACCGTGCCGGGCAGGGTCGCACAGAACGTGTGACTCCACCCCTTGGGCGCAGCGGCGGCGATTTGAACAACGACTGATCCGACATCACCGCCTTGCGGAAGCCCCCGTGTCGCGAACTGCCAAACAACTCTGGGTAGCCCTGACGAGCATCTCGCTCCTCGCGAGCGGATGTGCGCCCCAGCAGCCGTTTTACTTTTTCGAGGACGGCGACCTGTCGCACTACGTCGGCGCCATCCAGAAGCTCGAATATCCCGACAGCTGCGAAGAACCGCTCGACGAGTCGGCTGGCACGAACGAGCCACTGATGCTCTCGAACGCCCGCTTCGACCAGATCTGGGAGCTGTCGCTCGAAGAGGCGATCCGCACGTCACTCGAAAACGGCAAGGTGCTCCGCAACCTCGGCGGCCGTTTCCAGAGCTTCGGCGGCCCCCGACCCCAGACGGGCGAGCCGGCAGTTTCTCTGCTCACGGCCCCCTCGGCGACACCCACCATCTACGACCCGGCGATTGCCGAGACCGATCCTTTCCGCGGTGTGGAGAGCGCGCTTTCGCTGTTCGATGCGCAGCTCTCCAGTTCGCTCACTTGGGAGCGGCAGAACCGTCCGCAGAACATCGGTGGTTTCATCGGAACGTCGGTGTTCCAGCAGCAGTTCCTCGGCGACACCGGCAACTGGACGACCGGCATCCAGAAACGGACGGCGACCGGTGCCACCGTGGGTGTTTCCAACACCACGCTCTACGACAACAACAACTCGCCGATTCGTCAGGATGGCGTGCCCTCGACGTTCACGACGAACTACGACTTCACGCTCAGTCAGCCGCTGTTGCAGGGTGCGGGCGTGACCTACAACCGGATCGCCGGGCCCGACCCGTTCGACAACATCTACGGCCGGCCGCTGTTTCGCGGCGTGCTGCTGGCTCGCATCAACGCCGACATTTCGCTGGCCGAGTTCGAGGCGGGCGTCCGCAATCTCGTCAGCGACACGGAGCAGTCCTACTGGGAACTCTACTTCGCCTACCGCAACCTTGAATCCCGCAAGGCGGGCCGTGACAGCTCGCTCGAGGCCTGGCGGAAGGTCCATGCTCTCTATGTCGAGCAGTCGCGCGGCGGCGAAGCCGACAAGGAGGCACAGGCCCGCGAGCAGTATTTCTTCTTCCGCAGCGAGGTCGAGCAGGCGCTCACCGACGTCTACCGCTGCGAGAAC
>JBBAVO010000340.1:0-2953 GCA_040397635.1 Pirellulales bacterium
CATGGATGGCCGTAGCGAACGTCCGGCGACGGGGCATGGGCAGCCCCGAACCGTCACAGCGTTTTCAGGTATTCGAGCACGGCGGTCTTTTCGTCTTCGTTGAGCACGTCAGGGAAGTCGTGTCCCTTGGCACTCTTGCCAGGCTTCGACGTGTTGAAATGGCGGCGGCGTTCGGCGGAGGAGAGCTTTTCCTGCCCCGGCCCTGTGGGCATTTTCTCCATCTCAGCGACTTCCAGGCCGACGCGGGCCTGATCGTAGCCCGTCGGCGTCCGCTTCCAGACGGCAGGCCGGTCCGCGGGATGCAGCAGGTGCCAGAGCGTCGGCACGGACCCGTTGTGGAGGTAGGGTGCCGTCGCCCAGACGCCGTCGAGCGGCGGCGCCACGTAGCCGCCGGGAGACTCACGATCTTTCATGGCGGCGGCATCTTCACCCATGTGGCCAAACCAGCTCTTGCTCAGGTCGCCGCGTTCCTTCGCGGTAAGCGAGTCAAGCCGCACGCGGTCGGTGCCCACCTCTGCGATGTCTACAATACGATCCGGGTAGGTCTCTTTCTCGGCCCCGTCTGCTGACCCGGCAGCATGGTAGGTGCCGTGGCAGTCGGCGCAGTGCTGCTGGAAGATCGACCGTCCTTTGCCGGCGAGTTCCATGTTGACGGCGTACGGCCACCGGGGAGCCTCCAGCGACTCGATCCACTGCTCGATGTCGCGGAATTCGTCCTCCCAGGCGTGGAACTTCTCCGGCCCGTTCTCCTTCACGAGGAGAAATTGCATCAGAATCCGATGCCCCTTGGGGGCAAAGCCGTCGGCATAGAGGCTGCCCCGTTTTTTGTAGTGCCACCATGCCGGCGCATCCATGTCGTGGTGGACAAGGTCGAACCGCGGCGGCCGCTGGACGATCGACAGGTCGGGATCGCGGTGCCGCATCAGGGCCACACCGAACATCACGGCATTGGTCGTGCCGTTGGTCGTTCCCAGCGGCAGAAAAAGCGACCCCATGTCCATATGGCCGAAGGGCTTCCGCTGCTTCACCTTGACCAGCCGCACCTCTTCCGTCAGCGTCTCGAGCGCATAGTTGGAATTGGGCAGCCCAGGGATGGCCCTGCCTTCAACCTGCCCCTGGTGGCAGGCGAGGCAGCTCATCGTCCATGCCCCCGATGAGGGATCGACCACGTACTGCATCGACCTCGATGGGTCGTCGGGATGCGGCGTGAGGCCATACCGCTCCATCGTCATCCGCCGCCGCTCTGGCAGGGCAGCCTGCTCGGCCCGCGACCGGGCGGGCTCCTCCCACGTTGTCCAGAGGTCCTCAAAGACCTGCTGGTCGAAGTCGGGAGGCAGGTAGGCTTGCGTGAGCAGCAGGTTCAAGCCCTTCGCGGTGGGCGATTGGATCGAGTCGGTCCGTGCATCGGCCGCGGACGGTGCCCGCTCAGCCGCGTACAGTTGGGCTCCAGGAGCAGCCGACAGCAGCACGCCGGCACAGACAACGAAGACGGCCCGGGCGACAAAGCGTCGCATGACCGGCAATCGGCGTTCGACTCGGGAAGCGTTCATGGCATACTGCAGTCGTTCGTCACGGTGAATGCACCAGTATAGACGCAACGCCCGCCTCGGCTGCCCCGCCCCGCCCTGCCATGCCCACCGCCAATCCGATCCTGATTCCCGAACTCCGCGTCATGCTCGGCGAGGGAGACGCCGACGGCGTGCGGGAGGTGGCCCGGGAACTGCATCCCGCCACTGTGGCCGATTTTTCGGAGGGGCTCGACGACGGCGAACTCTGGCAACTCCTCGACTTCCTGCCGGTCGAACGGCAGGCGGAAATCTTTCCCTATTTTTCCATGCCGCGGCAGGTGGAGCTGGTGCAGGCGGCCGACCGGGCCCACCTCGGACCGCTGATCGAGTGGATGGCCGCCGACAATCGCGACGACCTCCTCCGTGAACTCGATCCGGAACTTGTCGAAGAGATTCTGCCGCTGGTGGCCAAGGCCGAACGGCACGACATCCGGATGCTCCTCTCCTGCCCGGAGGGGTCGGCCGGGGCCCTGATGACGACCGAATACGCCTCGCTGCCGGCCGACATCACGGCCGGCGAGGCGGTGGCACGCCTACGAATGCAGGCCCCCAACAGCGAGTCGATCTACTACATCTACGTGCTCGACGCCGATCGAAAACTGGTCGGCTTCGTGTCGCTCCGCGACCTGATCCTCGCCCGGCCGACGGCGCTCGTCTCGGACCTCATGCAGCGGGATCCGATCAGCGTCCGCCTCGAAGAGCCGAGCGACCGGGTGGTGGAAAAGTTGGCCCGCTTCGACTTCCTCGCCATCCCCGTGGTGGACGAAAACAATCGCCTCGTCGGGATCGTCACGCACGACGACGTGCTCGACACCGTCCGGCAGGACGCCACCGACGACGCCCAGCGGATCGCCGCCATCTCGCCGCTCGGCGAAAGCTATCTCGAGGCGGCCCTCGTCTCGATGACCTGGAAGCGGGGAGTATGGCTGGCCATTCTCTTTGCCACGGCCGCGCTCACGGCGATGGTGCTCGCGAAGTGGCAGTCGCCGCATGCCTGGCTCGTGGCCTTCATCCCGCTGGTGATCGCCAGTGGCGGCAATTCGGGCAACCAGTCGGCCACACTCGTGATCACCGCTCTCTCCACCGGCGACTGCAAACTCTCCGATTGGCCGCGGATTCTCAGGCGGGAGTTCGTGCTGGGACTCCTGCTCGGCGGACTGCTGGCAATTCCGGGCTACTGCCTCGCGCTGGCCTACGCGCCAACCGCTGCCTCGGCGCTCGTGATACCGCTGACGATCCTCGGCGTGGTGATGATGGGCACGATGGTGGGATCGGTGCTGCCGCTCGTCTTTCGTTCGATCGGCCTCGACCCCGCCCTGATGAGCAACCCGTTCGTGTCGGCGATCGTCGATATCGTGGGGATCGTGCTCTACATGCTGATCGCG
>JBBAVO010000341.1:0-2946 GCA_040397635.1 Pirellulales bacterium
GCACCTCGAGCGTCTCGCGGTCGTTCATGTTGGGCAGGTAGCGGCCCCGCCAGCGGAATGTGCGGCCGCCGGGAATCGTCTGCAGGCCCGACGTATCGATGCCGCGGGTCTCGAGCAGTTGGGTGTGTTGCGATGGCCAGTCTTCCCCGACTGCGCCGATCATCCGCACCGGCGAGAAGAAGCTGGCGGCGTAGGAGAAGAAGACGGCCGATCCTCCCAGGACATCGTCGCGTTTGGCGGTGGGGGTTTCGATGCAATCGAGGGCGATGCTTCCAACGACGAGCAGCGGCATAATGCGGGAGGCTCCAGGAAAAGGGTGTATGGCTCGGGAAGAATGTAGCTTCGATCGACGTGAGCGGCAAAAGCGTCGGGCGAATCACCACCGCCAGCCGCAGCCCGCGTCGGAGAAGAAAGGGGCCGCTGCCTCGGTGACCCCCCAGCCGACCCGGAGGCCGATTTCGAAGTTCTTCGTCAGCATGTAGTGGGTGCCGGGGCTGAAGAAGGCCCGATTCACGTCGACGACATTTCGCTTGGTAAACGTGTCGAAGTATTCGGCGTGCACCTCCCAGCGGTCCGTGAGCGGCACGCGGAGGACGACCGACGGAGTCCAGCGGTCGAACCAGTTGACCACGCCCTCGGAGTAGGCGTAGCGGATGGCGGCGTCGAGCTTCCAGCCCGCGGGCAGTTCATAGCCTGCCACGTAGGTGGCCACCGGCACCGTGCCGAACGCCTCGCCATAGGTGGGTGTCGAGCCCTCCATGATGAAGCAGCTCTCCGGCAGGAGCCCGTCCTGATCGGAGACATCCGCCTTGAAACCATAGAGCACGCTCGACTCATAGAGCGATCGTCGCTTCAGCGGGCCTTCCCCCACCTCCACGCTGGTGACGATATTGCCCTGCGAACCGACGCCGTAGTTGACGCCGAACCGCCATTCGAACCAGTCGTTGCCGCCGACGCGGACCAACAGCTCCGGATAGTTGTTGGTGGGCAGGCCGACGGGATTGTCGATGAACACATACGAGCCCTCGGAGAGCACGGTGCCCGGATCGACCGTGTGGGTGGACGGCGTGAAGGCGTCGCGGTCGGTGCCCAAGTCGCCCGCCTCACCGGCCGCGGCCCGATTGAAGCCGAGCGCGGCCCAGATGCCTACGGACCAGCTACCTATGGACCCGATCCATACGGCCCACATGCACACGAGGGTAGCGACGAGCTTCAAGGCCCCTGCGGCCTGTCGGCCGCCCCTCAGAACTGCGGCCTGTCGGCCGCCCCTCAGAACTACCCGCACAGTGGCAGGGCTTTTTCCAGCCGGGCGAGCGACCGCTCCCGGCCGAGGATCGCCAGGCAGTCGTAGAGCCCCGGGCCGACCGTCTTGCCCGTCACGGCCACTCGGACCGCATGCACGACGTCGCCCACCTTCACACCCGCCTCCTCCACGACCCGCTTGAGCGCCTCTTCGAGCGGGGCCGGCTCGAACGGCTCGACGCTCCTGATCGCGGCGGCATACTTCGCCACGAGGTCGCCGACTCCCGGCTTCGCGAGCCGCTGCTTCACGGCCGCCTCGTCGAGCGGCGGCTCGTCGAGCAGGAAGAAATCGGCATAGGCCAGAATGTCGCCCCCCACCTTGAGCCGGTCGCCCGAGGCCTCGATCACTCGCCGCACCGTCGCGGCCGCCGCCGGGGGCACCGGGTCGGCCACGAGCTTCGCCTTGATGAGAAACGGCAGCATGAACGCCAGCTTTTCGTCCACCGTGAGCCCGTGCATGTAATGATCCTGCACGGCCCAGAGTTTTTTGGGATCGAAGCTGGCCGGCGAAGAGTTGATTCGCTCGAGCGTGAAGTGGCCGATGAGCTCGTCGCGAGAAAAGAACTCCGTCTTGTCGTCAAACGACCAGCCGAGCAGCGCGAGGTAGTTGTCGATCGCCCAGGGCAGGTAGCCCACCTCACGGTAGAAGTCGACGATCACGGGATTGAAGGTGTCGGCATCGGCGGTGAGGCCGATCCGCTCGGCGATCCGCGTGCCATGTTCGGCGACCTGCTTGAAGTCAGGGTTTTTCAGATACTGCGCGAGCTTCCGCTTGCTGAGCTTCGTGCGGCTGCCCGGTTCGGCCACCAGCGGCAGATGCGCATAGGCGGGAAGCTGGTAGCCCAGCGATAAGGCGATGAAGGCCTGCCGGGGCGTGTTGGAGAGGTGTTCCTCGGCGCGGATCACGTGGGTGATCTCGAGGTCGTGATCGTCCACCACGCTGGCGAGATGGTACAGGCAGGAGCCGTCGGCCCGTTGGATCACATGATCCTGCTCCCGCTCCCAGGCAAACTCCACCCGCCCGCGGACGGCATCGTCGATCACGAGCGCCGACTCCCGCGGCATCTTGAGGCGAACCACGCTCTGCCGGCCCTCGGCAACAAACCGGGCCGCGTCGCCCTCCGTGAAGGCGGCGAACTGTCGGCTGTAGAGGAAGGGCTTGCCGGCCGCCTGCGCGGCCTTCCTTTCCTCGTCGAGTTCGGCGGTGGTGGCGAAGTCTCGGTAGGCATGGCCCGAAGCGAGCAGCCTGTCAACCGCGGCGCGGTGGCGGTCGGCCCGCTGCGATTGAAAATAGGGAGCGTGCGGCCCGCCCACGCCGGGGCCCTCGTCCCAGTCGATGCCCAGCCACTTGAGGCCGGAGAGAATCGGTTCGAGGGCCTCATCGACGTTGCGGGCCACGTCGGTGTCGTCAATGCGCAGGATGAACTGGCCGCCCCGCTGCCGGGCGAAGAGCCAATTGAAGAGGGCCGTCCTCACGCCGCCGATGTGCAGGTAGCCGGTGGGACTGGGCGCGAAACGGGTGCGGACGGTCATGGTGAAACTCCGGTGCTGGCAGCACTATCGGGCACAGCCCCGCCGCCGTCAAAGCGGTCAGGCGGCCTGGCTCATGCGAGACAGCTTCCTGAGGCGTTTTCGCTCCGCTTT
>JBBAVO010000342.1:0-2937 GCA_040397635.1 Pirellulales bacterium
TGCAGCCGCTCAACGTGCAGTTGCTCAAGGAGACCGCCACCGCCGGCGCGCTCGCATCGCTGCCTGCCCGTGGGCTGGCCGCGGCCATAGCCGAGGCGGGAAGAATCGAGGTGCCGTCGGCCGATCCGCGCGAGAAGGTCACGGTCAACGCCACGCAGGCTGCGCGGTGGACGGAGGGCTCGTACGACGTCTGGCATCTCACGGGCGGCGTGCGGATCACGCAGGGAACAACCGAGGCCGTGGCCCACGAGGCGGTGGTCTGGATCGAACAGGAGCCGGCGCCATCGATCGACGGCGATGCGGCGGACGGGGAAGAGATGCCACCGCCGGCTGTCCGCAGCATGCTTGTCCGCATGGCGGGGAATGTCTCAGTGCGATCGGGAGCCGCGGGTGGCGATGCCGCCGCGACGACCGTCCGCGGTCCGCGTTGGACGGGCCGCTTCTGGATGCAACGCGACCCGACACTCGAGTTTGCCAGCGTCGTTCCCAACGCGGGCATGCCGCCGATCTACGATGCGCCCGCCGACCGCGTCGTGCCGGTCGCCTACAACGCCGACGCCGACGCCGAGACCGAAGAACCGATCCAGCGGGCCCAGTTCAGTGAATTTGGTGCGGCGCCGGTGCCGCAGGTGAACACCGCCACGACCGCCCGTCGGCTGCGGGCCTTCCCGCGGTCGAGCGTGCCGCTCAATATCCGTTGGTTTCCCAGTCCTGCGGGCAACGAGTGGGTGGCGGTGATCACCTCGGGCGTGAACCTCGTCGTGGACGGCGTCGATCCGGCCGGCCCGCTCGACATCTCTTCCGACCGGCTCGTGATCTGGACCCGCGGTCAGTCGCAGCCTGACCTCGAAGGCAACGCCGCCCAGGCTGGGGATGTGCCGCTCGAACTCTACATGGAGGGCAACGTCGTCTTCCGGCAGGGGCAGCGGGTCGTCGAGGCGGTGAGCATGTTCTACGACGTGCCACGGTCCAGCGGCGTGATCACCGGCGCCACCGTGCTGACGCCGGTGGACAACTATTCCGGCGTGGTGCGACTGCGGGCCGATGTACTTCGCCAGGTGGACCGCAGCCGCTTCGTCGCCCAGCAGACGGGCCTCACCTCAAGCCGACTGGGCGTGCCGAGTTGGGAGTTCCGCTCCCGCGAACTCGAGTTCACCGACGAACAGGTGCCGTTGGCGGGACCCGGCGGCCAGCGGGCGATCGATCCCGTCACCGGTGAGCCTGCCGTCGAGCACCAGCAGTTCATCACGAGCCGTGGCAACACGCTCACGCTCGGCGGCGTGCCGGTGCTCTGGTGGCCGGTGCTGGCAACCAATGCGAAGAAGCCGACCTTCTATATCAACAACGCGCAGATCAAGAACGACCGCATCTTTGGCACGCAGTTGCTCACCAGTTGGGATGCCTTCCAGGTGTTTGGCTGGCGGCGGCCGCCAGACGGCGTCGACTGGGATTTCGACGTTGACTACCTGAGCCTTCGCGGCCCTGGCGGCGGCACGTCGCTGCTCTACAACCGGCCCGACTTCTTAGGCTTCGGCGGGCCCGCCAGCGGCGACCTCGACGCGTGGTTCATCGGCGACGTGGGACAGGACAATCTCGGTCTCTACCGTCGCGACTTCACCTATCCAGGCTATCCCAACCGCACCTTCCGCGGCCGTTCGTTCTGGCGGCACCGGCAGGATATCGGCGGCAGCACGGAGAGCTTTTTCGGCGGCTGGCAGGCTCGCGGCACGGCCGGCTGGATCAGCGATATGAACTTCCTCGAGGAATACTACGAGGCAGAGTGGGAGGAAGGCTATGAACAGCGGACGTGGCTCGACCTGCGCAGGCCGATCGAGAACCGTGAGCTGCGGCTGCTGACGAGCGTCCGTGTCAATCCGTTCTTCACCCAGAGCGAGTGGTGGCCTCGGCTCGACCACTACTGGCTGGGACAGCCCCTCCTGCAGGACTCGCTGACGTGGTATCAGCACTCGGGCGTGTCGTACGTGCGGCAGAACCTGCCGCAGACGCCCACGGCGGGGCAGGGGTCGAGCATCTGGACGACGCTTCCCTACGAAAACAATGTCATTGGCGAGCGGCTGGCGACGCGGCAAGAGATCGACCTGCCCTTCCAGGCGGGCGTGGTGAAGATCGTTCCCTATGCCCTCGGCGAACTGGCCCACTGGGGTCAGGACATCACGCAGTCGCCGATCGATCGGGCTTACGGGCAGGTCGGCGTCCGCTCCACGCTGCCGATGTGGACGACCGACAATACCGTGGAGAGCCAGCTCTGGAACGTGCACGGCCTCGCCCACAAGGTTGTCTGGGAGGCGGAGTTCTCCTACGCCAACAGCACGCAGAGCATCGACCAGTTTCCGCTCTACGATCAGATCGACGATGACACGATCAATCAGTATCGCCGCAACATTCCCTACTGGGATTACGGCGCCATTCCGGGCCAGGCCACGCCGCTGGGATCACCGTTTGTCTTCGGGCCGAGCAATAAGTACGACCCGCGGACCTACGCCGTCCGCCGCGGCATGGGCGGCTGGGTGACCGGGCCGACGGAGATCGCCAACGACCTGACGGCCTTCCGACTGGGGGCGCGGCAGCGGTGGCAGACGAAGCGCGGCCCGATGGGCAACCGCCGGATCATCGACTGGATCGTCTTCGACGTGGACGGCGAACTTTTCCCGACGACGAGTCAGAACTTCGGCCAGACGCTCGGCCTCTGGCAGTATGACTTCCGCTGGCACGTGGGCGACCGCACCACGCTGCTCTCGACCGCCGACGTCGACTTCTTCACCGGCGGCCAGCAACTCTACACCTTCGGTGCGCTGCTCAACCGCACGCCCCGCGGCAGCTTCTATATAGGCTTCAATGAATTCGGCGGTCCGATCGATGCCAGCGTGCTCACCGGCTCCTACACCTACCGCATGAGCCCCAAGTGGGCGAGCTCCT
>JBBAVO010000343.1:0-2902 GCA_040397635.1 Pirellulales bacterium
GCGCTCGGCCCGACGACAAGAAGAAGATGCTCGCCGCCCCCAAGCCGAAGCGGCCACTGAAGAATCTGTAGGCGTTGTTTCCGAGTTCCATACAACCCCTGAGCGCAAGCGACGGGATCTGCAGGCTGCGCGGCGGTTCGGGGCGGCCCATGCCCCGTCGCCGGACGTTCGCTTCGGACATCCTGTCCTTCGCTCACTCGATGCTGACTGCGCTAGCCAGATCGCCTCCGCTTCGGCATCCTGCCTGCGCTGGTCAGCAACGTCGGCTCTCGGGACACGGGCAGCCCCTCACGGATGCCGCAAGCCGTATGAGCCCACGACGCAAGGGCAGGATGCCCGGGGCAGCACCAGCAAACTGCGTTTGCCAAGAAAAAACGACACGAAGTCGTGTTTTTCGTGTACTCAGAAAGTCAGGTTCTCTTCCGCGAAGGTCGCTCGGCTGTCGTAGGCATGAAAGCTGCGGGCGATTTTCCCTGAGAGCACCTGCAGGAAGAGTGCCCGGAACTGTGGCTCCGACTGGTCCTGCGCCGGCACGGCACTGTCGCCCGGGAAGGTGAAGTTGTCGAGCCGCTTTTCGAAGAGCACCTTTTTCTCAGCGACGTCATAGACCCTGACATTCGCGGACGCACGCCCACGGTAGAGCGTGGAGCCCTCGTGCATACGGAATTGTTCGAGATCAATGCCGACCACGATGTCGGCGTCGAGCGCCTTGCCGAGAGAAGGATAGTCCACCCAGGCGTTTTCATCGATCCAACGGGCGACCTCGCGCTGGTCGATCACGCGGGCCTTTCGCACGTTTTGGGCCAGTTGCGAGCCGACCATCGTGGCGAGTTCGCGGGCGGAACTCGCATCGCTGAACTCAAGTTCCACGATCGGCTTGCAGACCACGGCCACGTGCTTGCCCCGCAGCCCCTTGAATTCGGCCGGCGCATCCTTTTCAGGCGCGACGAGGTAGGCGACGGTCGTGATCAAGGAGCAACCTCCCGCGATCTGCGGAATCAGCAGGGCGAGGGCCGCAAGGCGGAGGGCAGGGCTGATCCGGAAGAGCATGCGATGATCCTTGTTCAGGTTCGCTGGTTCATGCATCGGCGTCCGCCAGCGGCCTGAGGCCCGGGGACGTGCCGCGGGAGGGTAGCCAGCGGCGAGCGGCTGCTCAATGCCGCTTCCGGGCCTGAAACGTCAGGTCTGCAGCCGAGGGTAGGCAGTTGCCCAGCGCTGAATCGCCCAGTTTGCGTATTTCATTCCAGTGGATGCCGAGGCCAGAATGGACGATATGTCCACGCTCGAAGCGACCACGTCCGGAGCCGAAGTGGGGTTTCTCGCAGCTCTTGCCGCGGGTCTGCCGGCGCACGACTTCTGGTCAGAACGGCTGGTGGTGGGCGTCTCCGGCGGCGCCGACAGCGTGGCGCTCCTCATGGGTCTCCACAGCCTGGCAGCCGGGCAGGGAGTTCCTCCCAAGCTGCTTGTGGCGCATGCGAAGCATGATCTCCGTGAGGCCGCGGCGGCGGATGCCGCCTTCGTGGTCAACCTGGCCGCTCAGTTGTGCGTTCCGTGCGTGGTCCGTGACCTTCGGGTCCGCGAGCCGGATGATGTGCGCGGTGAGGGAATCGAGGGGCGAGCGCGGCGGCTGCGGTACGAGTTCCTGGCGGCGGTCGCCCGTGAAGAGGGAGCCCGCTTCGTGGTCGTGGCGCACACCGCAGATGATCAGGCCGAGACGATCCTCCACCGAAGTCTCCGGGGCACGGGGCTGGCGGGGCTTGCGGGCATGGCGTCGGCCCGTGAACTCAGTGACGGCGTGGCTCTCGTCCGGCCGCTCTTGGCCGTGCCGCGAGGCGTTGGCCGCGGGTATCTCGAGTCTCGCGGACAGGTCTGGATGGAGGATGCGACAAACGCCGATGTCCGCTATGCGCGGAATTTTCTGCGGCACGAGATTCTCGCCCAGTGCGAGTCAGGCCCGTATCCGGCGGCCGCAGCGTCGCTCACGCGGCTCGGGAGTCAGGCCGCGGCCGTGGCCGGCGCGGTGCGAAGCGCGGCCGAACACCTTCTCGCAACGCATTCGCATCGTCACGTCGACGGCACGACCGTTCTCCAGACACAGAAACTGGCAGGGCTCGATCGGCATCTGCTTGCGGAGATCTTTGTCGCGCTGTGGCACCGCGAGGGATGGCCCCGGCGCGACATGACAGCCAGGCACTATTCCCAGCTCGCCGCGATGGCCGCAGCCTCCGCTGACCCCATCGCAGCGACCCCGTCGGCGATCGACCTACCGGGAGAGGTGAGGGCCCGTGTGCTGGCGGGCGGAATGGTCGTCGGCGGCATCACGACTGGACGATAAATTGGTTGCAGCGGGACGCACGCAGAGAGTCTCGCGGATGCTGCGGAGCGATTGGATCACGGGCACCGTGGCAGGCAGCACCGGTGACACGCTCGTCGTATCGTCCCAGACCGACTGCCACGAGAACGCTTGGCCCTCAATCGCGAGTGGCTCCCCGTGCCAGCGGCTCACGACGCAGACGTGGAGCCGCACGACGGCGTGCGGGTAGGTGTGCTCCACGACCTGAAACTGCCGGCAGTCATCGTCCGCATCGCCGATTTCGATGGCCAACTCCTCGCGAAGCTCCCGGCGAAGCGTGTCCACAACGGTTTCACCCGGCTCGATCTTGCCGCCTGGAAACTCCCATGAGCCTGCGCACGGCTTTCCTGCGGGCCGCGTGTTCAGCAGAAACCTGCCATCCGGTCGGAGCAAGATGCCGACGGCAACCGCCACGGGTGAATGGGAATGAGGCTGCATGAGGCTGATGAGCCCCGGATCGCCTTTACCAAAGGCCATCGCTGGCTTTGTCCGCGGTGTATTCAGTGGTGCATGCCGCGGGCTTTGTAGCCGCCTTGCGTTGCGAACCAT
>JBBAVO010000344.1:0-2890 GCA_040397635.1 Pirellulales bacterium
CGAGCTCGCCAGACTCCTCGCCCACGTCCACCATGTTGATCATCAGATCGTCCACCACCGGCTGCTTGTATTTCGACATATAGAGCAGCGCGCCGATGCCCGGCACGAAAATCGTCCAGAAGAGCATCGCCACCGCGTTGAACGGCGGCACCGAATACTCCTTCAACGGCTTTGCAATCGCATTGCCATCGCGGATCGAATCTGACGTCTTCTGAAACAATTGCTCGAACATCATGTTGCCCGACGTGGACCGCGTGATGTTGAGCGCCTCCAGAATCGGAACACCGGCGCCCAGGAGCGTGCCCAGCGTTCGCGCACTTCGCGACACGATATTTTTCTCGACCAGCTGCCCGAAGATGATCACTTTCAGGGTGAAGAGATCCCACCCAAACCGACCATACGGAATCTTCTTGATCCCCTTGATGATCAGATTGAAGCCGAACGGAATCGCGGGAATCGCCCACCAGTAGCTCACCGCCGCATTCGACACGTTGATCAGAAACTCCGTCATCGGAGGGAGCGTGGTGCCGAAGTCGTCGAAGATCTTTTTAAACTGCGGCACGATCTTGATCATGATGAACGTGAGGATGCCGACGGCCACGCTCACCACCACGATCGGATAGACCATCGCCCCCTTCACCTTGCGACGCAACGCCTCGGCCCGCTCCATGAACTCCGACAACCGTCGGAGAATCACTTCGAGCGCACCGCCCGCCTCGCCGGCCCGGATCATGTTGACATAGAGCCGGTCAAAGGCCTTCGGGCTCTTCGACATCGCCTCGGAGAGTGTGGAGCCGCCCTCGATCTCGTCGCAGACGTCTTCAAGGCTGTATTTCAGGCGGCCCGGCTTCTGCATGTCGGCCAGAATCTTCAGGCTCCGCAGGATCGGCAGACCGGCGTCTTGAAGGATCGAGAGCTGACGCGTGAAAAGCGTGAGTTCCTTCCCCTTCACACCACCAAACACAAAGCCACGGTTCTTCTTCTTGGTGCCGGTCGCGGCGGCCTTCTTGGCCTTGATCTTCGTGACCATGTAGCCCATCGACCGGATCGTGGCCTGGGCTTCGGCCTCGGTCGCCGCGTCAACGGTGTCGCGGATTTCCTTGCCGGTCGTCGCGTCGATGGCTTCGAAGAGATAGGTAGGCATGATTCATGGGCAAGTTGAAAACTCGCCCCCACGGGTTTTAGGCTTCCAGGATCGTTTCGCGAATCACTTCTTCGGCGGTCGTCAGGCCGTCGTAAATGCCAATCATGCCGGAGTCGCGGAGGGTGACCATGCCGCCCTTGCGGGCCACCTCGCGGAGTTCTTCCGTGGAGGCGTTGCGGATCACCATGTCGCGGAGTTCGTCGGTCATGATCAGCAGTTCGTAGAGCCCCAGGCGGCCCTTGTAGCCGCTATTGTTGCACTTCTCGCAGCCACGGCCGCGGTAAAACTTCTTGCCCACGATCTGGTCGCTCGTCACTTCCAGATCGGCCAGGGCGTCGGCATCGGGCACGACCTCTTCCTTGCAGTTGGCGCAGATGCGGCGGACCAGCCGCTGCGCCAGGATCGCCTCCACCGTGGCCGTGATCAGAAAGGGAGGCACGCCCATGTCGCGGAGCCGCGTGACCGTGGCCGGGGAATCGTTGGTGTGGAGCGTGGAAAACACCATGTGGCCCGTGAGCGCCGCCTGCACCGCAATCTCGGCCGTCTCCACGTCGCGGATCTCGCCCACCAGAATCCGGTCTGGATCCTGCCGCAGGATCGCCCGCAGGCAGGCCGCGAAGGTATTGCCGATCTCCGCGTCGATCGGCACCTGCACGATGCCGTCGATGTCGTATTCCACGGGGTCTTCCGTGGTGATCAGCTTCTCCTCGACGTCGTTCAGCTCGGAGAGGGCCGAATAGAGGGTGGTCGTCTTGCCCGAGCCCGTGGGCCCCGTCACCAGGACGATGCCGTTGGGACGGTGGATCATCTGGCGGAACCGCCGCAGCATGTCGGCCGGCATGCCGAGCTTTTCAAGATTGAGCGACACGACGCCACGGTCGAGCACCCGCATCACCACGCTCTCGCCGAAGAGTGTGGGCAACACGCTCACGCGGAGGTCTACCGGATGGCCACCCACCGTCAGCTCGATGCGGCCGTCTTGCGGGAGCCGCCGCTCGGCGATGTCGAGGTTGGCCATCACCTTGATCCGGGTCGTGATCGCGAAGGCGAGATGCTTCGGCGGCGGCACCATCTCCTGCAACACGCCGTCGGCCTTCAGCCGGATGCGGAACTCATGCTCGAACGGCTCGAAGTGGATGTCGCTGGCGCCGTCGCGGATCGCCATCAGGAGCACCATGTTGAGCAGCTTGCGAACCGGCGCACTCTCGGCCAGCGCCTCCACGCTCGTGAGGTCGATCGGGCCGTCTTTGGCGGCCGCCGCAGCCGCCGCAGCCTCCAGCTCCTTGTCGCCCTCCAGCTTGTCTACGATCGACTCGACCGTGTCGGTGGCGGACGAATAATACTTCTCGATCGCCTTCTGGATCTCGGGCTCCGTCGAGACGCAGACGCGGATGTCGTAGCCGAGCAACACCCGCAGCTCGTCGGCCACCTGAATCTTCTGCGGCTCAGCCGACGCGATCGTGAGCCGGTTGCCCTCCAGCTCCAGCGGCACGATGCGGTAGAGCTGGGCCATCGGCTCGCTGACGATCTCCAGCACCTCGCCCCGCAGCGGCCGGTCGGCCAGCTGGGCGACGGTGGTGCTCCACTGCTCGGCCAGCGCCTCCGCCAGCTGCTCCTCCGTGACCATCGACATCGAGATGCCGATGCGGCCGAGCAGCTCGCCGCCGCGCGCAGCCTGTTCGGCCAGCATCGCTTCGAGCTGTTCCTCGTCGATCGTGCCGAGGTCGATCAGGATTTGTCCGAGCC
>JBBAVO010000345.1:0-2883 GCA_040397635.1 Pirellulales bacterium
ACGCCGTCGATGCCCGGGTGCGGGCAGAGATGCGGAAACTCTGGTCGATTCTCCACCCGGCGTCCCGTGCGTTGGACGGCGGCCGGCGGGTTGCCTACGGCGTTCCAATTGCCGGACAGTCCAGGGCCACCCCTGACTCAGGTCTGCTGGCCACTCCGGCCGCGGCCGGTTTGTGAGCACAGCCCGGCGTTTGCGTCTTATTTCGTGTCCGTGAGATGCCGTGTTTGGGAGATTTTGAGGGCCTTTCGCGGCCCACTCTGTCCGCTGCTTTGGCCTCGGAATCCAAAAAATTAGGATTCGGGTTCCCATGTCGGCGGGCCGACACTAAAACCTTATCCAGGTCCGCTAGGTTTTTTCTCCCCGTTTGGAAGGTGCCACGACGATGCCGTCGCGCGATGAAATTTTCGAAAAGGTCAGGTCCGCACTCGTAGACGCACTGGGCGTTGACGAGGAGGATGTCTCCCCAAACGCGACCATGGTGGGCGATCTCGGTGCCGAGTCGATCGACTTCCTCGACATCGTCTTCCGCCTCGAGAAGGCGTTTGGCATCAAGATTTCCCGTGGGGAACTCTTTCCAGAGGACGTGCTCTCCAGCTCCGAGTATGTCGTCGACGGCAAGGTGAACGCCAAGGGCATCGCCACGCTCAAGTCGCGGATGCCGTTCGCCGATCTCGCCAAGTTCGAGCAGAATCCCAGCGTGCAGAACTTCGCGAACACCCTCACCGTCGAGGACATGGTTCGCTACGTACAGAGCAAGCTGGCTGCCTGAATCTTCTGCTGTCACGCCCTCAGGAAACACGGCCTCGCTGCCGGCCTCCCCTCCTATGCGCTGGTTTTGGATCGACAGGTTTGACGAGTTCGTGCGGGGCCGCCACGCCACTGCAGTGAAGAATGTGTCTCTTGCAGAAGAGCACATGCATGACCACTTCCCCGGGGCGGCGCTGATGCCAAATTCGCTGATCGTGGAGGGCATGGCGCAGACCGCGGGCCTGCTCGTGGCCGATGCGATCGAATTCAACCGTCGCGTCGTGCTGGCGAAGGTGGCCCAGGCCGAGTTTCAGTTTGACGCCGTGCCGGGCGATTCGATCCGGTTTCGCGCCGACATTCTCGACCTCAAGCCCACCGGGTCGCTGACGAAGGTGACCAGCACGGTGGGCGACAAGGTGCAGGGACAGGCGGAACTGTTTTTCGCCCACCTCGAACCGGGCGAAGGAGTGCCGAAGCTGTTCGAGCCCCACGAGCTACTGCGGTGGCTCGACCAGATGCATATTTACGATGTCGGTCGCGACGAGGCGGGCAACCCTCTCGTGCGGCCCGAATGGTGATCCCGACAGACTCCAGTGGTGAGCGGAGGGTGGCGATGGTGTCCGGTAGGCGCAGGGTGGTGATCACGGGCATTGGCTGCGTCACGCCGCTGGGCTTGGGCGTGGAACCGCTCTGGAAAAACCTGATGGTTGGGGCGTCGGGCGTGGGCCTGACGACGGTGTTCGACGCCTCACGATTTCCCACGAAAATTTCCGCCGAGGTCCGCAACTGGGACATCAGCGACGAGGGACAGGACGCTTCCCGCTGGCGATTCTGCGGTCGGCACACGAAATTCGCGGCCGGCGCGGCGTTGCAGGCGATGAAGGATGCAGGCCTGCCGCACGGTCTGCCCGCCGATCCGACGCGACTGGGTGTCTACCTCGGCAGCGGTGAGGGTCAGCAGGACTTCGACTCCTTCACCCGCATGATGAATGCGGCGATCACGGGAGACGTGCTCGACGTGGCGAAGTTCACGAAGGAGGGGCTGGAGACGCTCCATCCGCTCGCGGAGGTGGAGCAGGAGCCGAACATGCCCGCCGGCCACCTCGCCGGACTGTTCGACGCCCAGGGGCCCAACCTCAACTGCCTCACGGCCTGCGCGGCTTCGAGCCAGGCGATCGGCGAGGCTGCCGAGATCGTCCGCCGCGGCGAGGCCGACGTGATGCTCTCCGGCGGCACGCACAGCATGATCCATCCCTTTGGCGTCACCGGGTTCAACCTGCTCACCGCCCTCTCCACCCGCAACGACGAGCCCGCCCGGGCCAGCCGGCCGTTCGACAACGACCGCGACGGCTTCGTGCTTGGCGAGGGCGCGGCCATGGTGGTGTTGGAGGAACTCGAACACGCGAAGCGGCGCGGCGCTCACATCCATGGCGAACTGATCGGCTACGGCTCGACCGCCGATGCCTACCGGATCACGGACACGCATCCCGAGGGCCGGGGAGCATCGTCGTGCATCCGGCTGGCGCTGGCCGACGCAGGCCTGGGCCTCCACGACATCCACTACATCAACGCCCACGGCACGAGCACGAGCGTGAACGATCGCGTTGAGACGCTTGCCATCAAGACCGTGTTTGGCGAGCACGCCTACAAGATCCCGGTTTCCAGCACGAAGAGCATGATGGGGCATCTGATCGCGGCCGCTGGCGCCACGGAATTGATCGTCTGTCTGCTGGCGATCCGCGACGGCATGCTGCCGCCCACGATCAACTACGAGAATCCCGATCCCGATTGCGACCTGGATTACGTGCCGAACAAGGCCCGCGCCGGCAAGTGCGATCGGGCGCTGTCCAACAGCTTCGGCTTCGGCGGGCAGAACATCTCGCTGATCGTCGGCCGCTATACCGGCTAAGCAACGGCATGGCTGCGCGCCGCCGGGACGGCAGAAGGAATGAGTCCGCCGGTCCAACGGCGGAGGGGCTCGTCGCGGTGGCTTTTTCGCCTTATCGCGGTGTGGCCGTGCTTTCCCGGTCAGGGCAAAAAATCCAAAAGCTCCTCGAGCTTCCGCCGATCCCGGCTCCCCAGTGGCGGCAAGTTTTTAACTTGTCCGTTGCCCCGGCACGGATTCCACAAGTTAAA
>JBBAVO010000346.1:0-2880 GCA_040397635.1 Pirellulales bacterium
CGACCTGTCGCGACCCACTCGGCCACGAAGATGTCGCCCGCGGAAGTGAAGCAGGCGTCGTGTGGATGCACGAATTGGCCGTCGACCCACTTGTCGGGCTGGCCGCGGAGATTTTTGATTTCGTCGAGCCGCTCGACCGCCCGGCCCAGCCTCGCCACCACGTTGTTCTTCTCGTCGAGCAGCGTCACGCAGGCCTTCAATTCGGGCACCACCATCAGGCTTTTCCAGGTGTCGACGTTGGCCGGGAGGCCGAAGCCCTCGATTGTGTTGCGGTAGGTGCCGTCCATGCCGAAGACCTGCAGTGTGTTGTGGGCCCGGTCGCAGACGACGATCGATGGCTCGCGGGCCGTGCCATCCGCGGCGGGCCGTCGGTCGATCCAGATGCCGTGGGGCGTGTTGAACGTGCCCTTGCCGTCGCCGGCGCCGCCGAACGAACTCACCCACTTCGCATCCTTGTCGTAGCGGTGGATCCTGAACGTGCCGTAGCCATCGGCAAGCAAAAAGCCGCCGTCATCGAGGAAGGCGAAGTTCGTGGGCAGGAAGCCCTGCCGGTTCCAACTCGGGGCGGTGGAGGTGTCTTCACCGACCGCATAGGCCCCCGACTCCATCGGTGCCTTGCGATACCAGACGATTTCGCCGGTGGGCGTCATCTTCGCGAAGCTCTTCACCTGCTGGTAGCCGCAGACATAGAGAAACTCCTCGTTTCCCTCCTTGCGGACCTCGATGCCGTGGCCACCTCCCTGAAACTCGCTGCCAAACGCCCGGATGAATTTTCCTTCCGCATCGAAGACAAAGATCGCCGGATGGTCCTTCTGCTCCTTCTTGCCCTCGTGAATCACGTAGAGGTTGCCCGCCGCATCGACGGCGACGTTGTGGGTGGTCTGCCAGGTGAACCGGTCGGGCAGCTGCGGGAAGTTGTGGCGGACGCGGAAAGTGTGTGCTCCCTCGCCGAGGATCGTCTCGCCACCGACGCGGCGGACCCTTGCCACAGCCGGCGTCGCAGCGGCTGCCGTGACGAGGGCTGTCATGCCGGCGAACGTGCGACGGGTGATGCGGGCAGGGATGGGGTCGTGGGGCATGGCGAACTCCTTGTCAGGTGGCAGCGAGCGGGCGGGTCATCTCCACCGGCACGACCCACTGGTCATACTGCTCGGGCGTCACGTAGCCGAGCTTCACGGCGGCCTCCTTCAGGCTCGTCCCTTCGACGTGGGCCGTCTTGGCGATCTTCGCCGCCTTCTCGTAGCCGATGTGCGTGTTGAGCGCCGTCACCAGCATCAGCGACTCGTCGAGATGCTGCTTGATACGGGCGAGGTTGGGCTCGATTCCTATGGCACAGTGGATTCGCATCGAATCGCAGGCGTCGGCGATCAGGTCGGCCGATTCGAGCACGTTGTGCACCATTACAGGCTTGAAGACGTTGAGCTGAAAGTGCCCCTGCGAGCCGGCGAAGGCCACCGCGGCGTCGTTACCAAACACCTGGGCGCAGACCATCGTCATCGCCTCGCACTGCGTGGGATTCACCTTGCCTGGCATGATCGAACTACCCGGCTCATTCTCCGGGATCGAGATCTCGCCGATTCCGCACCGCGGCCCGGAGGCCAGCAGGCGGATGTCGTTGGCGATCTTGAACAGTGCGATCGCCAGTCCCCGTTCCGCTGCGCTCACCTCGACCATGGCGTCGTGGGCCGCGAGGGCCGCGAACTTGTTGGGGGCCGACACGAACGGATGGCCGGTCTCCTGCGCAATGTGCTTCGCTGCCACGTCGCCGAACCGGGCGTGGGCATTCAAGCCCGTGCCCACGGCCGTGCCGCCGATCGCGAGTTCATAGAGCCCAGGCAGCGCCCGCTCGATGCCCTTGATCCGGTCATCGAGCTGCGCCCGCCAGCTGGAGATCTCCTGGCCAAGTGTGATCGGGGTGGCGTCCTGAAGGTGCGTGCGGCCGATCTTGACGAGATCCGCATGCTTTTTCTCGAGCGACAGAAACACGTCGCGGAGGTGCCGCACGGCCGGCAGGAGTCGGTCGTGGATCACCTGCACGGCGGCAATGTGCATGGCGGTCGGGAAGGTATCGTTGGACGACTGGCCGCGGTTGACGTCGTCGTTGGGGTGCACCGGCTTCTTCGAGCCCATCACACCGCCGGCCATCTCGATCGCGCGGTTGGAGATCACCTCGTTGGCGTTCATGTTCGACTGCGTGCCGCTGCCGGTCTGGAACACCACCAGCGGAAAGTGGTCGTCGAGCGTCCCGGCGATCACCTCGTCGGCCGCCTGCACGATCAGCTTCACGGTGGCTGCAGGGAGTTGCCCCAGTTCGCCGTTGGCCAGCGCTGCGCACTTCTTCAGAACGCCGAGCGACTTCTTGACCGCCCGACCCCACTGGAAGCGATCGGTGCCAATCTTGAAGTTGTCGCGGGACCGCTCGGTCTGGGCTCCCCAGTAGCGGTCAGCGGGGACGTTCACCTCGCCCATGCTGTCGGATTCGATGCGGAACGAGTGCGGATCAGCGTGCATGACGGCCTGCGGTGTGGAGTTGACGGACGAGGGCGGTGGAAAACCCGGATTGTCCGGCCAGTCGCGCAGGAATTCAATGGGGCGTGATCGCTCCAAGGGCGTCGCCGGGACGGCAGAAGTCTCGTCGCGTTGGATTTTTCTCCTTTCACGACCTACGGCAGCTCATTCCCCAGAAGGTCGAAAAATCCAAAAGCTCCTCGAGCTTCCGCCGATCCCGGCTACCCCACTGAGTTCATCCAAGCCCGTAGCGCAAGCAAGGGAATTCGGACGACAGCGTGACTGTCTCTTTCGTGATCGATGAAAACGTGAGGGGGTGCCCATGCCCCGAGAGCCGGCGTTGCTGACCAGCGCAGGCAGGATGCCGGAGCG
>JBBAVO010000347.1:0-2868 GCA_040397635.1 Pirellulales bacterium
GGAAAATCGCTCCCGTCCCCATTTACTTCGTGATCGCGATCATCGGGATTCTCGTGGGCCTGCTGCTGCCGGCCGTCCAGGCGGCCCGCGAGTCTGCCCGACGCTCAGACTGTGTGAACCGGGTTAAGCAGATAGCGCTGGGCATGCAGAATCTTGCCAGCACGCAGCCCCAGCCGGCATTTATGTCGGCTGGATACATTCAGACGGGAACAGCGAAGTGGTGGATGGGCTCGGGTCAGTCTCTTTATTGGCCGTCCGTGCACTGCTCACTGCTTCCGTTCCTCGAAGGTGGCACCGAGATGGCTGGCTTTCAGTTGAAGAATTGGCTAGACGGTCCCAGTACCGACCACGATGACCCGAGCCTGCCGACCAACAGAAACAAGAGCATCAGTCTGAGACGAGTGCCGGCCTTCCGCTGCCCCTCCGACGCGGTCGTGGTTTCTCCCGGCGTGAACTACGCGTGGAACACCGGCTCGACGATCCACTGGGACAACGCGGCCATGAACGGGCCGGTACAGCGGAGCAAGAACACGAAGCTTGGTTCCATCACGGATGGCCTGAGCAAGACGATCCTCGTTTCTGAAATCCTTACGGGCGACAACAGATCAGCCGCCTTCACCTTTCCCCGCGACATGCTCAATTCGGTTCCGACGTCATCGATCACGACGCCCGTCATGCCGCCCCAATCGCAGCTGGACACGCTCGGTGCCGCCGCGCAGGCAGCCATGGACGGTGGTGCCGCCAGCGGCCACCGCAGCAACAATGGCGATATGTGGAGCCAGAACAGTTTTCATTCGACGAGCTACAACACCGTCGCCCCGCCAAACTGGAGATACCCCACGAGCACGTCGGCGAGCAGCGGTGCGTGGATTATCGGTGTCGACGGGGTTTTTCCCGCCCGGAGTGCCCACGGCAGCGGTGTGACGGCGGGGATGTGCGACGGGGCGGTGCTCTTCATTCCGAACGAGATCGACCTCGTCGTCTATCAACGACTGGGCGGTCGCAACGACCGCGGCAGCGTTTCCACCGATTTCTGACGCCTCTTTTCTGAACCTTCAGGGTAACCCCCAATGGCGATGGCAGAGTGCAAGGCGTTGCGAACGCTCCGAACATCGACCGCGCGGGCCTGTGCCTCGTCGCTGGGAATCCTGATCGTCGCCATGATCACGACAACGGGCACGGGGTGCAGCAATGGCTACAAGGAAAAGGTCATCCCCGCCAAGGAGTTCTCACCGCAGGATCGGGCGAGGACGATGCTCGAGGGCTATGCCGCTGGCAGCCCGGTCGGCAGCGAGTTCATGGGATTCGAACTGCTGAGGGAAGAACTGCGGTTTAAGAAAGCCGATCCGACCGGCGTCCTCTGCGAAGCGTTGACGCAGATCGAGAAGGCGATGAGAAATCCCGCCGAAGTGAAGGCCATCGCCCAGCGGACTCTTGCCGCTCTCGACAAGCCTGTGGAACCGCAGCCGTAGTCAGCGTCACACGGCTTGCGCCTTGAGCCCTGCCTTGCGGGCGGCGGCAAGCTGACGTTGATCAGCGGTGACGAAGAGATCTGCCTTCCACGCCCGTGCGGCGGCAACGTGGAGGGCGTCGGCGGCCCGCACGGGAGACCTTTCCACGATCTCGATACACGCCGCGACGACCGGTGGCACGAGATCGATGATCGTGGCATCGCGTATGTCCTCGAGCAGATGCCGCTTGAGGGCAAGGTAGTCGGATTTCGTGAGCCGTCGCTCGCGCAGTCGCCGAGTCATGGCCGACACGATCTCCGGCACGCAGATCACACACAGGGCGAGGTCGGTCGCCTCCTGGCAAAGGGCTGCGACCTTGTCACTCCCGGGTTCCTCGACATAGCGCTTGGCGAATGCCGACGAATCAAAAAACGTCTTCACGGCCACGCTCTCCGAGGATTGCCGCTGACAATCCGTCACCCTTGGTCACCAGTCGCGGGCCCGGCCGCTGCCATGAAGGGGATTTTTTCGCGGAACTTCTGGCCGGATGTATTTCGGCAACGGGCTTGCCGTGTCGAAGCACGATCACCGTTTCACCCTGCTCAACCTCGTCGAGCAGGGCGGAGGCGTTGGTGCGAAAGGTGGTGAAGGAGACGGATTTCATGGCAGCCTCGGCAGCGGCGGGAAGGCGACACGGCAGCGTCGCCAAATGTACAGATAAATGTACAGAAATGTACAGTGTCGGGCAATGCCGCTTACCGCATCCGCTCTTTGAGCCGGCGGCTGGCCTGGGTGAGCGTGTCTCGCTCCGCGGATGTGAGGCTCGCCTCGCCGGAGCGGCTGATCTTTTCGAGGATGCGGTCAACGGCCTCCTGCATCGCCACGTCGTCGCGATCGCCTGACCGCGAGGGACGGTCGTCGTCCTCGTCGTCTTCGGGCGGATGCACCACCCGCATTCCGCGTCGCAGGCCCTTCAATTGTGTCTGCAGCCTCTCCTGCATGTCGCCGATTCCTGACAGATTCCAGCCCCGCCAGGCGTAGCAGAGTCCAAAGATCGCGCCGGCGATGTGGGCGACGTGGGCCACCTGACCGCCGCCATTGGCCGCCCCCTGCACGTCCATCACGAGATAGAGCAGGCCGAGCGCCCAGACCGGCACCGGCAGCACGAACCACAGGAGCACGGTCTGCCGGGGGTAATACCAGACGAACACCGCAAACACCGCCATGATCGCGCCGCTGGCGCCCATCAGGTGGTAGTTGGCGGTCGTGCCGCCGCGATCGGGAAAGAGCTGCACGCTCGCCAGCCAGGCGAGCCCAGCGATGACGATGGCGGTGAAGTAGAAGCGGAAGAACTCACCGCGACCCATGATCTCCTCGACCTCGCGGCCGAAAAACCAGAGCATCAGCATGTTACCGA
>JBBAVO010000348.1:0-2866 GCA_040397635.1 Pirellulales bacterium
CGGGCAACGTGGCGATGTATTACCCCGAGAGCAACGTGCTCGTGCCGAAGGCGGCAGATCCGCTCTCGCGGACACCGGCCTACAAGCGGATCGCCGTCACGGTGACGGCGGATATCGATGTGGTGCCGCTCGCGAAGCCGACACCTGAAGTCGTGGGAGCCGGCACGCCGCGCGACGCGATGAATGCCTGCGCGGGGTGAAAAAGGGAGGGAGTTCGACCCGTGGCCACGAGTTTTTACTTGTGGAATCCGCGACGCGGACACGGACAAGTTAAAAACTTGCCGCCACGGGGGAGATGGGACACGGACAAGTTAAAAACTTGCCGCCACGGGGGAGATGGGACACGGACAAGTTAAAAACTTGCCGCCACGTCACTCGTCGAACAGCGACAACTGGTCGGCTGGCTCGGCCTTGCGGCGTGGCTTGACGGGCGGTGTGCCGCTCGCGCCGTGGGACTCGAATCCGAGCAGCAGGTCGCGGGCCCGCTCGATCACCTGCTCCGGCACGCCCGCCAGCCGCGCCACGTGCACGCCCCAGCTCTTGTCAGCCGCTCCGGGTACCACCTGGTGGAGAAACACGAGCTGATCGCGATGCTGCTTCACGAGCACCTGCACGTTGCTCACGCCCGCCAGTCGGTCCAGCGCGGCCAACTGAAGATAGTGGGTCGCGAACAGCGTGCGACAGCCAATTCTGCCCTGCAGATGCTCGACGACGGCCTGCGCGATGGCGAGCCCGTCGAACGTGCTCGTGCCCCGGCCCACCTCGTCGAGAATCACGAGGCTTCGTGGCGTTGCACGGTTGAGAATCCGCGCCGTCTGCGACATTTCGACAAGAAACGTGCTCGCACCGCGGGCGAGGTCATCCCCCGCGCCGATCCGGGCGAAGAGACGGTCAACGATGCCGACACGGGCCCGCTTCGCCGGCACGAAGCTACCGGCCTGCGCCAGCACGGTAACGAGCGCCGCCTGGCGGATGAACGTGCTCTTGCCGCCCATGTTGGGCCCGGTCACAAGGAGAATCGCCGGAGCTGGATTTGCGGCGGTGGCAGGCAGTGAAGACAGCATCAGGTCGTTGGCCACGAGCGTGCCCGCCGGGAGCAGATCCTCGAGCACTGGATGGCGGCCCGCCTCGACGAACAGGTCGCCCCCCTCCGTGATCTCGGGCCGCACCCAGCCCCGCGACCGGGCCACGTCGGCCAGCGAGCGGAGCACGTCGAGCGTGGCGAGGATTGTGGCCACGCGGTCGAGGGCATCGCGGTGCTCGGCTGCAAAGAGCCGCAACAGTTCGAGCAGTTCGATCTCCCGCCGCAACGACTCCTCCTCCGCGCCGAGCACCTGCCGCTGACGGTCGTCGAGTTCGGGCGTGGTGTAGCGTTCCGCATTCTTTACCGTCTGCTTGCGGATGTAATCGGCGGGCACCTTCGCCGCTTGAGCGCGGCTCACCTCCAGGAAGAAGCCAAACACGCGGTTGAAGCCGACCTTGAGCGTGGCGATGCCGGTCCGCTCGATCTGCTCGGCCTGATAACGGGCGATCCATGCCTTGCCGCCAGACGCCATCTCCACGAGTTCGTCGAGCCGCGGATCGAATCCCGGCCGCACAAAGCCGCCGTCGCGGGCAAACACCGGGCAGCCCTCGCGGAGCGTCGCGTTGATTCGCCTCGATAATTCGTCGCATGGATCGATCGCGTCGCGAAGCTCGGCAAGCAGGCCCTCGCTGCCCGCAAGCACCGCGATCAGGTCGGGCAGGATCGCCGTGGCCCGGCCGATCCGTTCGAGGTCGCGCGGGCCCGCGCGGCCCGAGATCACGCGGCTGATCAGCCGCTCGAGGTCGCCGATGCCGGTGAGCTTTTCGGCCAGCCGTGCAGCGAGCGACGGATTGCCCACGAGCGTGGCCACGGCGTCGAGCCGGCGGTCAATCTGGACCTTGTCGATAAGCGGCGCCGAGAGCCACTCCACCAGCAGCCGCGAACCCATTGGCGACTTCGTGCGATCGACCACGCCGGCGAGCGTTCCCTCGCGGCGGCTCGTGCCACCCGTCGCCGACCGCACCAGTTCCAGACTGCGGCGGGAGGCCTCGTCGATCTCCATGCGATGGCCCGGCCGCCAGGCCGCAAGCGTGGCGATGCGGGAGACCGCGGCAGGTTCGTTTTCCTCCAGATACGCGACGATGCCGCCGGCGGCCGCGATGCCCGGCAGATCAGCGGGCAGCTCGAAGCCGAAACCCTCCAGCCGTTTCTGCCCGACTGCGCGGTCCACCGCAGTCTTCGCGGAGGTCTCTTCGAACCACCAGTCGGGGCGGACCGTCACCGCGCATCCGGCCGACAGCATGCCGCCGCCCACCTCGCGGACGATTGTCTCGACGCCCTCGCGATCCTTCTCCGCGCAGAGGCATTCGGTCGGGTCGAGGCGGAGGAGCAGATCGGGCACGTCGTCCTGCCGCACGACCGCCGCCTCGAAGCGACCCGCCGCCACATCGATCCAGGCAACTCCGCAGAGGACGTCGTCAATCGCCCTCGTGTTGTCGTCGCCGGCTGTCGCTGCGGCGTCGGTCGCCCGCGTGGCCACCGCCCGGGGCACGATCGCCACGAGCCAGTTGCGTTTCGTCGGATCGAGCAACGACTCATCCGAGGCGATGCCGGGCGTGATGATCCGCGTCACCTCGCGACGGAGAATGCCCTTGGTCGGCTTTCCATCCGTCGAAGCCGGCCCGTCGATTTGTTCGCAGATGGCGACCCGCCGGCCGACGGCCACGAGCTTCACCAGCTGCACGTCGAGCTGGTGGTGCGGGAAGCCGGCCATCGGCAGGGCATCTGGCCCCTTGTCGCGGCTGGTGAGCGTGAGGTCGAGGAGATCGGCGGCCTCGCGGG
>JBBAVO010000349.1:0-2862 GCA_040397635.1 Pirellulales bacterium
GTCGGGTAGATCGTCTGCGGGTTCGCGACGCTGCCGGCGGGCCGGCGGGCCGGTGACTGCGGATTCCCTAGTTCCTGCTGCATGGCCACCGCGAGGGCCTTCAGGCTGGCGACCACCGCCGGATGCGACGCGGCGACGTTCGTCGTCTCGCCGATGTCGGCATCGAGGTCGTAGAGCCGCGGCTGATCGAGCGATGCCGGCTCCGGTGACTGGGTGTTCTTCTTGCCCATGCCACTGGCCTGTGAAGCGATCGCGAGCTTCCACTTCCCCTGCCGGACCGCCTGCAGGCCGTTGCCCTGGAAATAGGAGTGGGCGTTTCGCGGTGATTCCTGCGACGAGCCAAGAAGTAGGCCCGACATATCCCGACCGTCGATGACCGGTTCGGAGGGCACGGTGCCGCCGGCAAGCTTCACGCACGTCGGCAACAGATCGATCGTGCCGGCCACCGTGTCGCAGGTCGTGCCCGGCTTGATGTGCCCGGGCCACCAGGCGATGGTTGGCACCCGCACGCCTCCCTCCCAGGTGCTTCCCTTGCTGCCGCGGAGCGGGCCGGCTGTCGTCGCGTCGCCGACGACGCTCGCCCAGGGTCCGTTGTCACTCGTGAAGATCACAAGCGTGTTGTCAGCGAGCTTGAGCCGCCGGAGCGTGTCGAGCACTTCGCCGACGCTCCAGTCGACTTCCTCGACCCAGTCGCCGAACTTTCCATTGTTGCTTTTGCCCTGAAACCGCTTCCCCGGCACGATCGGGGCATGCACGGCCGTATGCGGCAGGTAGAGGAAAAAGGGCCCCCCCTTCGCCTCCTCGATAAACCGCACCGCCTCGGCCGTGCTCTTTTCCACGATCGCCGTCTGCATCTCGTCGGTCAGCAGTTCGGCGACTGTCTCGTCACGCAGCAGCGGCACGACCCGCTGGCCGGTCTCGGCCGACACCCGCTGCATGTCATTGGAATAGGGAATGCCGTAGTAGCGATCGAAGCCTTGGCGGGTGGGGAGAAACTCGGGCTGGTCGCCGAGATGCCACTTCCCGATGCATGCGGTGGCATAGCCGAGGGGCTTCAGCCGTTCTGCGATCGTGACCTCGGCAGGATTGAGGCCTTCGGGACCGGCGGGAAAGTAGACCCCGGGCACGCCGACCCGCACTCCATAACAGCCGGTGAGCAGTTGCGCCCGCGACACTGAGCAGACCGGCGCCGCGTAGAAGCTCGTGAGCTTCATCCCCTCCGCCGCCATCCGGTCGAGGTGTGGCGTCTTCTGCTTCGTCGCTCCGAATGGCCCGATGTCGCCATAGCCCAGGTCGTCGATGAAGATCACGACGACGTTCGGCGGGGCCGCGGCACGCACGGTGCCGGCCGATGCCACGAGGGCCATCAGACCGGCCACGAGGCAGGCCAGGGGGGTGGAGGCGGTCATGGTGCGGGCTCCTTCACAGGCTGGTCGGAAAACCGAAATGGGTCGTCATGCCGCTGCATCTCGGCAAGGAGAACGGCCTCCATCGCGGTACGTTTTTCAGAGTGGGCCGGATCGGCGGCCAAGTTTTTCTGGAGTAGATTTTTCTGAAGTGGATTTTTCTGGAGTGGCTGGGGCACCGCCGTAGTGGCCTCGGCCACCGACGGATCATGGTGCTCGGCAAGCAACTCCTGCGGATTGTCCCGCAGGTTGAACAGCTGTGTGTGGAGACCGCCGGAAGGCGACTCATACTTGATGAGCTTCCAGTCCCCCTGCCGCACACTGCGAATCCCCGGCTTCTGGCCGCCACAGTAAACGCCGTACAGGACGTCGCGAACGGTCTGCTGCCGCCCCTCGAGCACCGGCAGAAAACTCGTGCCCTCGTTCGAGACCGGCGGCTCAATACCGGAGATGTCGCAGAGCGTAGCCAGCGTGTCGCCGAGGTAGATGTTGCCAGGGGCGCGACTTCCCGGCTTCACTCCCGGCCCCTTCACGATGAAGGGCACCCGCCAGGTGTGTTCGTAGAGATTCTGCTTCCCCTGCAGGCCGTGGCGACCGATCGCCATGCCATGGTCGGCGGTGTAGAAGATCCACGTGTTGTCCAGCTCGCCCATCGCCGCGAGCTTCTCGAGCACCCGGCCGATCTGCCGATCGATATTTTCACTGCAGGCGTATTCGCGGCCCAGTTCATTGCGAATCGTGGCCGCGTCCCGGCGATCCCACACTCCGCTCACCGCCACCTCGTCGCGGACATCCATGTGGCCGTGATCGAAGGGGTGCCTGGGCAGCCAGGTGGGGGGCAGGGGCGGCTGCCGCGGATCGGCGGCCGGCGGCGACGACCTGTCGGTGTGGTTGGTGCCGCCGTATTTTGCGAGCAGTTCCGGCGTGCCGTCGCGAGTGTCGTGGGGATGCGAGAAGCCGAAGTAGATCAGGAACGGATCGGCGTCCTTCGTCCGCTCCCGCTCCGCGAGATAGTCCATGACCCGGTCGCCATGCCAGCCGCTACCCCCCTCGTGCGTGCCCTCCCGCTTGGTGGCGTCGTGGCGGATCGTGAAGAGTTTGTCGGCACCCTCGTAGGCATTGCCCTGCTTGCAGGTCCGCATCGTGTCGTAGCCAGCCCGATTGAAAACCGGCGCGAGCGTGAACTGAACGATGGCTGGCGGGCACGACGATTTGGTGGGCCCGATCGGCAGGTGCCAGACCGACCGGCCGCACATCACCATGTGCCGGCTCGGCGTGCAGACCGCCCCGGAGAACGAGCCCATGTGATACGCCGCGTCAAACACCATTCCTTCGGCGGCGAGCCGGTTGATCACCGGCGTGTCGAGCGTCGAGGCGGGGTTGTAGCACGTGAGGTCGAAGGGCGACTGGTCGTCGGCAATGATGTAGAGGATGTTGGGCCGTTTGGTCACCGTGG
>JBBAVO010000350.1:0-2858 GCA_040397635.1 Pirellulales bacterium
GCCGTCAGCCGCTCCTCGACCCCCGGGACAGTGGCCTCCTGAGCCGACACAGCCCTCACGCGGTATTCGCGGTCACGTTTACGGCAGGCCAGGATCAAGTCGGGACCTCCATCGCCTGCCCGCCTGTCGTCTTGGTCAGGGCCATGCCGATCGACAAATCGCACAGCGCGGCGACGGACGAGTTCGAGCGCCACGAGGTAGCGGAGGGCCGCATCGGCCTCACGTCCCTCGAGTTCCTCCAGCACGTCGAGCAGCACGTCGGCCGGGGCGAGCGTTGTGCCGGCGGTCGCGGTGGCCGGAAAGGTCGATCGCCACCAGGCCAGCGTGTGGGCCGGCGGCCCGGACCACGCGGCGGCGGCGTAATCGCATCGGTCAAGCCTGCCTTCCGACCTGACCAGCGCCGAGACGAGCGGCTCGCCGGCGACGAAAGGGCGGCCGGTCTGCGCGCAGGCGGCGTGCGGTCGGTGGAGTTTCAGTTCCATGCATGTCACCACACGATCTCGCCGGGATGGGCCGGAGACATATAGGGATCGGGGCAGCCTGCTTCAACCCGCATCGGCCGGTGATTCCCGGAGACTGCCCAGGAGTCGCCCAAACAGACCGAAAGGACGCGCAGTCTGCGGGGACACGGAAGGATGGGCCACTTCGGGGCTCACGAAATCTCCAGATACTGAGGAGCCGGGATCGGCGGAAGCTCGAGGAGCTTTTGGATTTTTCGCCCCTGCCCGGCAGCGCACAACCACAGGGGGTCATGGCGAAAAATCCAACGCGACGAGACTTCTGCCGTCCCGGCGGCGCGGGACTTGCACCTGCAGGCTGTCAGCCCAGTTGGCCAGACCGCAGCAGCAGGTCGGCCACGTCGACCAGACCGTCGTCGTCCTGCCTGCCAACGATCTGGTCGGCCGCCGCGAGCACCTCCGGCTGGGCGTTGCCCATCGCGATCCCGAGGCCGGCCGCACGAATCATCGGCAGGTCGTTGACGTCGTCCCCCACGGCGCAGATCTCCGCGGCGTCGATGCCCCACTCCCGTGCCAGCGACATGACCCCCGACCATTTCGTCACGCCGACCGGAGCGATCTCGCACATCCAGTTGAGATACCGCGGACTGCGAATCGTGTGCAACGAGAGCTGGCCGGGAAAGCCGGCGTGGAGCGATTCCTCGAGGGCGAGCATGGCGCGATGGGGCCCCATGGAGAAGCCCGCGAACACGCCCGACGGCACTGTGCGGTGGAGGTCGGCCGCAACGCACGCCAGCTCCCGGTTGCGTTCGAGGTATTCGGCGAGGCCCAAGACACCCCGCTCCGCATCCCCTTCCGGCGTCGGAGCGACGGTGAGGCTGCGGCAGTGAAAATCGAAGCCGTCGGCGAAGCTGTCTGAATAGAGCACCGGCTCATGGCCGGCTGCCACGATCTCAGCGACCACACCCTCGAGCACGCCCGGGCCGAACTCCGCGCGGGCGAGCGTGGCATGGTCCGATGTCCTCTTGATCAGCGCGCCCGACGCGGTGATCAGCGGGTCTTCGATGCCGAGCCGCGCGGCCACCGGGAGCGTGTCGCGGTAGCGGCGGCCCGTCGCCAGCACGACCCGGATCCCGGCGGCCCGGACACGGGCGACGGCGTCGCAGGTGGCCTGGCTGACCTCATGGCGGCTGTTGGTAATGGTGCCGTCTACATCGAGCACGAGGAGTCGCATCTGTGGGGCCGCGACGATGACCGGTTTCTCAAGCATGCCCCGTATGCTACATCTGCTGAACCATGAGCGACACTGCGAATCCCTCCGACGTGCCCTTCACCGCCGTGGCGAAAGCTGGGGCGATCCCAGCCGGGCAGGGACGTGTCTTCGAGGTTTCGGGCCGACTCGTGGCGGTCTTCTTTGACGGCGAACACTACTCCGCCATCGACGACCTCTGCCCGCACATGGGGGCTTCGCTCGGGTCGGGCCCGATGACCGACGGGTGCGTAACCTGCCCCTGGCATGCCTGGCGGTTTCGGCTCAGCGACGGCGCCTGGTGCGACAACCCGCAGCTCAGGGTCGATGTCTTCGAGGTGCGGGTCGCGGACGACATGGTCGAGGTCCGCGTGCCGCCGGCGAAGCCCGTTGAACTGCCGACGTCGAGGCCGCGATGACGTGTCAGTGATGGTTCAATTCGGACCGATCACGATCGATTCGCCCGGCGTCAGTACCCGCGCGTCGGCCAGTCTTGCGTCGTGCACTCGCTTGGCCCAGGCGGCCGCATCCTGCTCGATGGGCGGCCAGGTGCCGTAGTGGCTCGGTAGCACGATCCTCGGGGCGAGCAGCCGGATCGCCTCCAGTGAATCATCTGTGCCCATCGTGAACAGGTCGCCGATCGGCAGCACCGCCACGTCGATTCGCTGGCCGTCGTGCGGCCTTCCGATCCGCGCCATGTCGGAAAAGAGCGATGTGTCGCCAGCGATATAAACCCGCAAGCCGCCGACATCGAGCACCCAACCAGCGGGATTGCCGCCATAGGTGCCATCCGGGAGGCTCGAGGAATGGTGGGCGATCTCCATCTTCGCCGTGCCGCCCGGCACGGCCACGCGGCCGCCGATGTTCATCGGCTGCACCGCCTCGACCCCCTGCTTGCCGAGCCACTGGCCAATCTCCCAATTGCAGAACACGCGGGCCCGCGTCCGCTTGGCAATCGCGACCAGGTCGGCCACATGGTCGAAGTGACCGTGCGTGACCAGGATCGCATCGCAAGAGACCGCGGCCGCCTTCATCGAAGCGGTCGGGCACTCATCGAAGAAGGGATCGACGAGCAGCGTGCCGGCGCCTGTGTCGATGAGCCAGGTGGCGTGGCCGGTCCAGGTGAGCGTGACGGGCATGGGAACATCTCC
>JBBAVO010000351.1:0-2843 GCA_040397635.1 Pirellulales bacterium
TCGGCATCGGGCTGCACGTTGCACAGTTCGATGACGAAGGTCGGCCCCTCGACGCGGTAATAGTGTCCGACGCCCGGCTTGAGACTGCCTGCCCATGCGAATTGTACTGCGGCCCAGCCGCCCTCGGCTGCTTCGAGCACCTGCAGACGCTCCGACACGACCTCTTCCGGCATCGCATCGCAATACACGTCCACGAGTCGCTCGAGCACGGCCTGCTGCGATGCCGACAGGTCCCCGAACCCGATACCGACGGCCGGCTCACCCGATGGCTGCGGCTCGCCCGCGCCGCGGATCTCCTTCGGCGGCTCAGGCGAGATGACGGCCTTGGCCCGCTGACCGTCGTCGAGCGAGTTCACCAGCTCGAAGGCGACTGACTCCTCCGCCTCGAGCACCCGGTGTCCCACGGCGGGCAGATTCGGCAGCGGCGTCTTCACCACGGCCGGATTCGCACCCATGAACTGCGGCGTCGAGTCGACGATCCGTCCGTCCCGCACGGTGAAGTTGAGCGAGAGGTGATGACCCTCGAAGGAGATCGCCCACGGGCCGTCATCCGACGGGGTGCCGAAGATCGTGAGGAAATACCGCTTGGGATCACGGATGTTCTTCGCCCGCGATCCCTCAAGAACCCGCAGGATCTCGTCGAGTTCCATGATGGCGACCGATTTGTCGTAACCCACCTGCGACAGCACCGCCCGCAGGAGCGCAAGGGCCGCCGTCTGCTGCGGCTCGGTCATGTCGCGGAGTTGCACACCCTTCCTTACCGGCTTGGGCACGAAGTGCCAGTCGGTTCGTTTGGCGTCGTCGAACGGCCTCGACGTCAGGCCTCGCTGGACAGCGTCGAGTGAATCGAGCCAGGCGTTCGCCGCCCCGGCCACGTCGTGGGCGACGGCCGTGCGGGCCCGCGCAGCCATTGCCCGCCCGGCGAGCAGGCAGACCGTGACAACCGTAACGATCGCGAGCGACCACGCTACTCGACGTGCGTTCGCGTTGCCTAATCGTCGCTCGCTCCTGGCTGACGTTGACTGTTTCATGGTGCCTGCTCGTGATGGTGCGCACGCGGATCTCGGTCGTGATGCATCTGGTCGATGTGCACATGCACCCGCGGGCAGGCTTGAAAATACCGTTCCCAGGCCTCATCCGATACCCCGGCTCCATCGAGGTAGAGATTCCAGAGGCTTGGCAGACGCTGGAGCACCGCCAGGCCGTCGTCGCCGATCGGCACGTCAATCAGATGCAGCGACCGCAACTGTGGTAGGGAGGCAATCGCCTCACAGACTTCCACCCCTGCGAGCTGCGGGCCGCCAAGGCGGAGGCTTCGCAGGTGGGGGAGCGCTGCGAGTGCCCGCAACCCCTCCGCGGTGCAGGCAGCCTGCGGTACGTTCAGGTCGCGGAGCGCACGGCAATCCAAGAGCCGCTGGATTCCCACATCGGTCAGCGGCGATTCGCGGAGAACCAGCCGCTCGAGGCCCGTGAGCGTTGCCAAGATCTCCGCCCGGCTATCATCGGCCCTGCCCTGCTCGAGCACGAGTTCGCGGAGGCCGGCCAAGCCCCGTAGCGATTCCCATTCGGCATCCGTCAGCAACGCCGCGGCGACAATTGTTTGGGCCTCGCCCGCGCGGACGGCAGCAATCTGATCGTCGGCCGCGGCAACCTGGTCGCCGACATCGAGCCGAGGGGTCTGACCCGCGGTCGGTTCTATGATGTTCTTCGAACCAGACGGGCCACATCCGAACAGCGAGGCCAGCACCGCAGCCAATGCCAATCCTGCGGCGGTCCTCATGGCTCCAGCACCACCGCCACCGGCAGCGAGTTGCCGAACGTCTGGAAATCCTTGAACGTCCAGACGACCTGCTTCTCCGCAGTGACCTCGATGATCTGCGGCTGCTCCGGGCCCGCGTGGCAGTTGACGATGAGCGTGTTGCCGTTTTTGAGGCGGCTCACCTGCGTCACCCAGGCGAGCACGATTCCCGGTAGGTCGTGCTGCTCGATCTTCCACACGATCTCCTTGGCGGGCGTCACCTCGAGCACGCTGTGGCCGTTGCCGGTGCCGATGAGCGTGTTGCCGTTGGCGAGCCTGACGGCCGAATAGGCCTGGTCACCGAAGGCTTCAGGGCCGTGCCCCCCCTTCTTCGGCTTGCCGAAGAGCGGCACGTCGAACTCCCAGATGATGTTTCCTGTGGAGTCATACTCCCGAACGACGCCATCCTTCTCGTGGGCCACGAGGTAGGTACCGGCCTCGGTCTTCCGCGCGTTCCGCGTGTCGGAGTGTGCCGACCGATCGTTGACTGTCAGCTTGATCTCGTGCCGCAGGTTTCCCTCCCGATCGACCTCGATGATCCGGGCCGGCCCCGACTCAACGATCATCGTCGTACCGTCGGGCAGCCGCTGGAAAGCGTGCACCTCGACCGTCCGACCGGCGTTGCCATTCCGCTTCGCGTTGTAGTCCCAGATCGGCTTACGGTGCTCGTCGAGCTCCACGATCCGAGTCCAGCCTTCTGAATAGAGGATGTGACCGTCGGGCAGCAGGTGCAGATCGTGGATCGGCCCGCAGGGGAGCTTCCACTCCACCTTCCCGTCGGGACCAATCGAGGCCATCGTCCGCTTCGAGTCGTCGGCCGCGATGACCCGGCGAGGCGGGCCCGTCTGCACCGCGGTCGGAGGCGACTCCGCGTCCGCCCGCTGCGAGAGAAGTGTCGTGCACACGAGACAGAGCAACGCGGCAAACCTTGTCATGCGAGCACCTCTCGGATCGGTTCGACATGTTCGACGCCGACGAGCTTCTGGTCGAGGCCGCCGAAGAAATAGCTGAGTCGGTTGGGATCGAAGCCGAGCTGGTGGAGCAC
>JBBAVO010000352.1:0-2823 GCA_040397635.1 Pirellulales bacterium
CCGCCGCTGGCCTGCCAGTTGAAGTTGGCATCCTCCACGAGCCCGCGCCGCAGATGGACTAGCCCGGCCGCTTTTGAGACATCGATCCGTGTCGGAGCGACGAGTTGGCCGGCCTGCCCCCCGGGCTGCACCAGCATCAACTCGACCGCGGGTGCCGCCGCAATCCGCCGAGCCGCCGCCGGGCCGTAAAACGCAAGGCAGCGCCGGGTCTGCTGCCACTGAAACCAGATGCCGGTGATGGCCGCCGCCAAGCCCAGCAGGAGCAATCCGGCCACCAGCCAGCTGCCGCGCGGGGTGCCAACGGTTCGCGCGGAGGCGGTCTGGTGAGGTGTCGGTCGCGACATCGAGCATGGTCCTTTCGCATGATCCGTCGGCGGGCGATTCGGCTGGCCGCACCCGCCGCCGCTGCACTGTATACTGGCGGTCCCAGCTGGACGATACAGCGGGAAAGCCAGGGTGCCGTCCGCACCGCCTTGCCATCCGGAGCCACCGCGCATGCCCAACGCGTTTGATCCCTATCGCGAAGCCCTCGTCGTCGAAAACCACACGGTCTGGCCCGACGACTACGAAGACTGGTCGGACGCCGATAAGGCCCGCGCCGAGACACTGCTGCACGCCGCTCCGCAGGAGGCCGCGGAACTCGATTACCATCGGCAGCACACCGGGTTTGCCCGCGTGATCACCGTCACTCCGGCCGACCTCGACCGCGTGAGCGTGGCCTGACAGGCGTGCTGAGCCACCCGTGTTGACCGACACCACCACCATCCGCCTTCATCTTCCGGCAGACGCCGGCCAGGCCGATCGCTCCTACGACGTCGTCGTTGGAAATGGCGTGATCGGTTTGGTCGGCCCCGCGATCGCGGCCACCGGCGCGAGGCGGACGGTTGTGATCACGGATGCCGCCGTGGCCGACTCCCATGCTGCCACCACGGTCGCCTCTCTGAATTCTGCCGGACTGGAAGTCACCACGCTCACCGTTCCCTCCGGCGAGGCCTCGAAGTCGGTCGCCTCGCTCGAACGGCTCTGGAACGAGATGGCCCGACTTGCCGTCGATCGCCAGACGCATGTGGTCGGTGTCGGCGGCGGCGTGGTGGGCGATCTGTCAGGGTTCGCAGCTGCGACGTTTGGCCGCGGGCTGCCCGTCTGGCACGTGCCAACCACCCTCGTGGCGCAGGTCGATAGCGCGATCGGCGGCAAGACGGGGATCAATCTCAGCGCCGGGAAAAATCTGGTCGGTAGCTTCTGGCAGCCCCGCGGCGTGATTGCCGATGTCGCCACGCTCGCGACGCTGCCCGATCGCGAGTTCAGGAGCGGCCTGGCCGAGGTGGTGAAATACGGCATGATCCTCGACCCGGAGTTTTTCGACTGGCTCGAAGCCAACACCGGCGCGATCCTGGCCAGAGATGCCGCGGCCCTTGCCCACGTGGTCGGCCGGTCGGCGGCACTCAAGGCCAATGTCGTGGAACGCGACGAGCGCGAGATCACCGGCCTGCGGGCGGTCCTCAACTACGGCCACACGTTCGCCCATGCCTACGAGACCGCCGCCGGCTACGGCACGCTGCTGCACGGCGAGGCGGTTGCCGTCGGCATGGTGTCGGCGGCCGCGCTCGCCCAGTCGCTCGGCCGGATCGGGCCCGACGTCGTCTCCCGACAAGAGCAGCTCCTCCGGGCATTCGATCTGCCGGTGGCCGTGCCGACCGGCCCCGGTTTTGCAAGCGACGCGTTGCTCGCCACGATGGCCCGCGACAAAAAGACCGTCGGCGGCCGGCTCCGGTTCGTCCTTCCTACGCGGATCGGCCACGTCGAACTCGTTGACGGGATCGACCCGGCGGCAGTCCGTTCGATCATTGGTGGGTGAATCGTCCCCGCCCGACATCAGTTCCATACGTATCGCCAGACACTTTTGAGGAGCACCGCCATGCGGCAAACCCGTCTGTCTTCCCTCGCGGTCGGACTCGTCGCGTGTGCCGCGGTCTCGTGGCTGGCCACCGCCGCGCAGGCCCAGAACGACTGGCAGTATCCCGATCCCTACTTCGGCATCCTCGAGATCGAGAAGTCGCACGACGGGGCGACGGCCCGCCGGTATCGCGGCGAGGTGAATCCCGCGCCGCGGTCGAGCAAAGCGGCGGCGGCTACGCCCGCCCCGGCCACTCCTGCCCCTGCCCCGCGAAACCGCTGGCGAAACCGCTGGCGCAGGCAGTAGCGGCGCACCTGATCAGAAAGGATTTTTATTGTGACGCTCTCCGACTACGCGATTCGGCTGATGCAGCCGTCCGACTTCGTCGCCATCGGCGAGATCTGTCGCATCGTCTACCCGAACGAAACACCCTACACGCCGGAGGAACTGGCGGAGCACCAGTCTGTGTTCCCAGAGGGCCAGTTCGTCGCGGAGCATGTGCCCAGTGGCGTTCCCGTGGGCGTGCATTTCACGCTGCGACTCCGGCTGATTGACTACCACATCGACGACTCTTGGGACGTGCTGACGGCGCGGGGAACGTTCGCCGATCACGATCCGGTGCATGGCAAGACGCTCTACGGTGCCGACGTCTTCGTGCGGCCCGACCATCAGCATCATGGACTTGCCCACGCGCTCACTGACGCCACGCGACAGCTGGTGATCGCCGAGGAGCTGTGGCGTATGGTGGGGGCGAGCCGGCTGCCGGGCTACGGGAGCGTGGCGGCGAGCGTGACGGCCGACGAGTATGTGGGTGACGTCGTCGCGGGCCGGCGGACCGATCCGGTGCTCTCGGCCCACATAAAGGACGGCTGGTCGGTCGTGCGGCCGATCCAAGGCTACCTGCAGCACGACCCGGAGAGCGCCAA
>JBBAVO010000353.1:0-2785 GCA_040397635.1 Pirellulales bacterium
GGGCCTCCTGCCCGCGGCCGATCCACCAGCAGGCGGCCCAGATGCCGATGAGCAATGCGAAGGTCGGCACGAACCAGTCGTGGTCGAGGAATGTGAACAGAAAGACGACCGTGCCGAGCATCACGAAGCCGAGCAGCTCTTTCAGTGTCTCCATCCAGGCGCCCGGCTTCGGCAGGAATTTGACGAGGCCGGGAAACAGCCCCACAAGCAGGTAGGGGAGCGACATGCCGGTGGCGATGGCGGCGAAGACGGCATAGGTCACGCCGGTCGGCTGCGTGAGCGTGAAGCCAAACACGGGCCCGAGGAACGGACCGCTGCAGGGCGTTGCCAGCACGGTGCTGAGCACCCCCTTGAGGAACGCCGCGAGGGGGCCCTCCTGAGTCTGCATCGCGCCCGCCTTGGCGCCGATGAAGCCCGGAATCGGCAGCTCCCAGACGCCGAGGAAGGAGAGCGCGAAGGCAAACACGATCGCCGCCATGGCAATGTTGAATCGCGACGACGTGAACTGCTCGCCCCAGGCGAGATTTGAGCCCGCCAGCCCGAGGTTCGCCGCCACGCTCGCCGTGGCCAGCAGGAAGAAGACGGCGTAGAGGCCGGCGCAATACCAGAGATTGAGCTGGAAGATCTCCTGCCGTGCCCGGCCCGACTGCTGGGCAAACGACATGAGTTTGAGACCGAGCACCGGCAGCACACAGGGCATCAGGTTGAGAATCAATCCTCCCACGAGGCCCATCAGCAATGCCGCTGGCAGTGACAGCGGCACGCTCCCGCGGGCATCCACGGTCGGCGAACCGGAGGCCGCGACGGCAGGAGCCGGCATGACGGGAGCACCCGGCATGACGGGATTGCCCGGAATGACCGGGGCCGCGGCAACCTCGGTGGCGGTAGCACCTGCTGCGACAGCGGCGGGCCCGTCGATGCCAGGGAGAGCCTGGCCGTCATTTGGGCCCGAGGCGTTCGTCGCAGGAGCAGTGGCGGACGCCCCGGCTGCGACTGCCGTGAAGGGGATCGTTTCCGGCGGCGTGCAGGCGTTGTCGCGGCAGAGTTGCAGGCTCACGCTGCCGCGAACCTTCGCGGCCTTGCCATCCGGGTTCGCCGCCAGCGGTGCCCGCCATGTCACCGTCCCGGCATGCTCCTCGACCACAAGACCGTTCCATCCGGGCACATCCTTGATGGTCCGCTTGTGGGGCGGGGCATCCGGCCGGAAAGGGCCAGCGAGTTTGAGGGGCGAATCGGCGGCCAGCGTAATCTTGGTGGGCTGAGGGCCACCGGGCTTCTGCTCCAGCGAGTAAAGGTGCCAGCCCTCTTCCAGCGCGGCCGTCACAACGAGCATGTTTCCCTTCGCGCCAGACTCGATGGCCGCGGTGACCTGAGCAGGGCTCCCCAGGGCTGCGGAAATCGACGCCAGCGGATCGAACGGAGCGGTATCGGCGGCCGATGCCTGCGCACCGAAGCCTACGGCGACTGGCAGGGCCAGCACCGCGGCGACCACGCGGCAGATTGTGGGCAGTCGGAAAGTTCTACGCATGCGATCCATCTGACGCCGACGGTTGCGGACGCCGCTGGGGTGGCGGACTCGAACCCAATCATCCTGATTATCGGTGCACTCAGTTTACCCGCTGCAATTTCTGACGGTCAATCCGCATTCCCGACTGCAGCCCATGCCGTAGCGATGGCAGCGGGCAGTTCCTGCAGCAGCCAGTCGATACGGTCGAGCATTCTGCGTGCATCTGGAAACTCGCGATGCTCATCCAGCGTCCAGCGAAACCAGTTGTCGAGCCCGCACACGACACCAGTGGCATGGAGGAAGGGGATCAGGTCGGCCTCTCCGTGCGACAGGGGCCGCACCCGCTCGTACGCTGCCATCGCCTCCGGCCACCGATTGACGAGCGACATCCGCTCGCGTCCGGCTGGTGCGGCCCAACTGCCCACGAGGCGGGCAAGGTCGGTCGCCGGCGTGTCGATGCCAGCGGCGTGCAGATCGATGATCGCCGTCACGGCGTCGGAGGTTTGCTCCGCGAACAACACATGGTCGTACCAGACATCTCGGATCGCTGGCTGGAGCACGCAGCGATGAGGTTGGATGCTGGCGACGCGAGCGAGGAAAGCGTTGCCACCAGCGGCAGTGAACAGGTCGATCGCGGCGGCCACGCGGGCGTCGAGGGCCGTCCATCGATCGGCAGGCATTCGATGGCGGGAGGCTTGTGACCATGCGCGGCAGCGGGCCTGCCAAGGACGCGTCAGGAGTTCCCGGGCCCTTCCGATCCGAAGGGCGAGGCCTGGCGAGAAGTCTTGTCTCGGCGGATGGGTCACGAGCCGTGCGGCAGCCAGATGCAACTGCGCCAGGGCCGTCGCTGCGGCGGCCGCCTGAGAGGGCGTGGGGCAGGGAACTGCCACGCCGGGCATGAAGCGGGACAGTTCCCAGAGTCGGCCCTCGGCATCGGCCACGATCGTGTCGCCGTCGAGCGCCACCATCACCTCAGCAAGCGGCGTGCTGCATTCGGCCCGGAGGTGCCTCACGAGCCCATGGACGAAGCGGGCATGCTCGACGGAAGCACCGGCATGAAAACTCTTGAGCACGAACCGGCCGGGCCTGTCGGACAGTTCCACTACAAACACCGGCGAGCCGCTGAAGCCCTGCACACCCAGCGGATCAATGCGCACAGGAGCCGCGACGCACCAGCGACGGCAGAGGGCGGCGATCGATGCAGAGGGATGCATGGGAGAGGCGAGCCGGGATCGGCGAAGGTGGAGGAGACGAGGAGGATGTCCGACTTGTTGTGCG
>JBBAVO010000354.1:0-1087 GCA_040397635.1 Pirellulales bacterium
CGCGGCGACTCTGCAAGTGACTCGGGCATAGTCCGGCGCGACTGCTGTGCCGGCGTGCCTGGGTGATAATTCGATCACGTTCTGACGCTTTTGACGGTGCGGTGTCTGGGGGGAGAGTGCGCGCGGAGGCGGAGCCACCGTTGCGCTCGAGGGGTGGCCTGACGGCCGGGGGGCTGGCGATGTCTGACACATTCGATCTGGTGCGATCGCCGCGGTTGTCGATCGTCATCCCCACTCCGGCCGACACTGCGGCCATGGAGGAGACGCTCGTCAGCGTTCTGGAACACCGGCCCGACGACTGCGAAATCGTGGTGTCGCTCGGCTGCGAATACGCCGACCCGTGGAATATCCGCGAGGAGGTGCGGTTCGTGCAGGCGCCCTCCGGATCGACTCTGGTGGGCTGCGTGAATCTCGGCGTGGCGGCCAGCGAAGGCGAGGTGGTGCATGTCCTCGCCGCGGGCTGGCGGGCCACGGAAGGCTGGACCGATCGGCCGATGGAACGACTTGAGGCTGACGATGTGGGGGCTGTTGTGCCGCTGGGGGTGGCGGGCGACGACCGCGATCATGTGGTGTCGGCGGGCGTGCGGTGTGCCGTCGGGGGGCGGCGAATCGACGTGGCCGCCGACACCAGGTGGCGCAAGGCGAAGGCGGCTGAGTGTCCGCCTGCCGGTGCGAAAGTGCCGCAGGGACCGGTGCTCGAGGCCGGCTTTTGGCGGTCTGACGTGCTGAATCTCGCTGGCCGCGGATTCACGACGGTCTGTGGCGATGCGACGGCCGACGCCGACATGGCGATCACACTGTCGCGGAGTGGCCTTCGCGTGGTGCTGGAGCCCTATTCCCAGGTCATCGCGCCGGCGACGTCGGGCAGAGTTCGCTCGCGGTCGTTCGCGGCGGGGTTGCATGCGGAGCGGCTCTTCTGGCGGAGCGTGGCAGGGTCGTCGTTCCTGCCGGCGCTTGTGATGCATGTGGTCGAGGTCGTGCGGCATGCGGTTGCGCGGGCGCCACTGGGCACGCTTCCGATGCTGGTGGGCCGGATGGTGGCGGTGCTGCAGTTTGGGTCGTATGTGTCCCGCTACCTGCAACTGCG
>JBBAVO010000354.1:1187-2784 GCA_040397635.1 Pirellulales bacterium
GGCCGAGCGTGCGCCGCACCGGATCCTGCTGCATCGCCCCGCGCCGGTCACGGCGGCTGCCGTGCCGCTCAGCCACGCCGCGGGCCTCGCTGCGCGCCGCGGGGCCGCTGCGCACGATCGCCAGACGGCGTTTTGCCTCGCGAATCGCCTTGGCGTGGTCGACGAGCGGCGCCGGATACTCGTGGCCGATCACGCAGCCGGCCGACCGTTGCACGTCTTCCGGCATGGTCCAGGGCATGTGCACATACGCCGGTGGCACGCCGGCGAGTTCGGGTATCCAGCGGCGAATGAACACGCCGCGGGGATCCTGCTCGATCGCCTGCTTCGTCGGATTGTAGATCCTGAGGGTGTTGATGCCGGTCGTGCCGCTCTGCATCTGGAGCTGCGACCAGTGGATACCCGGCTCGAAGTCGAGGAAGTGGCGGGCGAGGAACAGGCCCGTAGGCCGCCAGTGAAGCCACAGGGAATAACTGGCGAACGACACGACCAGCGCCCGCATCCGAAACGTGAGCCAGCCGGTGGCGACGAGGCTCCGCATACAGGCATCGACGAGCGGATAGCCCGTGCGGCCCGCCTGCCAGGCGTCGAGCCGCTTGGGGCAGACCTCGGTTTCGCGCAGGCCGTCGGCCGCCCGGAGCATGTTGTGAAACTCGATCGCCGGTTCATCCTCGAGCTTCTGCATGAAGTGGCAGTGCCAGTGGAGCCGGGATTGCACCGCCTTCACGCTCCGCTGCCAGGCCTTGAGGCCGGCACGGTCGCGCGGGCTCGTGGCCGTGAGCAGGCTCGCCTGCACCTCCCGCCGGCGGGCCTCGCTCTCCTGCCAGACGGTCCGCATCGAGATCGCGCCGAACGCCAGATACGGGCTCAACCGCGAGCAACTCGTCGGCGCCGACAGCGGGCTCGAGATGCCGCCGGAGTAGTGCCGCCCGCGGCTCGACAGGAAGTCGTCGAGCACGTCGCCCGCCGCGCGCTCGCCACCCCGCTGGCGGTCCTTCGTGTCTGTGGGATACCCCAGCCCGCGGCCGTCGAGCACGCCGGCCGTGGCCAGCCGTGCGACGGTCGCGAGGCCGCCGCGACCGATACTCCGCGGCACGTTGGCACGGTCCGCCTCCATCCGCGTTTCCCACAGCCTGTTCCAGCCGTTCCGCGAGCCGAGTCGCCGCACGACGCCGGTCTGCGGAAGTTCGAGAAACTCGACGCCGGCCTCACGGGCCCAGCGTCGCACCCGTCGGTCTCTGACGTACGTCACGCCCGTGCCGGTCTCTTCGTGAGCCACGAGCAACCTGAAGCCTGTCTCGCAGCGAAGGTGTTCGAGCATCGCCACCGCCTCGCCCCGGCGGGTGATGAGCCGAATGCCGAGCCGGCCGAGTGCGGCCTCGAGGTCGACGAGGCACTCGCGCTCGAACCCCGCGTGGCTCGCATCACGCTCGGGCTGCGCGAGCACCTCGGGCTCGTAGAGAAACACGGCGAACACGGCTCCGCCCCGCGCTCGGGCCACGGCCTCGGCAAGTGCCGGATGATCGGCCACCCGCAGGTCACGCTTCAGCCACACACAGACCGGCACTGGGTTATCGATCATCGCGACACCAAACGGGAT
>JBBAVO010000355.1:0-2763 GCA_040397635.1 Pirellulales bacterium
TCCTGGAGCATCGAGTCGGCGCTCTCGCCGTCGGAGAGGCCGTAGTGGCGGTTGATCGCCTCCACGATCTGCTGCCGCGGCGCGAGGCTCATCTCGACGTCGCGGTTGAGGATGAAGCGGAGCTTCTCCTGGAGTTCCATGTCGGTGGGATCGCTGGTGGCCAGCCGCAGGACACTGCCCTTTTCCGAGAGCGGAAAGATCGTGTTTTCGCGGGCCACGCTCTCGGGCAGGAGTTCGACGATCTCCTGCGGCACGGTCATGCCGGTGAGATCCATCACCGTGAGCCGGTAGGCCTTGCCGAGGGCTGCCATCACCTTTTCGGGCGCGGCGTAGCCGAGCTTGATGACCTCGTCGTGCACCTTCGAGCCCGACGAGCCCGACACACGCATCGCCTCCGCCAACTGCTCGGGGCTGATGATCCCTTCGGAAATCAGGATTTTGGAAAACGGGTCGGAGACGGCCATGGCTGACTAGGAGTGGGTCGGCGGTTCGAGGAACGTGTCGGTGTGTTCATAGCCGGGGGCGCAGGTGCAGAGAAAGACAAGTTCCTGGGAGCCCGTGTTGCGGATCGTGTGGCGGATGCCGGCGGGGATGGCGATGGCGTCGCCGGGGCCGACGTCGCGGGTTTCCGTCCCGAGGGTCATCGCGGCGGTGCCGGTGAGGATGTAGTAGATCTCCTCGGTCACGGCATGGTGGTGGGGAACGGTCGCGCAGCCGGGCTGCAGCCGGGCCTCGGCAAGGCTCTGCTGGCGGATGGCGGAATTCCGATGGGCCAGCAGTTCGCGGATGGTAGACCCATCGGCGGTGGTAAACGGGACCGTATCGCGGTGGTTGACGATATCCATGCCTCCCACGATACCAAACTTGGCCGGAAACCAAGGGCTGCACGCCTGCCGGAGCCCGGGCGGGCCGCCCGTTTCCCGCGGCCCGGCCGGAGATTCCAAAAAATCGATCCCGCCCACCCGTCCGCTGCTTTCCCTTTTTGACAGACACAGCGCATAATAGGAGTGTCTGGTCGGCGGCTGTCAGGGGCCCGAGCCGACCAGAAAAAAAGAAGGCGGTAGGCGAGGGTGGGCCAGTTCTCGAGGCAATGGCTGGGCGCGATGCCGTCGGGCATGGTTGCCGGCCAGGCGACCGCGGCCGCTTCCAGGCATGAGGCCGCGCCCCCGGGTTCCCCCCACCAACGTCTTCCGGGCTTCCCGCAGCACGCGGTCGAGGTTTTTCTGGTCGATTTTTCACAGGTTCTCTCGCAATCCCTTCGGGGTGGTTTCATCACCAGCACAGGCACAGGCACGGCGGCAAGGACATGAGCACGGCGACCTCCCCACAGCAGGCCCAGATCGAACGGCTGCTCCAGTTGGCCCAGGAAAACGGCGCCTCGGAGGTGCGGCTGTCGGGAGGCTATGCGCCGATGCTGCGGCTGGGCGACCAGATGCGGCCACTCAAAACAAAGCCGCTCGCCCCTGAAGACGTCCAGGCGTATGCGGCGGCGATCATGCCGCCCGGTGCCGAGGCGAAGATGTTTTCGTTTACGACTCCGGTGGGCTCGCATACAGGCTCGCTCGTGGAAGTGCAGGGCACGAAGGTGCTGGTGCTCCGCGTGGCTGGTGAAGCCGGTGCCGGGGCGGCTCCCGCAGCCTCCCAGGCCGCTGCCAGCGGTGGGGGTGATATCGAGCTCGACATCGCCGAAGAGCCGAGGCCCGGGCAGCACGCCGAAGGCGAAGGCCACCACGATGCCTTCGCGATGCCCAAGGAGGCGGTGGGCACGATTCAGATCGACAAGCTGCTGACGGCGGCCGTGAAGGGTGGCGTGAGCGACATCCACATCACAGTGGGCCTCCCGCCGGTGTTCCGGATGAGCGGAGCCATGACGCCCCAAAACACCAAGGTGCTCACGGCCGACGACACCAACGGCCTGATGAAGGCGATCACCCCCGAGCGGTGCCAGGCGGAACTGGCCGAGAAGGGCGGCTGCGACTTCGGCTTCGCCTTCAAGGATCTGGCCCGCTTCCGCGTGAGCGTGTTCAAGCAGAAGGGCACGATCGCGATGGTGCTCCGGCAGATTCCCAACAAGATGCTCACTCCCGAGCAGCTGGGCGTGCCGGAGGTCTGCAAGAAGATGGCCCAGCGGCCGCGTGGCCTGTTTCTCGTGACCGGCCCGACCGGCTCGGGCAAAAGCACCACGCTCGCCAGCCTGATCAACTTCATCAACGAAACCCACGATCACCACATCATCACGATCGAAGATCCGATCGAATTTTATCACAAGTCGAAGAAGTGCACGGTGAACCAGCGGGAGATCGGCACCGACGTGACGAGCTTCTCGGAGGCCCTCCGCCGCGCGCTTCGGCAAGACCCCGACATCATCCTCGTCGGCGAGCTTCGCGACCTCGAAACGATCGAGGCGGCGATCTCGGCCGCTGAAACGGGCCACGTGGTGTTTGGCACGCTCCACACCTCGAGCGCCCAGGGCACGGTCAACCGCATCATCGACGCCTTCCCGACCAACCAGCAGGAGCAGGTCCGCACGCAGCTCTCCACGGCGATCATCGGCGTGGTGTCGCAGGCGCTGATCCCCAAGATCGGCGGCGGCCGTGTGGCGGCCTACGAGATCCTGGTGGTCACGCCCGCCATCGGCAACCTGATCCGCGAAAACAAAACCTTCCGCATCAATTCGTCGATCCAGACCGGTGCCAAGCTCGGCATGCAGCTGCTCGACGACCATCTCTTCAAGCTCTGGCACGAGAAGAAGATCACCAAGGA
>JBBAVO010000356.1:0-2756 GCA_040397635.1 Pirellulales bacterium
CCCACTTCTTCGTGACGCTGCCCGTGCTGCCCTACAAGATGGGCGTGGAACTGCCTTGGGAGTGCGTCTACCCGCTGGGCTACTACCGGCCTGGCAACTGTGCGCCCTGGACGGTACCGGCGGTGCCGATCAGCTGCCGCGGCTTCGCCGTGGAGGCCGCCACGGTCACGGGCCTCGTGTTCCTGCTGCCGTGAGTCGGCACCAAGATCATCAGGATTCATGATCAGGAGCTATTCAGGCTCTTCAGTTCTTCTGGATGCTGGCGATGTAGGCGTAGCGGCGGGCGACCGACTCGAATTCCACTTCGCCGCGGCCCGACTTTCCCAGCTCCACGATCGCGTCGTGCACCTCCGGCCGGTAGTGCACATGAAACATCGAAAGCCACCGCTTCAGCCCCGCCGCAAACACGCTCGGCAGGTCCTTCTGATCCCAGAAATCGACGATCAGGAGATGACCGCCCGGACGGAGATTCGCCATCGCCGCATCGATTGCGCCAGGCCAGGTGGGAATCATCGATAGGCAGTAGGAAAAAAAGATCGTGTCGAACGGCTCGTCCCGCCCGAACATCCGCTGGGCGTCAAGCTGCTCCGCCAACCCCTGCCGCAGCACGATCGGCTCCTGGCTGGCATGGCCCGAAACACCTCCTGAGGTCGCGGAGCCCGTCGGCAACCCTCCCGTCGCCAACCCTGGGGTCACGCCCAGCGTGATCCCCAGAGTTAATCCAAGCGTTTTCTCGATGCTTTTCCCTGCCGTCTCCAGCATCTCGTGGGAGGCGTCGAGGCCGTAGAGTCGGCCGTGGTTCGGACGCTGCGCCAGCTTGATCAGGTTGCGGGCAGTGCCGCAGCCCACCTCCAGCGTGGCGGTGTTCGGCGACGTGACGACCCGTTCGAGCAGCCGGTCGCGGCCGAGCAGATAGTAGCGTCGCGTCAGGTCGTAGACATGCCGCGTCAGCCGATACATCCGGTCCATCGCCGCCGCATGGTCGGCACCGGCCGGACGTCGGTTGTTTGACGACGACACCGGGCCCACAGCGACAGGACTGGGCGGCACGGGGCTTGGCGGGACCGCGTCGGGGGTGCTCATGATGCGGCCGGACCTCCAACCATCTCCTCTTCGACCATCTCATACAGGTGAAACATGCCGTAGATCGCGGAGCGATCCTGCCGGTGCAGTTGACGGGCGAGTTCTTCCCGGGCGACAAACCGGGCCGCCGTCTCGGGAGAGAGCGCCGCATCGACCGGTGACTTTTCACCCGCCGTGCGGAAGATCACCCGCGTGCCCGGGCCGCCGACCCGCGCGATGTGCCCCCAGAGGTCGTCGATCACCGCCGGCGGCATCCAGTCTTGGCTGTCGAGCAGGATGAAGCTGTTGAGGCTTCCCGGCTTCTCCACGCCAAGCTGATCTGCGAGGGATGCCATGTGGGTTTCCACGCGGGGCACCATGGCCTTGATCGTTTCGTAGTGTTCCCGCTTGAGGTAGTCTGGGAGCGCGCGACGGCCCTCGTGGTCATAGCGGCGGCCGAACGCCTGCCAGGCGAAATAGTTGTCGTCGAGTGGAAAGCCGCAGGCGAGGCGACGAACCCGCTGCTTGTACATGTCAAACAGCTTGCCGCCGTCGTTATCCTGCTCCTCGAGCATCGCCGCATGCTGGCTCGGCGGGATGCCGAGGCTGTAGACCGCCACCGGTTGCCGGCCCATCCAACGCACCAGTTTGTTTTCAAACAGCGGGCTGAATGCCTCGTCGAAGATCTGCTCCTGCTCGGCCACCGTCCGGGCCTTCAGCAGCCGGGCCGGATCGCGCCGCATGCCCCGCGCCAGGCCGTGCACGACCCGGAAAAACTGCCCCAGCTTCGCCTGGTTGTAGAGGCCACGCTTGAAGTAGCTGATCCGCTTCGGGCCGATCGCGTTGCCGGGCCAGTCGCTCGACTCCCAATATGCCAGCGTCTGTGGATCGAGATGGTCGCGGATGTAGCGGCGGTAGTTGGCGAGGTTGTCGCCGTGCTGGCCGTAGCCGAAGAAGTTGTAGAACGATTCGTAGTCGGGAAGGTGCTGGATCGCGGCGAGTTTCAGCCGCGTGAGGCTCATGTGGTTGTGGTTCAGGTCAACCGCCACGATCCGCTTCGGCTTGTGGATCAGATAGTTGAGGACGTTGCAGCCCCCGCTGGAAATCGTGAACAGGCTCGACTCCGGGCCGATCTGGAGCGCCTGGGCATCGACCCGTGGATCCTCCCAGATCTGGTTGTAGACGAAGCCACGAAACCACATCGTGAACATGCGTTCGAGCACGCCACGCTTGCTGGTGATCTTGTGATGGTGGACGGCCTTCTTGAGGTGGGCCGTGGTGCTTGGTCTGGCGGCAAGTCTGGTCATCGCGGGAGCTTCCGGGCCGTAGGGGCGAAACACCCGAGAAAGTCTATCCGAGTGGGCCGGAAGTCGTCGATGGTACCGCCGGGTGGGCCGCCGAACACATCCCGCGCCGCCGGGGGACGGCAGAAGTCTCGTCGCTACGGCTTTTTCTCCTTCCACGACCTACGGCAGCACATTCCCCAGAAGGTCGAAAAATCCTAATGCTCCTCGAGCTTCCGCCGATCCCCGGCTACCCCATGACTGCATGGCAGGATGCCATGCGCAGCACCAGCAAACTGCGTTTGCCAAGAAAAAACAGCACGATGCTGTGTTTTTCGTGAATACAATTACCGCGCGGCGGCGTCGGCCGTCGCGGTGAGGGTGGCCCAGGAGGCGGTCAGTTCCTTGCCG
>JBBAVO010000357.1:0-2749 GCA_040397635.1 Pirellulales bacterium
TTGCTCATCGGCATCTGGGCCGCCTGCTGGTGGATCGGCCGCGGGCAGGAGGCCCGCGCGGGCGACATTGGGTTTGCCCGCTGGCTGCAGGCGGGCAGCATTGTGGCCACCGTCGGCAGTCTTGCCTTCATGTTCCTGGGACCGGTCGCGTCGGTGATCCCGTGGGAGCCGTTTTCGCGGGAGCGGCTCGCCGACCTGCGGCAGAAGGGGGCGACGGTGCTGGTCGACTTCTCGGCCGACTGGTGCATGACATGCAAGTACAACCTCGCCACCGCGATCGAGACGTCGAAGGTGAAGAACGAGATCGAGCGGAACCGCGTCGTGCCACTGCTGGCCGACTGGACCGACGGCTCGCCCGAAATCAAGCTGATGCTCGAGAGCCTGCAGAGCAAGTCGATCCCGGTGCTCGCCGTGTTCCCAGCGGCCCGTTCCGGCGACCAACCGCCGGAGCCGATCGTGCTGCGGGACCTGATCACCGAGACGCAGGTGCTCACCGCCATTCGTGAGGCAGGTCCCTCGCGGGCGGCGGCCACTGAGATTCGCGCGGCCTCGAAGCCGCCGACGGCGGCAGGGCACTAGTTGACGGGCCGTGAGAAGCGCCTCTGCAGCGACCGTTCACGCTCGTTCCAGCCTTAGCAGCAGGTCAGTGGCCGGGTGTGTGCGGCTCCAATGATTCGCCCTGCATCCCGAGGCCGCGGACGAGCCGGCCCACGGTGAGCCCCTGGACGAGGATCGTGAAGACGACCACCGAATAGGTCAGCATCTGCACGATATCCCGGTTTGTTCCGGCAGGCAGTGACAGTGCCAGGGCCACTGAAATCCCGCCCCGCACACCACTCCAGGTAAGGAGCCAAGCCGATCCGTTCGGCAGACCGAACCAGCGCGGCCACGCCAAAACCGGCAGGCCGACGACCAGAAACCGGGCCAGCAGGGAGAGCGTGATCCCCAGCAGGGCCGCCTTCCATGCGCCTGGCGGATACCGAATGGCGGCGAACTCAAGTCCGATCAGCACGAAGAGCACGCTGTTGAGAATCTCGTCGAGCATCTGCCAGAAGAGGTCTACCCGTTCGCGTGTGTTCTCCGACATCGACTGCATCCGCCCCTCGTTTCCGACCAGCAGGCCGACCGCCACCATCGCCAGCGGGCCGGACGTATGCAGTTCGCGGGCCAGGGCATAGCCGCCCACGACCGTGGCCAGCGTGATCAGCACCTCGACCCGGTAGTCGTCGATCGACTGCAGCACGCGGTTCACGAGCAGTCCGATCACGATCCCCAGCACCACGCCGCCCAATGCCTCTCTGCAAAAGAGGCCGAAGGCGTCGGCGATGGTCGGCGGCGCCCCCGAGTGCAGCATGTCGAGAAGGAGCGCGAACAGCACCACGCCCACGCCGTCATTGACCAGCGATTCCCCCGCGATCGTGGTCTCCACGTCGGCCGGGGCGTGCGCCGATTCGAGCACCCCGAGCACCGCGATCGGATCGGTCGGCGAAATCAGCGCGCCGAAGAGCAGGCACCAGATCAGCGGCAGTTGCACGTCACACGCCCCGAGCAGCAGCCAGCAGCCGCCGCCGATGACCGCCGCCGATGCCGCCGTGCCGATCACGGCCAGCACGCCGATCTGCCACGAGAGCCGACGCACCCGATGCAGATCGACATGCAGCGCCCCCGCAAACAGAAGCAGCGACAGCATCCCCTCCAGAAGCACGTCGGCGAAATTGATCGACGCGAGCAGTGCGTGCTCGCGATTCCGCAGGGTCGCGAAGCCGAGGTGATCAAGGCCGATGATCGCCAGCGACACGAGCATCGCGATCGCCATCACACCGATGGTCGTCGGCCACTTCAGCAGCTGGTGATTGATGTAGGCGAAGGCGGCGGTCAGGACGAGCAGGATGGCGACGATCGGCAGCATGGTTGAATTTCAGGACGCTGGGCCGCCGATTGTGCGGGAATCGCACGGCTCGTGTGAGGCGGAAGGCGGACTACCGCAGGACGACGCGGTCCTGGTCGGCCGTGGCGGCGGTGACCGCGCCGATCTTCCAGTTGTCGTAGCCGAGGTCGGCCAGTTGCCGCTGGACGCTGTCGGCGAAGTGCTGCGACACGACGAGCACCATTCCCACGCCCATGTTGAAGACGCGTTCCATCTCGGCCGCGTCGATCCGCCCGAGTGTCTGCACCCAGGGAAACACGCCCGGCACCTGCCAGGAGCCCCGCTCGAGTTGAATCTGCACCTGATCGGGCACGATCCGGGCCAGATTCTCGACGAGCCCGCCGCCGGTGATGTGGGCGATGCCGTGCACGACCTGCTTCACGCGATAGTGACGGAGCACCGCCTTCACGGGCCGGGCATAGAGTCGCGTCGGTTCGAGCAGCAGGTCATTGACCGTCTTGTCGCCCAGCGACGCGACACGATCATCCCCCTTCAAACCGCCCATCTCGAACACGGCCTTCCGCACGAGGCTGTAGCCGTTGGAGTGAAAGCCGCTTGAGGCGATGCCGATGGCAACGTCTCCGGGCTGGATCTGTCGGCCATCGATGACCCGCGTCCGTTCCACCACGCCCACGCAGAACCCGGCAAGGTCGTAGTCGCCGCCGTGGTACATGTCGGGAAGGATTGCCGTCTCGCCGCCCACGAGCGCACAGTCACTCTCGACGCAGGCATCGGCGATGCCCCGCACGATCTGCTCCAGGAGCGCGGGGTCGTCGTGCGACATGGCGACGTAGTCGAGAAAGAAGAGCGGCTCGGCGCCGG
>JBBAVO010000358.1:0-2741 GCA_040397635.1 Pirellulales bacterium
GCTTCACGAAGTTGCACTCGATCATGATGTAGGGGTCGCCGTCGATCTGGACCTTGAGCCCCTTCTTGAATTCACTCGTGTTGTAGCCTGCCACTGCGTCCGTCTCTCCTGTGCGTTTCCATCCGGGGCGAAAGGGCCGTATCGTATGCGGATGTCGGCGAAACCGACACCCGCCCGAGGGCCTGTCAGGGCCGTCAAGCCTTGCCGCCGGCCGGTCCCCTGTCAACCCGACACCACGGCCCACCGGCCGCACCCATGCCCGCCCCGCCAATCACCGACACGCCCGCCCTGCCGACGCCGCCCGAGCCCGCTGCCCCAGCCCGGCCTTTCAAGCAGGCCGATCGAGGATGGCAGCGTGAACTGGCCGACGCCGTCCGTGATCCCTTCGAACTCTGCAGGCTGCTGTCGCTCGATCCCGCCATCGCCGCCGATGCAGGCCGCGCCGCCGGTGCCTTTCCGCTCCTTGTGCCGCGGGGGTTCATCGCCCGGATGCAGCCCGGCGACCCGCACGATCCGCTCCTCTTGCAGGTGCTTCCCAGGCCGGCCGAACGCATGCAGGTGGCAGGCTTCACAACCGACCCCTTGGAGGAATCTCACGCGCTGGCGTCACCCGGCCTCGTGCAAAAGTATGCCGGCCGCGCGCTGCTGTTGGCGACTGGCGGCTGCGCGATCAACTGCCGCTACTGCTTTCGACGCGAGTTTCCCTACGCCGAGAGCGGCGCGACGCAGGCCGGCATCGAGGCCGCCCTGGATGCGCTCGCGGCCGACACGACGATCCACGAGGTGATCCTCTCCGGCGGAGATCCGCTCCTGCTCGACGACGACCGGCTGGCGAGGCTTGTCACGCGACTGGAGGCGATGCCGCACATGCGTCGGTTGCGGATTCATACCCGACTGCCGATCGTACTGCCGTCGCGGGTGACCGCCGCGCTGACGGAGACGCTCTCCCGCACCAGGCTGAGCTGCGTGGTGGTGGTGCATGCCAACCATCCGGCCGAGCTCGACGCCACCGTCGAGGCCGCCGTCGCCCGCCTGGCCGACGCCCGGCCGATCCTGCTCAACCAGGCCGTGTTATTGGCGGGGGTGAACGACTCCGTTGACGTGCTCGCGCAGCTTTCCGAGCGGCTCATCGAACTCGGCATCGTGCCCTACTACCTCCACCTGCTCGATCGCGTGCAGGGCACGGCGGCGTTCGAGGTGGATGAAGCGTCGGCCCGGGCGCTGCACGAGCGATTGCGGGCGACGCTTTCCGGCTACGCCGTGCCGCGACTGGCGCGGGAGGTTCCCGGCGAACCAGCGAAGGTCTGGCTGGGGTGAGGGACCGTTGGTTTCGCTTTTCACACCGCAACGCGTAGACTCTGCTTGTTCAAAACATGTGGAGGAGCCCATGAAGATCCTGATTGGCGTGGATGGCTCGGCGGCGTCGCTCGATGCCGTGCGGATGGTTGGACGGCTGGTCGATCCATCACGCGACGAGGTCGCGGTCTACTTTTCGCCGATGGAGTTGGAAAAACGCCTGATCGGGCGTTCTCGTCGGATCATCGACGGCGCTGCCGCCGCGCTCTTCGAGGAAGCATGTTCGCTCCTGCCGAGCGGATTCGCGAAGCCAACGGAAATGATCGCCAGTTCGAAATCAGCCGCAGTCGGCCTGCTGGAGGCGGCGGCTGGCTGGCACGCCGATCTGCTGGTTGTGGGCGCCCGCGGTCACGGTTCGTTGGAACACTTTCTGCTCGGCAGCGTGTCGCGGGCCGTGGTGCACGGTGCCAACCTGCCGGTGCTCGTGGTCCGCGGTGCTCCTGCATCCGACAGTGGACCGAGAACGCTCATCTGCCATCACCCGGCCAGTGCCGCGACGGTTGCCGCCCTCCTCGGCAGGCTCCACTGGCCCGACACCACGGCTGGTTCAGTCATCGGCGTCGCCGAGTCGATGCTGGCCGGGCCGCTGCCCTCGTGGCTGGAGAAGACCGTTCGCGATCCCGATACCGCGATGATCGCCAACGCCTGGCAACAGGAGCACGACAAAGACGTGGCGGCGATCGGCAGCAGCCTCTCGGCGTTTCAGGCAACCCTTCCTGCTGCCTTCCGTTCGCAGCCGCCGATCATCGTCGAGGGAAATCCGGGCGAGCAGATTCTTTCGCGAGCGAAGCAGGATGGAATCGATCTGATCGTTATCGGTCGCACTCCCTCCGACACGCTCACGCGCTGGCTTCTGGGCAGTACTTCTGAGGCTGTGCTCACCAACGCCGTAGCAAGCGTGCTCATCATTCCGGTGGAGAAGACGGTCTGAGGCACCGCTCCACGAAGGCCGCATAGTCCTTCGGGGTGTCGATGCCGCGGGCCGCGTGATCGATGACGCCGGCCACGATCGGGATGCCGGCCTCGATCACCCGCAACTGCTCGAGACTCTCGATCGCGGCAAGCCGCGATTCCGGCAGGTCGTTCCATATCTCCAGCACCCGCCTCCTGTAGGCGTAGATGCCGACGTGTTGCCAATAGACGGGTGGCGTCGCGGTCAGGAGCGACTCCGACCAATCCCGTGCCGCTGGCACCGGGGCCCGGCTGAAATAGACCGCCCGCCAAGCTCCGACGATCGGCATGCCGACGGCGTCGTCTGGCTCCACTTCCTGTCGCCAGGGCGTGAGCACGGCCTTGACGGCGGCCGGATCATGGAGGTCTTCGACCCGCTTGAGCGGTGTCACGAGCGTGGCGACGCCCGCCTCGGGGCAGCGGTCGAGCAGATC
>JBBAVO010000359.1:0-2737 GCA_040397635.1 Pirellulales bacterium
GCCTGCAAGCGGCAGTTTCTCGACGGCACGCTCGAGGTGGTGGATCAGCACATCGGCTGGCTGCAGCCAGCCGTGCCCGCACCGGGCTCGGAGCAGCCACGGCTGGCACGGCAACGGCCGGTGGGCGAGGGCTCGCGTCCTGGCCGGGCAGCCCGCGAACTGCCGCAGGAGGTCGTGCAGGCCGTCTTTGACCACGTCCGTCGCATCGCCAAGGAGCGGGCAGGCAATCTCACGCTCGACACCAACATCGTCGAGCTGGGCCTCGATTCGCTCGAGCGGATGGAGATCGTCACAAGCCTCGAGGAGGCCTTCGGCGCCCGTTTCCCGGAGCAGGTGCTCCCGCAGATCGAGACCTGCCGCGAGGTGAGCGAGGCGATCCTCGATCACATGCCGGTCAAGGATTCGTACCGCACCCAGGCAGCCTCGGCGACACCGCCGCCGGCAGCCGAGATCCCGGTCGATGCCTACGACATCGCCCAGTTTCCGGAGGTTCGGGCCCTCGAGCAGAACTTCGCGATGGTCCGCGAGGCGGGCCTCGAGAACCCTTACTTCAGCGTCCACGAGGGGCTCACCAACGACCGCACCGTGATTGGCGGTCGGGAGATGATCAGCTGGGCGACCTACAACTATCTCGGCATGTCGTGCGAGCCGGAGGTGGCGGCTGCCGCAAAGGCCGCGATCGACCGCTTCGGCACGAGCGTGTCGGCCAGCCGGCTCGTCTCGGGTGAAAAGACGATCCATCAGGAGTTGGAGCGGGAGATCGCCCGCACCATCGGCACGGAGGACGCGGTGACGTTTGTCGGCGGGCATGCGACGAACGAGACGGTGATCGGCCATGTCGTCGGCCCCGGCGACCTCGTGCTCCACGACGCCCTGGCCCACAACAGCCTCCTCCAGGGTGCCGTGCTGTCTGGGGCCCGGCGGCGGCCCTTCCCGCACAACGACTTCGACGCGGCCGAGAAGCTGCTGGCCCAGATGCGCGGGCAATACCGCCGCGTGCTGATCGTGATCGAGGGCATCTACAGCATGGACGGGGATTTCTCGGAGTTGCCGAAGTTCATCGCGCTGGCCAAGCGGCACCGGGCTCTTCTCATGGTGGACGAGGCCCATTCGATCGGCGTGATGGGGCCGCGGGGCCACGGCATCGGCGAGCACTTTGGCGTGAATCCCGCCGACGTCGACCTCTGGATGGGCACGCTCTCCAAGGCTCTGGGTAGCTGCGGCGGCTACATCGCCGGCTCAAAGACGCTCGTGCGCTGGCTGAAATACACCGTTCCCGGCTTCGTCTATTCTGTCGGCCTGCCGCCGGCCGCGGCCGGGGCCTCGCTCGGGGCGCTGCGGCTGCTGCAGCGGCAGCCCGAGCGGGTCGCGAAGCTCCATGCGAATGCGAGACTGTTCCTGCAACTGTCCCGCGAGGCAGGCCTCGACACAGGGCCATCGGGCGGCTCGGCCATCGTGCCGATCATCCTCGGCCACTCGATCAACAGTCTGCGGCTCTCACGGGCCCTTTTCGCGCGGGGCATCAGCGTGCAGCCGATCCTCTATCCGGCGGTCGAGGAACGGGCTGCCCGCCTGCGGTTCTTCATCACGTCGAGCCACACGCCGGACCAGATCCGGCGGACGGTCGCCGCGATGCAGGAGGAACTGGCCCGCATCGATCCAGCCTATGCCAGATCAGCCCAGCGTCCGGTGTCGGTAGCCTGACACGGTTGGCGTTGGGGTTGCCCGTGCCCCCGTGGCGACAAGATTGCATCTTGTTGTGACCGCGTTGCGGATTCAGCAAGTTAAAAACTTGCTGCCACGGATTCCGCCCGGCTCCCGCCAGCGACCTGCGGTCGCCAAGAAAAAATCGCACGATGCGATGTTTTTCGTGAAGCTAGTATCGGACTTCGATGCCGAAGTCGAGGCCGTTGGTGAGGACGTATTCCTGGCCACCCGACACCGCACCGACGCTGTTGAACTCCGGATTGGGAACGTAGTAGGGATTGGCAGCCCCGTTAACGAATGGTTTGTTATCAGGATTCGGCCCCGAAGTCTTGACCACCCAGGGATTCGTCTGACTTGCCGGCTGAGAAGGATCCTGCGGCGCCGCGAACTTCACGGGCTTTTCGCGAGTGACATACCCGGTGTTCGTGGAGGCCCGGGCGATGCTGCCCAGCCACATTCCCGTGTAGCCGGCATGCAGGCGGATGGCCTCGCTCACCCGGAACTGCGTGCCAAACCGCCATTCACCGATCGGGGAGAACACAAACCGATGCTCTGCGGAGTTGGTCGCGTTGTTCTGTCCGACCCCGTAGATCTGCAGAAAGAGCGGAGGGGCATTGAGCTGTGTGGGAGGGGTCGTCCCGCCCGCGGTCTGCGTTGTCGAAGGCGTGAACGTGGCCCGCAAGTAGTCAGCACCGAGCGAGTTGGGGAAGTTCGAGCCGCGGTAGATGTTGTTCTGCCAGTTGAATCCGGCGGTGAACTTGAACTCGCTGGAGAACAACCAACGGCCCTGTTGCGACTCGAACTGAAGCGAGAACTCCGGTCCGACCATATTGTTGCTGGTGTAGGTCTCCCAGGCCCCTGTCTGGAGCGCCGTGCCGAGGCCCTGGCCGGTGAGTGAGTCGACGCCTGTGATGCCCAATACATTGCCGGCCGGGCCGGTTTCAAAGTTTTCTTGGATGTTGCCACCCCCGAGGAGCTGGGAGCCGCCGCCTTGCAGGCCGCCTTGCTGGCCGCCGCCCGTCGTGCCGCC
>JBBAVO010000360.1:0-2732 GCA_040397635.1 Pirellulales bacterium
TCCGTTAGTCCGGACTTTGGTCGAGCTCGGCGATCATCGCCCGCACCCGTTCCAGCGGCAGGCCCACGACGTTGGATCCGCTGCCTGACACAAGGTGCAGCGGCAGGCGTTCGTCTTGAAAGCCGCAGGCCCCAGCTTTTCCTTGCCACATGCCGCTGTCGAGATACCACTCGAGCAGCGGTCCCTCGAGCGGTCCCATCTCGAGCAGACTCTCTTCGACGGCCTCCAGCGTGCCCTGGAGGGCACTGCCTGACTGCAGGGTGATCCGAGGACAGTACATCCAGACCCCTGTCAGAACGCGGTGGGTGCGGCCAGAAAGCTGCATCAGCATGCGGCGGGCATCATCGCGGTCTGCCGGCTTGCCCAGGGCGACGCCATCGACCTCGCTGAGCGTGTCACAGGCGAGGACGGTGCCACCGATGCCCAGTTCGGCCACCGCCCGACCTTTTGCCCGGGCGAGCCGCAGCACGTAGGCCTCCAGCGATTCGTCAATGGCTCGCGGGGCGGCCATGGCCTCGATCGCCTCGGCGGGCGGCACGACCAGCACGTCCCAGCCCTCCGCGGTGGCCAGTTCCCGTCTTCGCGGGGATCCGCTTGCAAGCACGATCTGGCGACGCGACGCTGGAGCCATGAACGCAAGCCTCTCACATCCGAAGACGATCACTGAGGATGACCATCTGATCGCCGTAGTCAAGCCAGCCGGACTGGCCACGGCCAACGCCGCCCGCGGCACCCCCAGCGTGTTCACCATCCTGCAGCGAACTCTGCCTGCAGGAGCCTTTCTGGGGGTCGTCAGCCGGCTCGACGCACCGGTGTCGGGCGTCCTGGTGATGGCCAAAACGAGGCCGGCAGCCGCCGAGTTATCCCGACAATTTCGGGAGCGAACGGTTGAAAAAACCTACGAAGCCGTGGTCGAGGGGCGGTTTCCTGCGGCTCTCGGCCAGTGGGTTGACTGGCACAATCGGATCGAACGCCAGGGAGAGGAACGCCGGTCGCAGCTGCGTCCCGCCGCGGCTAACGGTGGGCTTCTAGCAGAAGGGGCCGACGAAGCCGACGAGGAGGTCGCTGGCGGGGAGTGCCATGTCCGGGCCCGGGTGGTGAAGCGACTCGGCGAGGTGTCGCTCGTTGAACTCGCACCGTCTACGGGCCGCCGGCACCAACTGCGGGCGCAACTGGCCGGCCGAGGCTGCCCGATCGTCGGGGACAGGCTCTACGGCGCTCGGCTCCCCTTCGCAGCCACGCCTGGATGCGGGCCGGCCATCGCGTTGCACGCTCGCAGCCTCGGATTCGTTCATCCGGGCACAAAACAGCCGGTCGTTCTGCGGGCGGACTGGCCTGCTGCCTGGATGACCCGCTTTCCGAGCCTGGTCCCGAGGGGCAGCGGAAACCCCGAAATGTGATGGTTCTTATGGCTATGATGTAGGCTAAAGTCTCACAACCCGATTCCTCGCGATCGGGATTGCCCGCCTTCCACCGCCGTGTCGCTGCGATGTCGCTGACCCCCGATTCCCGTTCGCCCAAAGCTGTCGGCGGACAGCCTCCTCCGCGACCTGTACCGCGGTTTCGTGAGACGGCGCTGGCCAGCGGGGTCATCGATGCTGGGCAGATCGATGCCTGCGAACAGGATGTCGCGAAGCAACTCGGCACGGCTGGCCAGGCCGATGCCGTCCGTTGGGATGCCGCGGTGGCCGAGTGCCTCGTGACGCGGCAAATACTCACCCGCTTTCAGGCCGATCAGTTGCTGGCGGGACGCAGGAAACTGACGCTGGGACAGTATTGCATCCTGGACGAACTCGGCCGCGGCGGCATGGGACAGGTGTTTCGTGCCCGGCATGTGATGATGGGCCGAACGGTCGCGGTCAAGGTGCTGCCGAAGGCAAAGTCAACGAGTGAGGCCGAGGCGGCCTTTCAGCGGGAGATCCGGATGTTGTCCCGGCTCGACCATGACAACCTCGTGCGGGCCCTCGATGCCGGCCACGATGGCAGGGTCTATTACATGGTGACCGAACTGGTGCCTGGTCTCGACCTTCGCCAGCAGGTACTCAAGTATGGAAAGCTGGACGAGATCAGGGCGGCGTCGGTGATCTCGCAGGCGGCACTCGGGCTCGGCTATGCGCATACGCAGGGTCTCGTGCACCGTGACATGAAACCGGCCAACCTGCTGGTGACTCCGGAAGGTGTCGTCAAAGTGCTCGATCTCGGTCTGGCTGGATCGGTGATCGAGGGTGAGGCCATGCGGATCGGTCGCGTCGTCGGCACCATGGACTTCATGGCGCCCGAGCAGATCCGTTCGGCCGACACGGTCGGGCCGCTTGCCGACATCTATGCGATCGGCTGCACGCTCTACTTCGCCATCACTGGCGAGGTGCCATTTCCGGGCGGCACCCGTCAGGAGAAGGCACGGCGTCAGCTGGGGGAGCAGCCCCGCGCAATCCAGCAACTGGAGCCGCGAGTCGGCGACGACTTCTGTCGGGTGGTCGAGGCCATGATGCAAAAAGACCCAGGTGCGCGGCCGCCGTCCGCCCAGGCGGTGATTGAACTGCTGAAGCCTTGGACGCCGCCTTCACCGCTCCCGATGCCGCGGGTGAAGCCAGGGCGGGCTTCAAAGCCGCGGGGGACGGATGCGGTCAACGATGATGCCCATGGTGAGGCCCATGCCCATCGCAAAGCGACTTCTTCTCCCGCCAGTTCAGGCACCGGCCATGAGTCGTCGCTGCCCGATTCATCGCTGC
>JBBAVO010000361.1:0-2717 GCA_040397635.1 Pirellulales bacterium
TCCTGCCTGCGCTGGTCAGCAACGCCGGCTCTCAGGACGTGGCCAGCCCCGCCCTCCGCGTTCGTTACACTGGTTCGCGTGTCCGATTCCACGGTTTTAGGGCCGGCCGGGCGATTGCTCGGCCTTGCCAACACGCTCGATACGCACAATGGGTTCGCTGACGTGGTCGCCAGTCTCCGGGCGGGACATGGCGGCACGATCGGCGGAACCTGGGGATCGGCGTCTGCGCTGACGGCCGCCGCCCTCACGGAGGCGTTGGCCGTCGGCACCGATTCCGCGGGCCTGCTCGTCGTGGTGCTGCCCCATGCCGCCGACGCCGATTTTTTTCTTGATGACCTCGCCCTGTTCACTCAACTGCCCGTCGCCGTGCTGCCGGCACTGGAAGGCTTCGGCGAGTTGACGCCAGCTGGCGATCCCACCGCGGCGGAGCGACTGGCACTGGTCAAGCGACTGATCGGTCCACCGACCGAACAGCCGCGGATCATCGTGACGACCATTCAGGCGCTGCTCTCTCCGTTGGCCGACCCGCGCGAGATCGAGGCCAGCACCCGCCGGCTCAGCGTGGGGGGCAGGCTCGATCCGGCGGAACTGGCCGACTGGCTGATCGCGCGGGGCTGGGAAGCAGCCGACGCGATCGAGTCTCCCGGAACGTTCGCCCGTCGCGGAGGCATCCTCGATCTCTTCGCAACCGACTGGGATCGTCCTGTCCGGGTGGAACTGTTTGGCGATGAGATCGAGTCGCTGCGCACCTTCGACACGGTCAGCCAGCGGAGCGTTGACGCACTCGACGCCATCGACCTCACGGCCCTCGTGAGGAATGAACTGACGCAGGATGCGTTGGGCACGGGCGGTCTGCCGGTGCGGCGGACGCATCTGGCCGACATCGTGCCCGCCGGCTCATGGTGGGCGCTCGTCGAGCCGGGCGAGATCGCTGAGGAGGCAGCCCGGGCTCACCAACGGCTGGCCGATGCCAGCGATGATGCGGGAATATCCGCCGGGCTTTCCGATCCGCAGGAGGTGTTTTCCAGAATCTATCGATTTCCATCGGTGACGCTCTCCGCCGTGGCGCCGTCGAGCCTCGAGTCCACGGCTTTGCTGGCCATCGAGAGCGTGGAGCGATTCACCGGCGTGCTCGACCGCGTCCGCGAGGAACTGGAAACGGTCGGCAAGGATCAGGAAGTCTGGGTGGTGGCACCGACCGACGCCGAGGAGACGCGGCTCAGGGAACTGCTGGCCGAGTGTGCGCCGGCGCGATCGGGCCGGCTGAACTTCGCGCGTGGCCACCTCTCGGGAGGCTTCCGTCTCGTGCCCGAAAAGGTCGTGCTGATTTCGTCCGCAGAGCTCTTCCGTCGCGAGGATGTGGCAGCGTCACGGCCCGCGAAGCAGCGGCTGTCGCGGGCGATCGATACCTTCCTCGATCTTCACGAGGGGGACTATGTCGTGCACGTCGCCCACGGCATCGGCCGCTACAAGGGACTCAAACTGCTGGAAAAACACGGCCGTACGGAAGAGTTCCTCGAGGTCGAGTTCGCGGAGAGCACGCGGGTCTTCGTGCCGGCGTCCTGCATCGAACTGGTGCAGAAGTACGTGGGCGGCAGCAAGCTCGCTCCCAAGCTCGCGAAAGTGGGGGGCGGCCTCTGGGAGCGGCAGAAGGCGGCGGTCGAGCGGGCCGTTGCCGACATGGCCGCCGACATGATCCAACTGCAGGCCCGACGGGAAAGCCGCCCCGGCTCGGCCTTTCCACCCGACACTCCCTGGCAGCGCAGCTTCGAGGATTCGTTTCCCTTCGATGAGACGCCGGACCAACTCACGGCCAGCGAGGCGATCCGCGCCGATCTGGAGCGGCCGCGGCCCATGGATCGGCTGCTCTGTGGCGACGTCGGCTTCGGCAAGACGGAAATGGCGATGCGGGCGGCCTTCAAGGTGGCCGAGGCGGGGGCCCAGGTAGCCGTGCTCGTACCGACGACGGTACTGGCCGAACAGCATCGCCGCACGTTCACGGCGCGGTTTTCGGAGTTTCCCTTCACGATCCGGGCACTCTCCCGGCTTACCGGCACCAAGGAGGAGCGCGACACGCTCGAGGGGCTGGCGCGGGGCAGCGTTGACATCGTCATTGGCACGCACCGGCTCGCCCAGGCCGACATCCACTTCGCCAACCTGGGCCTCGTGGTCGTGGACGAGGAGCAGCGGTTCGGCGTGGACGTCAAGGAGAGGCTCAAGGCGCTGCGGGCCAGCGTGGACGTGCTCACCATGACCGCCACGCCGATCCCCCGCACGCTCCACATGGCCATGCTCGGCATCCGCGACATCTCCAACCTCACCACGCCCCCCTCCAATCGCATCGCGGTCGAGACCCGCGTGGCCCGCTGGGATGAGCGGCTGATCCGCGGTGCCATCGATCGGGAACTCGCCCGGGGTGGGCAGGTCTTCTTCGTGCACAACCGCATCCACGACATCCACAAGGTGCAGCACCGGCTTTCCCAGATCGTGCCCGAGGCGACGGTCGTCATCGCCCACGGCCGGCTCTCCGAGTCGGAACTTGAGGAAGTGATGCTCGCCTTCGTCGCCGGCAGGGCCGACATCCTGCTGGCCACCACGATCATCGAGAGCGGTCTCGACATCCCGCGGGCCAACACCATCTTCATCGACGAAGCCGACACCTACGGCCTGGCTGATCTGCATCAGCTGCGCGGCCGCGTCGGCCGGTCGCACCACCG
>JBBAVO010000362.1:0-2714 GCA_040397635.1 Pirellulales bacterium
AAAATGGCCGCGAAGACGCAAAATCCTGTCCGTCGTGGTTTATCCAACGGTCACCATTCAGGAACTCCGACATGGTGACCGTTGGACCATCCGCCCCGGCTGCGCCAACTGCAGCCGGGGCGTTTTGTTTTAGGCGTCATCGCCGTGATGACGCAGCTGCTATTGCACGTCGTTCCTCCGATGCCGCCTCAGCCGAACCACGATCTCGACGCGGCTGCCCGCCGCCGACGCTGCGGTGCCGTCCAGTTCCTCGCGGATATAGCACCACAGCGATGAAGCACCATCGACGGCCTCAGGATTGGGGCCCCGGCCAATAAGGGCAAGCGCCGGCAGGGCATCGATCGTGAACCCGGCGAACATCTGCGGCCTCGAATGGCCCTCAACAACGCGGGACTCGATCACGACGTCTCCGACAAGTTCTTTGAGCACAGGCGCCGCCAGCCCGACGTCTGACTGAAGAAGGTCTCGCAACTGCGTGAGGACCGCCGTCACGTCCTTCTCCTTGATCCGTTGCACGGGTGGCCTACGGTTCAGCCTCTGCTGCTCCGCTAGTTCTACTCGCTTGGCTTTCAGTTCACGTTCCATCTCCGCGACCTTGTCGAAAATCGCATCAAGGCCGCCCGCGTCGCTCACCTTGTCGAGCCTGTCCGTCAGTCGGGCAATCTGTCGTTCTCGATTGGCTATCTCCTGCTCGAGCTTCTTGGTGGCGCCCACCGGCCGCTTGGCTGCGGCGGCAAGGATCGCGTTTACATCCGTTGTCACGACGGCGACGAAGCGTTCACTGAAGAGCTCGGCCGCCACCGCACGGAGCACAGCCTCGTCGATGATTCCGGCGGTCTTGTAGCCCCGATTCTTGCAGCCCTTCATGCCATGGATGGCATTGTGGCAGACGAAGCTCTGGTACTTGCCGGATGAGCGGCCGAGGATCATCGGCGTGTCGCAGCCGCCGCAGATCGGCCGAATGAGAACCTTCGGGTAGAGGTCGGCTCGATACACCGACTTCCGAAACTCCTTCGCCTTCCTGCCAAACGCCTGGGCCGCCAGGTTCAGCTTTCCGCGGACTGCCGTCGCGAGTTCATCGGACAGAATTCGCAGGTGCGGCGATTCACGGGTCAGCCATTGGGACTCCGGTAGTTGTTCGTACCGCACCTTGCCCGTTCTTCGATCACGAACCTGCTTCGTGGTACGGAACACCTCGCGGCCCACGAGCCGTTCGCGGGCGTAGAGCTTACGGACTCGGTTGTCAGACCACGTCTGCTTGCCGCCGACCTTCTGCACGTTGAAGAGCCTCGCGACATCGATCGGGCTCTTGCCTTCATTCGCGATCATCTCCGCGCCCCGGCGAATCCATTCGGCGGCTTCTGGATCGACCTCGGCCCGCTTCTCGACGGTCTGCTTATGGGTGAACACCAGGCTGCCGTCGGGGTTGGTGACCGGCACCATCCGATACCCGACGCCGGGCGGCTGGATGTTGTCGCCCCGCCTGAAGGCGTCGTCCATTCCACGTTTCACCTTCGACTTGAGCTGGTCGATGAAGACCTCGTTGAATGAGCTCATCATCGGCAGCATGATCTTCGACTGCTGTCCGGAACTGTCAAAGCCGTCGCTGGCGCCGATGATCCGGACGCCCGTGATCTCCGCCAGCTCACCGACCTGCAGCGATTCGATCGTGTTGCGGCTCATCCGGGAAAGGTCATCGATCACAAAACACGTTGCCCCGGTCTCGGCACGCCGTTCCACGAGCATCTTGGCGATCGCATAGCCCCGTCGGCAGGAAAGCGTGCCGCTAACAGCGGCGTCGGCGCAGACGTATTGCCACGGGATGAAGACGCCGTCGCGACGGGCCCGGTTCAGCACGTTGTTGAGCTGCTGATCGAGCGACCGCGGATTGGAGCCCTCGTCGCTGAACCGGAGGTAGGCGATCCCGAGATCGGTCCACAGTTTCGGCGTACCGCTTGGGCGAAAGACTTCCGCGTGCTGCTGCCGGAACCGGCGTTCAAAGTCGTCGGCCATGGGTTCCATCGTCGCCGGCATCGCCACCGGCACCGCAGCAGTGCCGACAAGCTCCGGCCAGAGCCTTGCCTGGGCGTCGAGATAGGTACGCGCCAGATCAATCAGGCCTGTCCGCTCGGGAAGGCCAAAACTATCGCTCCGTACACGGCCGCGGCCGGTCGGGGGCTGGGAGTTGGGGTTCGAGGAATCATCAAACGAGAAACCGCCGGCTTCGCCAGCATTAGAAATGATGTCCATGGGACGTGAGTTCCGCGGGGCGAACAAAGGGTTCGCCAGCCGTTGAAGACACGGGCCAGAAGGAGACCGCGGGACGAGCCGTGTGGGCTGTCATTTGATCGTCCTCCCAGCGGCTCCCGCCACCACGAACCGCAGCACATCCTGGGCGTCGAATTCGACGTATTCCGGGAAAATTGCCAGGGTCGCAATGTCGAAGGGGCCCCGGTTATCCATAGGCAGCAGCGGGCCGCTGCTATTGTCACGACCGAACGACTTGTCCTTGGTCAGGCCCCCGGCGGTTTTGCCGCCGGGTGTGCCGCTTGAGGCCGTGCTCGCGGTAGCCACGCCCCGCGGGATTTTGAAGCCGTACCAACGACGACACCACATCTTTTGGGGACTAACCTCCGCCTCGCAGTGACTTTTCTGTCAAGTCACAGACAACTGCCGCCGCCCGGCAGACGGCGGCGGAGAAAGTTCATCCGCTT
>JBBAVO010000363.1:0-2707 GCA_040397635.1 Pirellulales bacterium
AGCCGGGATCGGCGAAGCTGGAGGAGACGAGGAGGATGTCCGACTTGTTGTGCGTACCATGCCGAGCGGGGTGACAAGTCGGAAGCTCCGAGCGACGGAAGCTTTGCCGTCCCGGCGCCGCGTCGCCACACGAGGCCACCAGCATTTGCCTTGCTTGCGCTGCGGAGTTGGATGACAGCGGGCTTCGATGGCAGGCGAGTGGAACGATCGGATTTCTCGACGCCCGCCTAACCCAACTGGGCCAGCGCCTCGTCGGGAATATTGAAATTGGCGGCCACGCTCTGCACGTCGTCGTGATCGTCGAGCCGCTCCACCAGGTCGAGCACCTTGCGGGCCATGTCGACGTCGTCCACGTCCACCGTGTTGGTCGGCACCCGCACGATCTCGTTTGATTCCACCTGCAGTCCGCCCTTCTGCACCGCCTCAACCACCACCGCCATCATCTGCGGTTCACAGGTCACCTCCCAGCGATCGCCCACGAGTTTGACGTCGCTGGCCCCCGCCTCCAGAGTCAGTTCCATGAGTTGATCCTCGCCGCAGGAAGCCTGCGGAACGCGAACCACTCCCACCCGCTGAAACAAGTAGGCGACGCAGCCTGTGCTGCCAAGCTTCCCGTCACACGCTTCAAAAATCTTGCGAATCTCGGGGGCCGTACGGTTCTTGTTGTCAGTGAGGATCTCGCACATCACGGCCACGCCACCAGCGGCGTAGCCCTCGTAGATCGACTCCTCGAGATTCCCTCCCTTGAGTTCGCCCGTGCCCGTGCGAATCGCCCGCTGGATGTTGTCCTTGGGCATGCTGACGGCCTTGGCGGCATCGATCGCGTAGCGGAGCCGCAGGTTGGCATCAGGATCGGGCCCGCCGTGCTTCGCCGCCACGATGATCGCCTTGGCCAGCTTGCTCCACAGTTTGCCACGCTTCGCGTCGATCACCGATTTCTTGCGGGATATATTGGCCCAGTGCGAATGTCCTGCCATGGAGATTCTCCCACTCGTGTCCGGCCCGTGTTCCTACGGGCATCTGCAAAGGTCTGTCAGCGGCGTGTCAGCGAGGCTTGCGTTTCGCCAACTGCGAGGTGTGGCTCTTGCCGGCGGCGGCCGGCGGCTTCGCCTTCTGCTTCGCATCGCGGGCCGACTTGCCAGCCGCTGGCGGCGCCTTTTTCCCGTTTCCGGCCGCCGGCTTTCCACCAGCTTCAGGCTTCTTGACCTGCTTCGCCGGCGCGGGCTTCGCTGCGGCCGGCTTCGCCACCGGCGCAGGCGGTGCCACCTGCGGCTTGATGGTGATCGGCTTGCCGACGTTGGGCTTCACCACGAACGGCTTGGGGCCCGTCTTCGGCTGGCCCTCACCGGCGCGCTTCGGACCGGCGCCAGGCGGCGGGAGCGGAGTCTTACCGGCAGGACGTGCTGCGGCCTGCGGTCCGGCAGGACGGTGCTCCTCCGCAGCGGTCTGGGCCGCTTCGGCGGCCTTACGGCCCTCCTTGCCCGCTGCGGGAGGGGGCGGATTTGGTGCCGGCAGCGGCTCACCACGCTTGGGGAACCGCTCCTTCATCGCATCGGGATTGACCGCCTGCAGAATCTTCTTGACGGTGGCCCCATGCAAGCTGACCACAACGTCGGCGCCGAACTGGTGCAGGAGAGAGTTGAACTCGAGCAGCGTCTTCTTCGCGATCAACCGCTCAAGCCCGGCTACCTTGCCCGCATCGTATTCCTCGCGGGAAATGACCCCGCTCAGATAGAGGCCCGAGAGGGCCCCGAGATCGAGCGGCACCGCGTGCCCGCCGAGCGCCGTTGCCACGACATGCTGCACCACGAAGGGCGGGATGCCGTGGATGTGCTCGAGCGTCTTGATGCCGTGGGCGATCGAGTGCTTCTTCGCGTGGTCGAGCGAAAAACTGTAGGTCGATTCGAATACTCCCTGCAGCACGCGGCGGAGCGCCAGCGCCGCCCGCGAGGGGTCGGGAAGTCCTTGCAGCGTCTCGGCAAGTTCCGCGACGGTCGTCACGCGGATTTCGTTGAGGTCGAAATAGCTTTCGAGCAGCCGTGCAAAGGCCTTCTCGGCAACATCGTGCTGGGCATTCTCCAGACAGCAGGCGAACAGAACCTGCTCGAGCATCGACCGCCCCGTGTTGGCAACGACCGGTCGGTAGTGCCCCTTCAGCGCCTTGTGGAGTTTTGGGACGAGTTGCTTTCGACTCGAGTGTGGCTGCTTCGCTGCTGTCATGCGCGCTCCTCTGGCTTCTCGCTAGTGTGCCCGTCCATCGAGCCGACTGGCCCTCCCGGCGTTGGCGGCCCGGCGGCCGCCTCCGCTGCTGATTCATCGGCCGCCCCGGAAGATGACGCAGGCAGAACCTCGCTGAGCACGCGGGCGATCTCGATCGATCGCTTCACGCCACTGTCGAGCTTGAACTTCAGGCGGGGCGTGTATCGCGTCTCAATCCGCTCGGCGACCTGGGCCTGGAGAAAGCCGGCCGAACTCGCCAGCCCCTTCAGGGCCAGTTCCTCCTTGGCGGGGCTTCCCATCACCGAGACGTGCACCGTGGCGGCACGCATGTCGGGATCCATCTCCACCCCGGTGACGGTGACGTCCTTCACCCGCGGATCGCGCACCTGCGTGAGGATGGCCATGCTGACCACCTCCCGCACCGCCTCGGCAGCCTTGAGGAGTCGTCGCGTGCTCACGAGAGCGTTCGTGCGACTTCCTCGACGCG
>JBBAVO010000364.1:0-2703 GCA_040397635.1 Pirellulales bacterium
CCTGCTTCACTTCCGCGGGCGACATCTTCGTGGCCGAGTGGGTCGCGACAGGTCGGGTCACGAAGCTTGAGCGGGTGGGCTGACCGTCAACGGAATTCAACTCTACAGCTTTCTCTCAATCGGCAACACTCCACCATGCACGCGTTCTCTCGTTCTACAGCTCTCGCAGGAATCGTTGGCGTGGCGGTGTCGATGATGCTTCCTCTCGCACACTCCCTCCCCGCCGCCGAGCCCAACTACGACGAGGCCGCCGTCGGCCAGTACACGCTGCCCGATGTACTTGCCGGGCCGGATGGGAAGCCGGTCTCATCGGCCGAAGCGTGGAAGACGGCGGCGCGGCCGCACCAGTTCGAGCTGTTGGAAAAGTTTGTCTACGGCAGGCGGCTGCCAACGGTGCCGGTGACGGTGGTGGGCAAAGCGGAACGGGCTGCTGTCACGCTGCCCGGCGACATCGCAGCCGTACGGCTCCAGGCCACGCTCAAGCTCGGCGATGCCGCCGACGCACCAACCACCGAGGTCCTGCTCTATCTCCCCAGAGATACGCCAAAGTCCACATCACCCAACACATCCCACCGCGTGCCGGTCTTCCTCAACCTCAACTTTCGTGGCAATCACGCCGATCATGCCGATCCCGCCATCCGGCTCTCGACCGCCTGGATGCCCGACGACAAGGCAGCGGCCATTGTCGATCATCGCGCCACCGAGGCCTCCCGCGGGACGAGCGGCCAGCGGTGGCCCGTCGAAGCGATGCTGGCCAGGGGATATGGCATGGCCACCGCCTACTGCGGCGACGTCTTTCCCGACCGGGCTGACGGCCGCACCGCAAGCGCACTCAAGTCACTCGGTCGGTCTGTTGAAGGCAGCCTACCGCCGGACGAGCCCGGCGCCATCGCCGCCTGGGCCTGGCAGCTCTCTCGCATTCTCGACTGGCTCGTCACGCTGCCGGAGGTCGATCCGGCCCAGGTGATCGTCGTCGGCCATTCGCGGCTGGGCAAGGCGGCGGTCTGGGCGGGTGCCTGCGACGAACGGTTCGCCATGATCGTTTCGAATGAATCGGGCTGTGGCGGCGCGGCCCTCTCGCGCCGCAACTTCGGCGAGACGGTCGGCGTGATCACGAAGCGTTTTCCGCACTGGTTCTGCCCCGCCTTTGCACCCTATGCCGACCGGGAAGCGGAACTCCCCTGCGACCAGCACACGCTGCTGGCGATGGTCGCGCCCCGGCCGCTCGTCGTGGCCAGCGCCGTGGAGGATCGCTGGGCCGACCCGCGTGGCGAATTCCTCTCGGCAGTCGCCGCGGAGCCGGTGTGGAAACTTTTCGGTCTCACCGGCCTGGGCACCAGGGACTATCCCCAGGTCGATACGCCCGTCGGCGAATCGATCACCTACTACGCGCGGACGGGCCAGCACGAACTGCTCGCGTACGACTGGCAGCGGTTCGCCGACGCCGCCGACCGCACGCTCCGCCAGCAGACGCCCCCGCCGGCCGATCGCTATCCCGCCTTTCACCCAGTCCAGTCGCCGCTGCCGGTGAAGCCGCCTGCCGGTGCGACCGTGCTGCTGCCGGAACGTGTCGATGCGACCACCGATCTGAAGACGTTCGTCGGCATGTCCGGCGGGCCGATCGACTGGAAGGTCGACGATGGCACGCTCCTGGTACAGACGACGGAGAAGCATGCCAATCACATCGTCTCCACCATGCTGTTCCGCGACGCCGACATCCACGCCGAATTCATGACATCGCCCGAGGCAAAGGGTAACAGTGGACTCTACCTGCACGGCCACTATGAGATGCAGATCTACGATTCCTTCGGCGTGCAGCCGCCGACCGACCAAGACGAAGGCAGCCTCTACCGATTCGGACGGCCAATCGTGAATGCCAGCCTGCCCACGAGCCAGTGGCAGGTCTATGACATCCGCTTCATCGCCCCGCGGCGTGATGCTACCGGCACGATCGTGAAGCCGGGCAGTGTGACGGCCTGGCTCAACGGACGGCTCGTGCAGAACGAACTTCGATTCACCGAACCACGTTCACCCTACACGCCCTTCAAGCATGGCGTGACCGACTCTCTCAAGGGTGTCGAAAAGCACCTGCTGGCCACCGGCGAGGGCCCGCTCTTCCTTCAGGATCACGGCAGCCCCACGCGGTTTCGCAACGTCTGGATCAAGCGACTCGACACGCCGTGAGGGCAAGCGGGCAGCGATGTCTCCCCTCCCCCGTGGCGACAAGTTTTTAACTTGTCCGTGACTCCCTCCCCCGTGGCGGCAAGTTTTTAACTTGTCCGTGACTCCCTCCCCCGTGGCGGCAAGTTTTTAACTTGTCCGTGACCGAACGCGGATTCCACAAGTTAAAAACTCGTGGCTACGCGCCGAACCCTTCGGCCAAGCGCACCGCACAGGCTCGCTTCCGTCCCTATTCCCAACCGCACGTGCAGGGGCCGTTTCCGGCCCCTGCACGACGCAACATCTCTCAGATCGCGGCCGCGGCAGTTTCGCCGGTCCGAATCCGCACCACTTCGGCGAGGTTCGTCACGAAGATCTTGCCGTCGCCGACCTGACCGGTCCGCGCCGTCGTCATGATCTTGCTGATCACGGCCGGGGCCTCGTCGTCGCTCACCACCACTTCGATCTTCACCTTGGGCAGGAAGTCAACCGAATACTCGGCGCCGCGGTAGGTCTCGGTGTGGCCCTTCTGCCGGCCGAAGC
>JBBAVO010000365.1:0-2672 GCA_040397635.1 Pirellulales bacterium
CTCCCCGAGTAGGATTCGAACCTACAACCTAGCGGTTAACAGCCGCTCGCTCTACCGTTGAGCTATCGGGGAATGTGCCAACCAAAATACCCTAACTCGGCAGGGAAATCGATGGGGTGGGGAACGGCTGCCGGGAGTCGCCTGCCCGGGAAACAGAGGCCGTTTGCAGCCGCCCGCCCTCAGCCCTCCGCCGGCTGCCGCTGCTTTTCCATCAGGACCCGATTTCCGCTGGCGTTGTATTCGATGCGGGTCATGAACGTCCGCATCAGCATCACGCCGCGGCCATTGGGCGCGTCGAGGCGATCCTCCAGCCTGCAGTCCGGCACCGAGGAGGGATCAAACCCAGACCCCTCGTCGGCCACCTCGATCCGCGCCACGGTTGGCGAGACCAAGCAAGCGACGCGGACTACCTTGCCGGGGTCGAGTTTGTTGCCATGCACGATCGCGTTGACGATCGCCTCCTCGGCAGCGAGATGGATCGCGAAGATGTCCGACGGCGACCAGCCATGGACACCGAGTTGCTCGAGAAGATCCTCTGTGATCAGCCGACTGGCTCCGCGCTCGCTGGGGAGCTCGAGTTCGCGGCGCCATTCAGCGGCATCCCCGGGCTCGGACTGCTGCGAGGGCTGGTCGGTCGGGGGTTTTCGGTGTGGCATCGCGTGTCTTTCGGCCGTAGCCGTCCCGTCGGGCCGCGTCGCTCACGCGAATGCCGAGATGGCCTCGGCCTCGTCCTTGCGGATGTCAAAAATCTTGTTGAGCTTCGTGATCTGAAACACTTCGAGAATTTCCGGACGGATGTTGCTCATCTTCATCCGGCCTTTATTCGACTTGACCTTACGATCGAGCGTGATCAATTTGCCAAGCGCGGCACTGGAGAGGAATTCAACGCCTGCGAAGTTGAGCAGAAGGCTCTTCCGGTTTTCCAGTTCCACGAGTCCAAACAGTTCGGCACCGAGTTCCAGGATGCCTGCCTCGTCGAGTATCTTCTTGTCCAAAAACCGAACGATCGTGACGTCACCCAGTTTGGAGACGTCAATCCGCCGATGCGTTGCCATGCAGACTCTCGTTCCAAGCCACCAATCGGCCTCCCCATCCAAGCGGTTGGGGAACAGTCAGGTCGAGACCGCTTGAGCGTAGCCGGTCGGCCGGCCATTTACCATGAGGCCATTTACCGCGAGAAGGCGGTCAACCGCTGGACGGCAATCGCTGGACGGCGCTGCCAAACTGGCAGGGCCTGACGGACCGGGCTGACGGGGGGCTGGAGGCCGGTCGGCCGACGAGGCCCGTGTTTCTCCCGGTCGCCCCGACAATGCAGTAAAATCGCGGCCATCTGGCGCGCCAGTTGCTTCTTCCGGTTGGGCCTGTCTGATGAGGTCCTGATCCGGCAGGCGAACGGCGTCTCATTACTTTCCTGCGGCGATCGACTTGTGTGCATGGTTCGGGCGTTAGAGAACGGGGCCCGATTGCCAAGCAAGCAAGCAGGTAGAGACCGCCACGGTCAGACCATTTTCATCCCTCACCCCAACTTCGCTGCAGAAAGGTTTTGATCATGTCAGCCACCGCGAGCAAGCCCGCCAAGAAGAAGTCAACTCTGATCCCGCTGGGTGACCGCGTGGTCGTGGAGCGTGAGGAGAGCGGCCAAAAGACTGCCGGCGGCATCCTGCTGCCCGATTCCGCCAAGGACAAGCCGGCCCGCGGCACCGTGGTCAGCGTTGGCGAAGGCAAGTTCGACTCCAAGGGCCACCGCCATCCTCTGCAGGTGAAGCCGGGCGACCGGGTCGTGTTCACCAGCTACGCGGGCGAGGCTTTCAAGGTGGGCGACGATGAACTGCTCCTCATGCGGGAGGACGACATCCTCGCGGTGCTCGGCTGATCCGCGGTGGGCTCATCCAGTCGCCCGTCCAGTCCCGTTCAGGGCTCCACCTGCGGTCATGATCTTTTCCACAGTCCACACAGTCTTTTCACACAGAACCCATTCCGAGGAGATTTGAACCATGTCCAAGATGATGGCATTCGATCAGGAAGCGCGTGAGGCAATGCGGCGCGGCGTCGCCAAACTGGCCCGCGCTGTGAAGGTGACGCTCGGCCCCAAGGGACGCAACGTCATCCTGCAGAAGAGCTTCGGCTCCCCCACGGTCACCAAGGACGGCGTGACCGTTGCCAAGGAAATCGACCTCGAGGATGTCTACGAGAACATGGGCGCCCGCATGGTGCGCGAAGTCGCCAGCAAGACCAGCGACGTGGCCGGTGACGGCACGACGACCGCGACGGTGCTGGCCGAGGCTGTCTTCAACGAAGGCCTGCGGGCTGTCGTGGCGGGCGTGAATCCGATCCAGATGAAGGCCGGCATTGAGAAGGCGGTCGAGGAGATCGCCGGCAAACTCAAAGACATGTCGATCCCGGTGAAGGGCAAGAAGGAAATGGCCCAGGTGGCGTCGATCGCTGCCAATAACGATCCGGAGATCGGCGAACTGCTCGCTGAGGCCATGGACAAGGTCGGCAAGGATGGCGTGATCACGGTCGATGAGGGCAAGAGCCTCAAGACCGAGGTCGAATGGGTCGAGGGCATGCAGTTCGACCGCGGCTACCTCTCCCCCTACTTCGTCACCAGCCCTCAGCAGATGCAGTGCGTGCTCGAAGACTGCTACATCCTCGTGTTCGAGAAGAAGATC
>JBBAVO010000366.1:0-2642 GCA_040397635.1 Pirellulales bacterium
TGGAGCACGCCCGCCGGACCGCCGGCGATCATCCGAAGTTCGCTGCCGAGGCTCCAGAAGCTGAGCAGGCCGATGCCGAATTCACCATGCACGCCCTGACGGTGCTGGGCGTCGAGATGCCGCTTCATCGAGTCGCACAGGTGGGTCGCAATCCGGAGGAAGTCGGGGTTGCCATCCTCGTCCGCGGCGACACCCCGACCGTTGTCCACAACCTCGAGATAGACGTCCCCCTTGTGGCGACGGCGGAGGATGTGGACATGCGTGGCACCCGCATCGATCGCGTTTTCGGTCAGTTCGCAGATCGCCTTGAGCGGATGGGTCTGCGAATGCGCGATGATGTTGATCGCATTCCACTGGTCACCGATCTGCAGCGTGCCGGTGGTGGTCTGCGGCTTGGACGCGGAAGAGCGGGACATGGGCGGGCACGTCACAAAAGGATGGGAAGACTGGCGCAGGAGGTCCGCGCATCTTCGCCCCCGACGACCTGCTTCGCAAGGACCGCAGTCACTCGCAGTTTCCACAGGTGCCCTTGAGGAGCACCTCGGTCACCGCGGGAATCGCCCGTCGCTTGCCGGCAGTCGGCGGCGCCGACTTTTTCCCCGCCTTCGTCCCCGCGGTGCCACCAGTCGCTGTTGCTGGCGTGTCTCCAACAGCCCGCTGGGTGATCGCGACATTCACGTCATCCAGACACGACACCTCGCCACAGCTCGTGCAGACGAAGTGCGGATGATCCCCGCCGTGGCCGTGCCCATCGCCACCTTCGTGCCGCTTCGCCTCGAACCGCCAGACATGGTCGCCCAGATCGACCCGCGTGACGAGCTTTGCCTCGGTGAGTTCGGTGAGATTGCGGTAGATCGTCGCCCGGTCGAAGCCGCGATGGTCGAGCGCCGCCGACACCTCCGCGTGCGTCTGGGGCCCTGGGGCGTTGAGCATGTGCTCCAACACCGCCAGCCGGGCGGTCGTGCACCGCAACCCCGCCCCGCGGACGAGGCTCTTCAGGGCGTCGATCGATCCGGCTTCAGGTTTGCTCACAACCTTATTCTACCGCGCCCATGCGGCTATACCACGGCCGCGGCCGCCAGATGCTCCACGATGGCCGCCATGAAGGCGGGCAGGTCGGCGGGCTTGCGGCTGGAGACAAAGTGCCGGTCAACCACCACCGGTGCGTCTTCCCAGATCGCGCCGGCATTCATCAGGTCGTCCTTGATGCCGGGGCTGCCGGTCACCCGCACGCCGCGATACACACCCGCCGAAATGGGAATCCAGCCGCCGTGGCAGATCGCCGCCACGAGCTTGCCGTGGGCGGCAAACTCCCGCACGAGATCGAGCACCTTCTCGTCGCGACGGAGCTTGTCGGGCATCCAGCCGCCAGGGAGCACGATCCCCTGAAAGTCGCTCGCCTCCATGTCGCTGATCGCCGCGTCGCTCGTGCACGGATAGCCGTGTTTTCCCGAAAACGTATGGCCCTGCACCGCGCCGGCCACGGTGACGTGGCCGCCAGCCTCCTCCAGCCGGAGTTTCGGATACCAGAGTTCCAGATCCTCGTATTCGTCACCAACGAGCACGAGAATGCGACCGCCTTCGAGCGACCGTGGGGCCACATTGTGGGAATTCATGATCGGGCTCTCCTCTTGTTTGGATGGGCGGAAACGGAGGCGGGATGCCGTGCGGGCGAAGTCTAGCGGACTCCTCAGCCTGAGGGCGTCCGCGGCAGTCGCCTCCCTGCCTGCCCACCGGCATTGTTGCCGGCGGAAGGTGTCCCGTCCCGCAGCCACGCAGCCACCCCCACTGTGGGTGGTTGTCGCTATTTTGTCTGGCGGGGTTCCGGCGGCCTCGAAAGCCCCATTTCTAGGGCTAATTCCACTCCCCAAAAAAAGTCGCTTGACGCCCAAAACGCTCACACTATATTCACGCCCCGGCCCACAGGAAGTGGTCACCACCGACTCTACCACTACATCTTGCGATAGCATGCAGAAGGACCTGCTTTCTCGTCGTCGCGATCTTTACCCGGCCAGCCGGGGCCTGCCAGCAGGCTGATCGGTTCAGATTTGCCCCGTCGCCGGCCGATACTGGCTAGCACTTTATCTATACGGAAGTATACTTTAGACACCTGTCCCCTTTTCCCGTCAGGAGTTCCCTCTCTATGGCCTCATTCGACACCTCCGCCACGCTCGCCGGTTCCGCCACCGCCACCGGACAGCTTCGGTCCGACCCATCGCATGCAGGGCATGCAGACGGGCGGCGGGAGGATCGGACGCCCCTGGAGATGCACCCCACTTTTTGCCCCATCGACGCCGAGAGCCCGTTCGACACCACCGAGTGGGAACTCCGCACGGCCGCCATCAAGGGGGAGGACGGCAAGGTGCTGTTTGAGCAGCCGGCCTGTGAGATTCCCGCCGCCTGGAGCCAACTGGCGACCAACGTGGTGGTCAGCAAGTATTTCTACGGCGAAATCCATACGCCCGAACGCGAGCACTCGGTGAAACAGCTCGTGCACCGCGTCGCCCGCACGATCGCAGACTGGGGCATCGCCGACGGCTACTTCAAGACCAAACAGGACGGCGAGAACTTCTACCGCGACCTCTCCTGGCTCTGCGTTCACCAGCACGGTGCCTTCAATTCGCCCGTCTGGTTCAACGTCG
>JBBAVO010000367.1:0-2615 GCA_040397635.1 Pirellulales bacterium
CGCCGGCACAGCAGTCGCGCCGGACTATGCCCGAGTCACTTGCAGAGTCGCCGCGGTCAGGCGGCGGCCCGCTGAGGCTGCAGTTCAGTGAACAGGTTCACGGTGTGCAGCATCTCGCCGTCGGCGTCGTAGAACTGCAGGACACCGACATCGATCATCCACATCGCGAACATCTCCGCGACGCGGTAGCAGCGGGCCACGCAGCGGCCCCTGTCGATCCGGATGTTTTCCTGGACGTCATCGACGTCGGCGCTGTCCACGCCGAGATCGAGGAAGTAATGCGTGACCAATCGCCGCACGTCCGCGGCATTCATGTGCAAACGCATAATAAGCAACCTCCTGTTGCGGGCTGTCGCTGGTGCGAACTTTCGAACGACTTCCTGTCGATCGGGTCGGGAACCCTACTCAGGAGCAGCCGCTGCCGAAAGACTGTTTTCTTTCGACCATCGGCCACGGTCCCGACACCGAATCCCATCCGCCATAGGGAGGATCGGCGGATTTCGGTGAACTCGATCACCTTGCGATCGGCAGACTCCCCATTCCCCACTTCCCGAATATCTTGCCCAGGCTGCCAGGGTGGCGGGAAGGGCGGATTCAGCAAGTTGAAAACTCGCTGCCACGAGGGAAGGGCGGGTTCAGCAAGTTGAAAACTCGCTGCCACGGGGACTTCACAACCGGTCGGTCCACCCGCTCGTGCCGTAGCGTTCGGCGACGAGTCGGGCGACGCGGTCGCGGGGCCACTCGCCGTGGCGGAGCGTGGCGTTGAACGCCGCTCGAACGATCTGCTCAAGCGTCTCCCGGCCGAGGCCCAGATTGGCGAGGAACTCGCCGTGCTGCCGTCGCGATCGATAGTCGGGCTCGCGGGGCGGATGCCTGAGCACTGTCCCCACGAGGCCAAGATCGAAACGGTCGAGCAGCGTGCCGTGGTAGAGAACCCCGTGCCGTCGCACGCGCAGCGCATTGCCCGACACCTTCCGTTCGGTCATGTCGCAGTCGGTGAAAACCGCCAGATCGCTCGTGCCACGGCGGGCCACCCGCCGCGCGTCAGGCGGAGTCAGCGAGGGCAACGCGTCATTGATCGCAGCGGCCAACGGTTCGAGCATCGCCGCATGAATCGCCTCGATCGGCGGCACGCCCTCGGGATAGGGTGTGATCACCGACCACATCAGGCAGCCCGGCCCGAGCACCACGGTGGCCCCGCCGCTGGGCCGACGCACTACCCGCACACCCGCGGCCGCGCAGGCCTGCGGATCGATCTCCTCGTCGATGCGGCTCGACGAGCCGAGCACGACGGCGGGATCCGCCGCCATCCATGTGCGGACGCAGGTAGCCCGCGACAGCCCCTCGTGGGCCAGTTCCAGTAACGCCTCGTCGAGCGCGAGATTTTCCTCAACCGTTGGAAGCGACACATCGAGCCAGACCGCGGGCAGTGGCGGGGCAGGGGGGAGAACTGCGGAAAGGTCCGGACGTTGACGCACAGGGGTGACCACCTAGACTGCTGGTACGGCTAGACTACTAGAGAGGGCGTGGCCACGCATGCCATACCAAGCCCCCTGATTCTTGCTGATCGCTGTCCTTCCACCACCCCTCGCGTCGCAAAGCGTGCGGCACGTCATCTGGCTGACACACACTCCATGGCCGACTCCACCCGCCGGACTGTCTCTCAAGACGACTCGCTGCCGCCCGTCGAGCCGCCCAATGCGGCGTTTCTCGTCCAGTTGTTTCTCGTGCCCGGAGTGATCGTCGCCATCATTGTCGGCGTATGGCTGGCCTTCCACTGGCTCGCCCATCTCGGCAGCGACCCGCAGGCCTATGTGAAGACGCTCCGCCGCGACAACGAAGGCCGCTGGCAGGCGGCCCTCAATCTTGCCAATGACCTCCGTGGCCCCGGCGGCGCCGCCCTCAAATCGGACGAGTCGCTCGCCACGGAACTGGGCCGCATCCTCGACGACGAAGCTGCCAGTGGCCGCACCGGCGAGCAATCGCAGACCCTGCGGCTCTATCTCTGCCGGGCTCTGGGCGAATTTGCCATTCCGGCCGCCGCCGGGCCGCTGGTGGCGCGAGCCGGCGGTGGTTCCGATCCGCAGACGGCCCGCGCGGCCGTCGAGGCGCTTGCAGTGCTGGCGACAAACCTCGTGGCAGCGGACCGATCGTTCGACGATGCATCCGGTGTGACCGCGGCGGTGATCGCGGCCTCGCAGAGCGACGACGTGCAGCTGCGGTCGGCCTCTGCCTTCACGCTCGGCGTGCTGGGCGGCCCCGCGGCCATCGAACGTCTCGAGCAACTCGTCGGCGACACGGCCGACGACGTGCGGTTTAACGCGGCGCTCGCGATGGCTCGCCAAGGCCGTGAGGAATCGTTCGAAGGGATCGCGGAAATGCTCGCCCTCCCCGACGTCGTCGTGGGGCTCGACGCGGCGGCCGATCCGGCCGCCCAGTCGCGGCGATACAAACGGGCGCTCGTGGTCGTCAACGCATTGCGGGGAGTGGCATTGCTCGTCGATGCGACCCACGAGCCGCCGCCCCGACAGCTGCTCGACCTCGTGGAGCAGCTCACGCAGGATCCCGTGGGTGACGTGCGGTCGAGCGCCACGGCGCTCCTCAAGAAGATCGAG
>JBBAVO010000368.1:0-2614 GCA_040397635.1 Pirellulales bacterium
GGCGGGATCGCCACGCTGGAGGCCGCCACCCGGCCCTGGCGGGCAGGAGACTTCGCCGTCACCAGCAGTCGGCCCTCGGGCCCCACGCCGCAGGTCGATGTTCCTCAAACGCAGTTTGCCTTCGGCACCGTCGGCGTCGGTGCCAAGGGTTCCCACGAATTCGTGATCCGGAACATCGGCTCAGCCCCCCTGGAACTCACCAAGGGCGCCTCCAGTTGCACCTGCACCGTCGGCGACTTCGAGGAGTCTGAAGGCGGCTCGAAAGATGCGAAGGTGGTGGAGCCGGGTGGGAGCACGAAGCTGAACGTGCAGTGGAGGGGCAAGGGGGATGGCGGACCGTTCCGGCAACAGGCGAGCGTGATGACCAACGACCCGTCTCGGCCACAGATCGCGTTCGTGGTGGAGGGAACGGTGGTGCCCACCTACAAGGCCGTTCCGACGTTCATCACACTCCCCAAGCTGTCCGCCAGTTCGAGCCAACAGGCCACCGTGACGGTCTTCACCTTCGGCAAGGAGAAGCCCACGATCGATGCGCTTTCGGCGACCGACGAGAAGACTTCCCAGTTTTACTCCCTTGCCTCGACGGACCTCGAGCCCGCCGAACTCACCGCCGAGGCTGGTGCGACAGGTGGATTCCGTATCACCGCCGATATCCGCCCGGGCCTGCCGATCGGCACGCTGCGGCAGACGATCAAGGTCGTGTTTCGGATGCCGGAAGAGGTGATCGCCGAGATTCCGGTGGAAGGATCTGTCTCGGGTGATCTTGCACTGGCCGGCAAGGCGTGGGATTCCTCCCGAGAATTGCTCCTGCTGGGAACGGTTTCCAGTCGTACTGGAGCCGAGACCAGCCTGTTTGTCACCGTAAAAGGACCTCATCGGGCGGACGTCAAAATGGTGGTCCGGGAGATCACCCCGGATGGGGTGAAGGTCGTCGTTGGAGAAGGCAAGCCGGTGGGGAGCGGAAACGTAATCCGCATCCCGCTCACGATCACCATCCCACCGGGTAGTGCGCCCGCGAACCACATCTGCTCCGAACAGGCCCCCGCGGGAAAGATCGTGCTCGAAACAGGCCATCCCGATTCGCCCACGCTCACCATTCCCGTCTGCCTTGCCATCGTCCCGTAGAGAGTGATTCGCACATGAACCGCAGAGGTTTCGTCCATCGCGTCATTGCGGCCTGTGCCCTGCTGCTCGTCGCCATGGCAAGGCCGGGCATCGCAGCTCAACTCCCCACCCAGGGCGAGGGCGTGAGCGACGACGTGGTCCAGACGTTTCGCGACCGTAATGGCAGCCTCTTCGAGGGTTGGTCGACGCCACAGGCGGTCGTGATCGTGACCGGCGAACTGGACGGCTACATCGAGCCCTGCGGCTGCACGGGCAAGGAGAATCAGAAGGGTGGCCTGAGCCGCCGCCGCAATCTGCTGCGGGCCGTCGCCGCCGCTGGATGGCCGATGGTCACGGTCGATCTGGGCGGGCAGGTCAAACGCTTTGGACGTCAATCCGAGATCAAGTTCCAATCGATCGCGGACGGGCTCCGGACCATGGACTACACGGCCGTCGGATTTGGACCGGGCGACCTGCGACTGCCGGCGGAGGAACTGGTGGCCGCGGTGGCGCCGGTTGGCGACAGTCCCACGCCGTTCGTGAGCAGCAACGTCGGCCTGCTCGGCCTCGACGCCAACATCACGCCGCGGTTTCGGATCGTCGAGGCTGGAGGGTTGCGATTCGGCATCGTCTCCGTACTGGGCGATGCGGAGGCCAAACAGGTCCGCAATGATGCCATCGAGATCCTGCCGGCCGCGGAGGGGATCGCAGCCGCGGCGGCCGAATTGACGAAGGCGAATTGCACGCACCAGATTCTGCTGTCGTGGGCCTCGCCGGAGGAGACGAAGGGTCTGGCGTCACGATTCCCCCAGTTCGACATCGTGGTGACAGCAGGGGGTGCCGACGAGCCCCCGGCCGAACTCCCCGCGCTGCCGGGCGGTAGCCGCCTGATCGAACTGGGCCACAAGGGCATGTTCGCGGTGGCCGTGGCATTCTTCGACGATCCCGCAAAGCCGATGCGTTCGCAGCGGGTGCCCCTCGACGCCCGCTGGGGCGAGGCGGAGGACATGATCACGCTGCTGGGGACCTACCAGGGCCAACTGGAGTCGCTCGGGCTGAGCGGGCTTGGGCTCGCGGCAGTGCGGCACCCCTCCGGGCGGAGGTTCGCGGGGAGCGCTGCCTGCGCCGACTGCCACAAGCATGCGTACGACGTCTGGAAGGACACGGCCCACGCCACGGCACTGGCAACGCTGGAAGAACAGAAGCCCCGTCGCGACGGCGATCCTGAATGCCTCTCCTGCCATGTCGTTGGCTGGGCCCCCCAGCGCTACGAACCCTTCGAGGGTGGGTTTGCCGGCATGAAGACCACGCCCCATCTGGCTCAGCAGGGCTGCGAAAACTGCCACGGCCCGGCCGCGGCCCACGCCGCCGTCGAACGTGGCGACGTACGGGCGAGCGTCACAGAGCGAGACCGCCTGCGGGGCGAGTTGACACTGTCGATCAAGACTCCGGAGGGCAAGCAGAAGGCCGTCAACAACTGCCTGGAGTGCCACGACCTCGACAACAGCCC
>JBBAVO010000369.1:0-2331 GCA_040397635.1 Pirellulales bacterium
TGCAGCAACTCTTCGACGGCAAGGACCTCGACGGCTGGGATGGCGATCCCCGGCTGTGGAGCGTCCGCGATGGCGTGATCCATGGCGAGACCACGCCGGAGAACGTGGCAGCCGGCAACACGTTCCTGATCTGGAAGGGTGGCGAGGTCGGCGACTTCGACCTGCGGCTCTCATTCCGCTGCAACGCCACCAACAATTCCGGCATCCAATACCGCTCGAAGCACATCACCGACGACTCGGTAAAAAATAAATGGGTGGTCCGTGGCTACCAGCACGAGATCCGTAACGAAGAAACATTCCCGAACGTCTCGGGATTCATCTACGACGAAGGCGGCTCACGGGCCCGGATCTGCCAGGTGGGTGAGCAGGCCACGTGGGAGACCGAAGCGGGCAAGAAGGTGGCAGCGACGCCGCTGATCGACCAGGCAGCCTTCAAGGACCTCATGAAGGTTGACGACTGGAACGATGTCGTGATCCGCGCCGAGGGAAATCACATCCGCCACTACTTGAACGGCCGGCTGATCCTCGACTTCACCGACAACGATGCTAAGCGGGCGCTCGCCAAGGGCGTCTTGGCTCTGCAACTCCACGGCGGAAAGCCGATGTGGGCAGAGTATCGCAACATCCGCCTGAAGCCGCTCTGATAAAGTGAGAAAGGTGTCGGCCTGATCCTGTTCGTCGCGGGAAATGGCCTCCCCGTGGCGGCGAGTTTTCAACTTGCCGAATGCGGCCCCGAGCACAACAAGATGGAATCTTGTTGCCACGTGTGAAAGCACAGCACGTGTCATGCCGAACGAGACTGGCGTTGGCCCCCTTGTTCATTCCCTTTCATTCTGGCTCGGCGGCGGGCAGGCGGGCGAGCACCGCCTGCATAAGGGCCAGATGCGTGTGCAGCCGGCCGAGGATCAGCGGAATGACCTCCTGCCGATAGATGTGGCTGCACGTATTGCGGTCTTCGTAGATCTGCATGCCTGCCGGGTATTCGGCCTCTGCCAGGAAGCCTCGGGCCAACGCCTCTTTCATCGCGCCCCGCGGACTGTTGGGCACCTCCGTCCCTTCCGCCTGCAGGCACGACCGCACGTATTTCCAGAACAGCTCGGCGCAATACTCAAACTTCTGGATGCGGCCGTTTTCGATAGCGTCCCGAATGGCGTCGGAATACCCGTCGATTTCAAGGTCGAGCACCTCCGCAAAACCCTTCAGCGCCCGCTGGAGATTGTCTTGGCCTAGTTCGCCGCTCGCCATATCTCGCGACCCTCGTAGGCATGCTTCCGGAACTTCTCGTCGGTCACCAGCGCGAAATCGACCACCTGGCACCGCCACGGCACGTCGGATTCGGTGAGCAGCCAGAGCAGCCTTGAGATGCCGCCGGGGAGCGGTTCGGGCCCGGCGATCCCGATGTCGACGTCGCTCCCATGCTCGCAATGCCCGCGGGCCCGCGACCCAAACAGGAAAATCTCGTACCGCGGATCGGGCACCGTCTCCAGACAGATCCGCCGCGCCTCGGCGAGGTATTTCTCCTCGAAGGGCGTGCGGGGCTCACGGTTTCGGCTCAGGGCAGGCATGGCGTTCATCGTCACGGGCGGAGGGCAAGCGGGGACTTCGCCGAGTCTCCAGTATATTCTGTCGGAACCCTCTCATCATGCCCGAACTCCCCTCCCGGCTCCGCGTTTTTTCCCACGCCGTGCAGCTCCGCTGCCCGCGGTGCGGCATCGGGCCGCTCTTCCGCGGCTGGTTTCGCATGCACGATGCCTGCCCGTACTGCGGCTTCTCCTACGAGCGGGAGCCGGGCTTCTATCTCGGGTCGATCTATCTGAACTACGGCGCCACGGTGATCCTCACCGGGGCGCTCTATGCGGTCTTGGTGATGGGCCTGGGCCTCTCGAATGAAACGACGCTCGCCGTCTGCCTCACCGCCGCCGTGCTCTGCCCGATCCTCTTCTTCCGGCACGCGCGGAGCTTTCTGCTCGCCCTCGACAGCTCGGTCAATCAGGATCAGGCACGCAGTGCGGAGGAAATCCACACGGGTTCCGCGTTCACGGCGACCTTAAGCAAGGGCAAGCTCGCCTCACTCGCCTCCGACGACGGCCGGGCGGGCTGCGCGATGGGGGTGGCCCTCGCGATGATTCTCCTCTTCGGCCTCGGCATGGCGGCCGTCACGCTCTACTTCGCGACCACCACCAGCACGCAGATGGAGCCCGATGACGGGCTGGACTGACGCCATCGGGGACGCGCCATTCCTGTTCCCGTGGCGGCAAGTTTTTAACTTGTCCGTGTCCCGTGGCGGCAAGTTTTTAACTTGTCCGTGTCCCGTGGCGGCAAGTTTTTAAC
>JBBAVO010000369.1:2431-2605 GCA_040397635.1 Pirellulales bacterium
TTGTCCGTGTCCCGTGGCCACGGGTCGAACTCCTTCGGTCTCGTTCTTCATGCCGAGACAGCCTCAACCTCTCCACCATTGGGGCAAGTGTTTAACTTGCCGTTTGGAAAAAGAGCTGCGTCCCCTTTTCAATGCCCCGTCGGCCATGAGAAGAGCCGGATCCGGTTGCCGTCG
>JBBAVO010000370.1:0-2584 GCA_040397635.1 Pirellulales bacterium
CGGAGGTCGGGCCGACCGCAGCGTCGTCACTCATGCGAGCACCCTGCCTCCGGCCCGTGGCGGCCAGATCCACTGCTCCCGCCGGCTCTCCCTCTCCCGCGACGTGGAGACCAGCCGCGTGAACGCATTGATGTTCACCCAGGCTCCGAGGAACCGGTCGATGACGCTGGAGAAGAGGTAGGCCGCCCCGTCGGAAAATCGCTCCTCATCCAGTTCGAGACGGATCTCAACACCTTGGCAGACGCCACCGCGTTCCCCGACCCGGGCTGCCACACGGCGGCTCGACACGCCGACGATGCCCTGAATCCACCGCTGCTTCTGGTCGTAGTCGTCGAGGTCGTCGAGCAGATAGAGCCGGAGCATCTCCCGCAGGGCCTGCGGGGCGCGGCCGTCGCCAGCGTCGGCGAGCGAGAGGTGGTTGAGCGAGAGGTGCGAGATGATCCGCCACGCGGCACCTCGGCCAGGCAGCGTTCGCAGCGGCCGCGTGGGCCGCGTCAGGCAGGTGACCGTGCCCACCGGTCCCTGGCCGTCTGGCAACGTCAGCCGCGGCCGCCCCACGGCGAACGGCAATCGCGCGGGAAGATTGCGGTTGGTGCACACGGCCCTCGAGTGAACGATGAGATCGGCCACGGCGGCGGGCCCGCCGGCCTCGTCCACGAGCGAGAGCCAGGTGTCGGTGGCGGCGTCGGTCACACCATCAGGCCGCGGCTCGCGATGCGTCCGCCGGGAGGCCAGCCACCGCAGCCGCCGCCGTGCCCCGACGGCCGCAGCTGATTGTGTTTCGGCGACAGACGCCACGGCGTAGAACGGCAGCACGTCCACAGGCTCATCGCCCGCTGGCCCGGCCTGCACGGACTCGATCGAATAGACCTCCACCGCCCGTGGGCGACGGGCATCGGGCGTGATGCAGTATTCGCTTCGCGCTCCGTCGATCCGCATGGGGTCGAGCTGCTGCGTGAAGAGGTTCACGATCGGGGTGCAGCCCAGTCGGATCGCGCGGGGCGACAACACCCGCTCCAGTTCGCGGCTGGTGGCTGAGAGCAGGATCGACACGTGCATGGTTTTGCCGATCCGTCCGATCACCTGCGGCGTGAGCCCCTTCAGATCGACGAACAGGAATTTCTGCGGGAGGGCGAAAAATTCCGACAGGAGCCGGTAGCCGGAAAAGCTCCGCGGATCATCGGGAATCGCCGCATCGGCCGGGTCAAACCCGGCGGCCACCAGCCGGTCTCGCGGCAGCACCACGGCCTGCGGGTCGGTGGGGCCGTCGGCGATCACCACGCCCAGGCATCTCGTGAGCAGCAGCTCGTAGAGTTCGAACATCGCCTGCCCCGCCTCGGCATGGAGGTGCAGCCGCAACGATTCGAGCGGCATCTGCCCGACGCGGACGTCGCTGGAAAGCGTCTCGATCGCCAGTGAGAGCACGGCCACGGTGCCGGCCGGAGGCACGATCGGCAGTTGGAACGGCGGCCCCACGAGGCCTGCTGCCGCCACCCTGAGGGGCCAGAGCCGTTGGTCGAAGCAGGTGCGGTAGCGACACCGCTCTCCCTCTACCTCTTCAGTCTCGACCGGCGTGCCGCGCGGCACGCGGTAGCCAGATGTCAGCTGTGCCTGCTTCGGATCGATGGCAAATTCCGCGATGGCCAGCGATGGCACGGGCCGCAGGTAGTGGGGATAAAGGAGATCGAGCAGGCCGTCGGTGAGTTCGGGGTAGTCGTCGTCAAGCCGCTTCTGCACGCGGGCCGCCAGGAACGCGACGCCCTGCAGCATCCGCTCCACGTGCGGATCCTGCGACTCATCGCGGCCGAGGCTGAGGCGGCCCGCGATCTTTGGGTGCCGCTCGGCAAACTCGCCCGCCAGCGACCGCAGGATCGCCAGCTCACGGTCATAGTACGGAAGCAGGTCATCGCTCATTTCGCACCCTCCACCGCGAACTCCCCGCTGGCCACGTCGAGCGACGAGGAAAACAGCACCGGCTCCCGCAACGGCTCCACGACGAGCACGGCCTCGATCTCGAATCGCACACGGCGGTCGATCGGCTTCTTGCCCTCCGCGTCGATGACGGGCCGCACTCGCACGCCCTGGAGACGGGGCTCGAAGGCCTGGATCGATTCCTCGATGAGCCGGCACAAGAGTCCGAGGTCGTGGTCTTCCCGAACCTCCATGCTCTGCAGGTCGGGCAGCCCGTAGTTGAGCAGCGAGGTTTTCAGTTCGGAGTACACCTCGGGGATCGTCGCCAGCAGCCGGTGGGCGTTGAGCAGGTTTTGCAGGTCGCGGCAGAGGCTCGTCTTGAGCAAGCGGACCACCTGCACCTCCCGCCACGCCGGCTCGCGGCTCTCCTCCGGATGGTCGTCAAGCAGCCTGTCGAGCAGGCTGGGGAGGAGCTGAATCTCGTTGGGCAGCGACTTGGCCATGGAGGAAATACTACCCTCGAGTCGGGCATTTCCGCCACGCGGGCCGCGGGCCAGCCTCGCTTCCCCCGTGCTACAACAACGCCTCGCCAGTCAAATCACCGAGGACCCGCGACCGTGACCGCACACACCTCCCCATCCGCCGGCTACGTCACCGACGTCGCCTACCTTCC
>JBBAVO010000371.1:0-2568 GCA_040397635.1 Pirellulales bacterium
GGCAGGATCGCAAGCGCAATCGTCGCTGGGTCTACGGTGGACATCGCGGGCACCTCTCCGGGGGAAGCCACAGTATGCCGTTTGGCTTCGTCTTCGTCAGGCCGTCCCCCCCGCAGCCGCGACTTCAGCCGCCTCTTTCGCGGCAGAAGCCCGGGCAGCCGCCGCCTCAAGCCGCCGCTGAATCTCTTCGGGAGATGGCAGGGCATCGAGTACCTCGCGGGGGATCTGCGCCGCGTCGGCGAGCTTCGTGAGGCACCGCCGCCGTTCGGCCAACGCCTGATCGGCACTCCGCTCCTTGGAGAACCTGGTCTTGGCGTCGGCGCTCCGCTCCCTGAGCTTGGCGTAGATGTCGCCGCCGAGGAGCGCGGAGATGTCAACCTTCATCTTCTCACGGTGAACGTCCGATTCCGCCACCGGGCCGCCGTCGATCGGGCCCGCGTGATACTTCGGAAACATGATCGCCACCTCGGGGCAGACCCGCGAGCAGGCGGGGCAGTTGACCTTACAGTTGGCCGGGTTCTCGACACGCAGCGTGTGGTCGGTCGCCACGCCGTAGACGTCGAACAGGCAGAAGCTCAGGCACTGCATGCAGTTGGTACACCGAGCCGTGTCGATTACCGGAAACCACGGCTTCCACGTCTCGGCTGTGTTGGCGATCGGTCCGTTGGCGACGGCAGACGCCTCCGGTGGCCGGTTCATCCGCCGCGCACCGCGAGCCTCCTCGACGGCGGCGACAGTCTCTGCGACCGACAGCCCCGTGACGTCGCGAATCGTCACGTCACACCGTCCACTGGCATCACCCACTGCGGGCGGCCCGTCAGAAAAACAGCCGATCACGATCAACGCGCCGCCGGCCTGGAGGTCGGCCGCGGCCGCCCCGGCACGCGTGACGGCATACCCGCGGTCGAGAAGCGCTGCAAAGATGCTGGCTCGGTCGGTAGCGGGCAGCGGTGTGGCCCCAGCACCCTCGTAGACGACCACCCGCGGCGGAAGCAACGCTTCAGCGATCATGATCGGGCTCCGTCGGGAGCAGCGAGCCCGCCGGCCAGCACGGCCTCCGCGGTGTCGGTCCGCATGTTGAGAATCTCCACGCCCTGCTTCGGCAGCGGCGCATCGGCGAGCACGAAGAGCCCCTGCACGGCGCGGGGCCAGCAGGCGAATATCCTGAGCGGACGATCGCCTCGGGCCAGTTCGGCCAGATGCGGGTCGCGACGGGCGGCCATCTCGCAGAGATCGGGCACCATCTCGAAGCCGCGGCCCGCCGCCGCGAGGCCCTCGAGCACGGCATCCTTGACGGCGGCCGGCACCACCTGTGCATACGCGCAACGGCAATAGAGGATCCGCGTGGCGTCTTTGGCCGGCAGGGCGGTTGTTCCTGCCTGTGGGTGTGGCTCGGTCATGGGTGGATCCTTCCCGCAGCCGGATAGGTGCCGAAGTCGTTGAACCAATACCGCTTCGCAAAACGATACATCCAGTGCTTCTCCGGAATCTCGCGGCCCGGGAGATCCTGGCTCGAACGCGGCGTCATCGCCAGCAGTTCCTGGCGGGCGGTGCCACGCTGGGTCGTGTCGTGCGCCCCGTGGCGGTCGGCGATCTCGAGGATCAGACGCGGATTCTCGAGCACCACGCAGCCGCGGCTGTGGCTGGCTGCCGCGTCGCGCATGTCTTTCAAAAACGCCGACTGCGTCACCTGCTCGTAGAACGATCCCGTTCCGACCTGTTCTACCGCCAGTTGGATGATCGGGCAGGGTTCGATGCCGCCCGACGGGCCGACATGGTGCGTGAGGCCGACCGCCATCGGGCAGAGCGCGTCTCCCTTGTCGTCGTAGTAGGCATCGACGATCGCGATCGGGAGCCTCGCCCGCTGTTCCACCACGAACTTTCGTACGCGGACGAGTTGGTCGGGCGTGAGCGCCAACTCAGGGGAAGACTCCGGGCCGACAGGGCGGTAGCCATGAAACCAGGCATAGTGCACGCCCATGTCGATCAGCCGCCGGAGCCACTCCTCGGTGAGCATCGTGTCGATATTGGAGCGGCAGAGGCTCGTGGCCACGCCCGTGATCAGTCGAGCCTCGAGGCAGAGTTCGAGGCCGCGGAGCGACCGGTCGAGAACCTGCCGGTTCCCGCGACGAATATCGCTCGTCGCCGCGTCACCCTCGATGCTCACCAGCGGCGTGGCGTTGCCGAGAGCCTGGAGGCGGCGGGCGACCTCGGGCGTGATCAACTGGCCGTTGGTGAAGATCTGGAAGTAGCAGTCGGGGTGGGCGGCCAGCAGGTCGAGCAGCCGCGGGTGCAGGAACGGCTCACCCCCGAGCAGCCCGAAGAAGACGTTGCCGTGCGCCTTCGCGTCACGGATGAGTGCATCGAGCGTCTCGAACGGCACCATCGTCCGCGGCGCCTGGACGTCAACCCAGCAGCCTTGGCACTTGAGGTTGCAGGAGTTGATGATCGACAGATGGAGGAACGGCGGGAAGACGACTCCGCGACGCTGTCTCGCCTTGAATTTCTCGACGGCGATCAGCCCCTTCACGCCGAAATTCCAGCCGAATTTCCAGAGGCAGTTGGGCG
>JBBAVO010000372.1:0-2563 GCA_040397635.1 Pirellulales bacterium
TTCATCGATCCGGGCATGGGCGTCGATGCGGTGGTGGCCTGCATGCGGGAAGCCCAGCCCACCGGCTTCATCGGCGTGCCGAAGGCCCATCTGCTTCGCCTCAAGGCCGCGGAGCTGTTTCGTTCGCTGCGGTTCTGCGTGGTCGCCGGGCGGGTGCCGCTGTTTGGGGCGACGCGGCTGCGCGATCTGCTCAGGCCCGCAGGCGAACCGCCGGCACCGATTCCGCGGCAGGCCGACGACCCTGCACTCGTCGCCTTCACCTCGGGCGGCACCGGCCGGCCGAAGGGCGTGATCTTCACCAACCGCATGCTCACAGAGCAACTCGCGGTGTTTCGCGGACAGTTCGGGTTCCGCGGCGGCGAGCAGGATCTGCCGCTGCTGCCCGTCTTCAGCCTCTTCACCGCCGCGCTTGGCGTGGGGAGCATCTTCCCGCCGCTCGACCCGAGCCGACCGCTGTCGCTCGTGCCCAAGCAGATCATTCGCGTGATGCGCGACCTCGGCAACCAGACGTCGTTCGGTTCGCCGACGCTCTGGACGAAGCTCGCCGAATACTGCCGTCAGACCGGCGAGTCGCTGCCGCAATTGCGGCGGGTGTTCATGGCCGGGGCTCCGGTATCGCAGGCGACGCTCGATCTCGTGAAGGCCGCCTGCCCGCAGGCGGAGAGTTTCACACCATATGGTGCCACAGAGGCGCTCCCCGTGACGGTCGCCGCCGCTGCAGAGCTGCGGCAGCATCCGCCCGTGCTGGCAGTGAGCGGCGAACAGGGCACTCCCGTCGGCCGTGCAATCGACGGCGTGACGCTCCGCGTCGTCCAGCCTGCTGTCGAGCCGGCCAACAGCCCGCTCGTCGACTGCGCCCCCCGCGAAATTGGTGAGATCGTCGTCAGTGGCGACACGGTGAGCCGCGAGTATCTCTCGCGACCCGAGGCGACCGCGGCGAGCAAGGTGAGCGAGGGCGGCCGCGTCTGGCATCGCATGGGCGACATGGGCTACCTCGACGCCGACGGCCAGCTCTACTTCTGCGGCCGACGGGTGCATGTGGTGGCCACGACCGATCAGGTGTTTCACAGCGTGCCCGTGGAGAACGTCTTCAACCGTCATCCGCAGGTGAGCCGCACGGCCCTGATCGGCGTCGACGGAGGGCCAGCGCTCGTCGTCGAGCCGCGGTCGCGGTCGCTCGCACCGGATGCCCGCCGCCGTCTCGCCGCCGAACTCCAGGCGATCGGTGCCGCCGATCCGGTGACCGTGCCGATCCGGCGGTTTTACTTTCATCACTCGTTCCCGGTTGATGCCCGGCACAACGCCAAGATCTTCCGCGATCGACTCGCCACCTGGGCCGCCACGCAGGAGGCCATCGAGGTCGACGGGCCGGGAACGCTCGCCGCGGGCCAGGCATGAAGGCGGTTGTCACCGGCGGAGGTGGTTTCGTCGGCGGTGCGATCTGCCGACGGCTGCATGCCTTCGGTCACGACGTCACAGCCCTTGGACGGCGGCCCAATCCGGAAATGGCCGCCGCGGGCATCCGCACCGTGAGCCATGATCTTGCCGCGGCCGATGCGGGATCCGCGCTCGCCGCTCTCTTTGCCGGAGCCGACTGCGTCTTCCACACGGCGGCCCACGTGAAGATGTGGGGGCCGCATGAGTCATTCGTGCGTGGCAACATTGGCGCGACGGAGAGCGTGATCGCGGCCTGCCGCACGGCGAGCGTCGGCAAACTCGTCTTCACCAGTTCGCCGAGCGTCGTCGCGACCGATCACGACCTGCGGGGCATCGACGAATCGCAGCCGTATCCATCGCGGCATCGGGCCTTCTATCCCGAGACGAAGGCGGCCGCGGAGCGGGCGGTGCTCGCGGCCCACGGCCCTGCCCTGCGGACGATCAGCCTGCGGCCGCACCTGATCTTCGGCCCCGGCGACACGAATCTCGTGCCGACAATCTTGAAGCGGGCCCGCGCCGGCCGGCTCGTGCAGGTGGGCGACGGCAAAAACCTCGTCGACCTGACGTTCATCGACGACTGCGTGTCGGCCCATCTGCTCGCGGCCGCCGCGCTCGACGAGCGTCCGGCTGCCGGCGGGCGTGCGTTCTTCATTAGCCAAGGCGATCCGGTTCCACTCTGGGAATGGATTGGTCGGGTGCTGGCCCTCCATGATCTACCGCCGGTGCGGAGGCGAATCTCGGCAGCCACCGCGCAGATGCTGGCAACCGTGGCCGAGACGGTGTGGAACACATTACATCTCTCGTCGGATCCACCGCTCACGAAGTTTCTCGCCGAGGAGATGGCGACCGACCACTATTTCGACATCGGCGCCGCGCGGCGCGATCTTGGCTACGCGCCGAGCTGCACAGTGTGGGAGGCGACCGAGCGATCCTTCGGCCACCCGTGACGGTACGGATTCCACAAGTTAAAAACTCGCGGCCACGGGTCGACTTCTTCAGTCTCGTCTTTCATGCTGAGACAGCCTCAGCTTCTCCCCCGTGGCGGCAAGTTTTTAACTTGTCCGTGTCCCCTCTCCCCCGTGGCGGCAAGTTTTTAACTTGTCCGTGTCCCCTCTCCCCCGTGGCG
>JBBAVO010000373.1:0-2552 GCA_040397635.1 Pirellulales bacterium
TTCTTGGCGGACTTCTTGTTCGCAACCTTCTTGCCCGTAACATTGTTGCTGGTGGACTTCTTCACCGTGGACTTCTTGACCGCCCGAACCTTCGTGGCGACGGCGGCCTTTTTCTTGGCGACCACTTTTTTGGCGACCACTTTTTTGGCCACGACTTTCTTCCGTTTCTTTTCGACTGCGACCTTCCCCGCCGCTGGCTTCTTCTTTTTCGCAGCCTGCTTCCTCGCGGGGCCGGCGGTGCGTCGCGACCGCCTCGCGTCGGCCACCTCGTCGAGAAACTCGTTGGCCTGGAGGGCGAGGTCGGCAGCCGACAGCGGCTCCACCTCGTCGATGATGAACAGCGCCAGTTCGCCCCGTTGCTGCGCCGTTGCCAGCGTCTGATACTCCGAGAGCGTCAGGTCGTCGTGGTCGTCATCTTCGCTGGAGAGAAACTCGAAACCGACCCGCTGCTTCGCATCCCACCCGTCAACGTGGAACTCGACGCCGTATTCCCGAAACAAGAGGTTCCTCTCAATCGAATAGCCCCGCGCCCTGAACAGGCGGGCCAACAGGTCACAGCCTTCGATCTCTGACAGAAATTCCGACATGGTGATTCGCCTTTTGGAAGCCTTCTGGAAAAATGACGCAGGAGTCCGCCGCGGAGGATAGCCGATTCGAGGAAGTTACGCGATGCGTGGCGGGCCGGTGGTCGCCGACGCCATCGCAAAAAGAGCTGGCGAAACGGGCACTGCGACAAGACTTCTGCCGTCCCGGCGGTGCGGTCTACCCGGCAGACGCGGCCTGCGGATCAGGATCGAAAACCCGATTGCCCAAATCGGCCGGTCGTGGCTAGACTCCGCGCCGGTGTTGAGTCCCGATCCACATATTCCGTGAGGAGATAGGCCATGGGCAAAGGCAACAATTCCCAGAAGAACGACAAGAAGAACAAGAAGCCGAAGCAGGAAAAGGCGAAGCCCGCCGCAGGCAAGTGATCATCGGCCGTTGCAGGCAGGGCTGGTGGCACCACCCCCTGCCCTGTGGCGGTACGTGATAAACTCAACGTTCGCCCGGCAGTCCCGCGAGGCGGCTGACCGGGCTTTTCATATGGGCCTTCTGAAATCTTGAGCGGACACGCATGACAGGTTCGGGCATGAAGCGGCGGGCTGTGGTGACGGGATTGGGTGTCGTCACCTCTCTGGGCAGATCGGTCGGCGGATTCTGGGATCGCCTCGTCCGCGGCGACAGCGGCGTGGGACCGATCACGCTGTTCGATACGTCTGGCTATCGAGTCCAGTTCGGCGGTCAGGTGCCGTGGGAGCCGGAGCAGGAGAACATCGCCAATCCCAAGGACCTTCGACGGATCGACAGGTTCGCACAGTTCGCCATTGCCTCGGCGCTCGATGCCGTGGCCGATTCTGGGCTCGAGTTCTCAAAGGAGGATCCTTACCGCTGCGGCGTGGCGATCGGCTCCGGGATCGGCGGGCTCAACGAGTTTGAGGCCCAGCACGAGCGACTTCACACCAAGGGCATCGACAAGGTCTCCCCTTTCTTCATCCCGAAACTTCTGCTGAACACCGCCAGCGGGCATGTCTCGACACTGTTCGGAGCCAAGGGGGTGAACATCGCCGCCGCGACCGCCTGCGCCAGCGCCGCCAACTCGATCGGCAGCGCCCTGCGAGCCATCCAATACGGCGATGCCGACGTGATGCTGACAGGCGGCAGCGAGGCCGCGCTGACCCCGATGGGGTTGGCGGGCTTCCAAAACATGCGTGCCCTCTCGTTTCGCAGTGACGCCCCGCAGCAGGCGAGCCGGCCCTTCGATGTCGATCGCGACGGTTTCGTGCTCGCAGAAGGTGCGGGGGTGGTCGTGCTCGAGGAGTTGGAGCATGCCCGACGGCGCGGGGCCCGCATCTATGGCGAACTCAAGGGCTACGGGGCCAGCGGCGACGCGGGGCACATCACACAGCCAGACGAGGAAGGGCTGGGGGCATCGCGAGCGATGACCATGGCCCTTCGAGACGCCGGGCTCGACACCGACGCCATCGACTACATCAACGCCCACGGCACGAGCACCCCGCTTGGCGATGCGGCCGAGACGGCCGCCGTGAAGCGTGTCTTCGGACCTCATGCGAAGCGGCTCGCGCTCTCCAGCACGAAGAGCCAACTGGGGCACACGCTCGGCGCCAGCGGTGGCATCGAATTGGTGGTGTGTGCGCTCGCTCTCGAACGCGGCGTGATTCCCCCCACCATCAACCTCGACACGCCCGACCCAGCCTGCGACCTCGACTACACGCCCAAGGTCGCCCGCGAGACGCGGCTCCGGGCCACGATGTCAAACAATTTCGGCTTCGGTGGCCACAATGCCTCGCTCATTCTGAGCCGGCTGGACTGACGTCGCCTGCACCCAACTGTCCGCCCGCAGGTCAGCCGGGATTTCCGCTGATCGCCGCACGGTTTTGCCCCGCCGCCGCCGCGTTCCATAGCATTCGGCCGGTGTCTTTTTCGGGGCAGCCGCACGTCGTCATGATGGTCATACCGGTCATGGATGTCATGGATGTCATGGATGTCATGGA
>JBBAVO010000374.1:0-2548 GCA_040397635.1 Pirellulales bacterium
GTGAATACGAAATCGAGAAGTGAATACGAAATCGAGAAGTGAATACGACAGACGCATCCGGCCGAGGCCAGACGCCGCGCCTCACGCATCGGCGACCCGACCGGCCGCCAGTCGAACAATTCTGGCCGCGCGGCGGGCGATCGCCGCATCGTGCGTCACGAGCACTATAGAAAGCCCGTCGCGACGGTTCAACTCGCAGAGGGCGTCGAGGATGCCGGCTCCGCTGGCCTCGTCGAGATTTCCGGTCGGTTCGTCGGCGAGGAGCACGCTGGGCTGCGTCACGAGGGCCCGGGCGATGGCCACCCGCTGCATTTCCCCGCCCGAAAGCTGCCGCGGCTTGTGGTGCAATCGCCCCCCCAGCCCAAAGCGGTCGAGCAGGTCGCGGGCCCGCTCGCGAGCCGTGCCCCGCACCCGCATCCATTCCAGCACGCCATGCCGCACCATGAGCGGTGCGAGCACGTTTTCCAGGGCATTCAGTTCGGGCAACAGGTGGTACGACTGAAACACCATTCCGATGGCGGTGTTCCGCAGCCGGTCACGACGGGCGGCGGGGAGGTTGTCGATCCGTGTGCCAGCCAGGTGCACCTCCCCGGAATCGGGCGCGTCGAGCAGACCCATGAGATGCAAGAGCGTGCTCTTGCCCGAGCCGCTCTGGCCGATGACGGCCGCGAAGCCGCCCGGCTCGAGCGAGAAGTCAACGCCGCGGAGCACCTCCAGCATGCCGCCGCCGGAGCGGTAGCTCTTGCGGACGTCGCAGACGCGGAGCATCGCCTCTTCGCTGGCCAGGCCTGTGGCACTGTCAGTCATGACGCAGCGCCTCCACGGGATGGAGGCGGGCCGCCCGCAGGGCCGGCAGCACGCTGGCGGCCACGGCGATCCCGACCGCCCCGGCGATGATCCAGGCCACCGTGTACGGATTCACGATCGTGGGGATCTTGAAGAAGTAGTAGATCGACGGATCGAAGACCCGCTGCCCGGTGCACCATTCCACCCCCGCGCGGATCGCGTTGATGTTCCAGGTGATCGCCAAGCCGAGCGCAAGGCCGACGCCTGCTCCAACCAGCCCGAGGAAGAGACCATAGCCTAGAAAAATGCCGGCGATGCCGGTGGAGCCGGCGCCGAGTGACTTCAGAATCCCGATGTCGCGGGTCTTCTCCACCACGATCATGAAGAAGATGGCGAGGATGCCGAAGCCGGCGACAGCGATGATCAGAAACAGGAGGATGTTGAGCACGGCCATCTCCATGTCAACGGCGGAGAGGAGCGGCCCCTGCTTGTCTCGCCAGGTGGAGACCGCATACATCTCGGCCGGGAAAGCCTTCCGCAGCCGGTCGCGGACGACGTTCAGATCGGCGCCGGGCTTGAGCTTGATCTGGATCGAGTTGACGCTCGGAATACCCGTCTGCGGATCGACCATGCCCCGCATCCGCTGCAGCGCCGCGATCGGCACGAAGACGAAGTTCGAGTCGTACTCGCTCATCTTGCTCTCGTAGAAGTCAACGATCGTGAAGGTGTCGCTGACGGCCTTGGGCGGCGTGCCTGCGGTGGGAAAAGTGATCTTCACGTCGTCGCCGGGCAGCACGAGAAACCGGTCCACGCCGTCGGAGTCGCGAAAGCTCGCCAGCCCGATGCCGGGCACGATGCCGGTGAACTGCTCCTTGGCGGGGTCCATCGTGTCGCCCTCTTCGGGCCGGGCGGCGCGGAAGGGATCGCTGCGGGCCGCAGTATCTTTCGCTGGCGTGCTGCCTTCGGCTGGTGTGCTGCCCTCGCCCGTGGTCGCTGCCAGCACGGCATCGACCTGCTGATCGATCGGGCGGACCGGCTGCCCGGCTGCGTCGCCGCGGGCCCCCATCTTGTCCCGCCAGAGTTTCTCGCGGGCCACCCGCATCCGCCGGTGCGGCCAGCCGGCGGCCTCCATCGCAGGGCGGGTCGGCCCGTTCTCGCCGGCCTTGCCTTCCGCCTGGCTGTCGAAGGTGTCGTAGCCGCCGTCGCGGAGGGCAAAGGAGAGTTGCCGGCGGTTGTCGGGATGCTGGAGGTAGGTACCGAAGTCGCTCACCAGACTGTGGGTGGTCTCATCGATGCCGATGAACATCACCTGCCGCGTGAGCCACTGACCACGGACCTGGAAGCTGAGCATGGCTGGCACGGCGACGGTCGGCGTCATGCCCTCGATGTCGCCACCGCCCGCGCGGCGGATCTCCTCCATGTGCCACTTCGGATCCTGGAAGCCCGAGAGCGAGTGGCTCTCGAACACGATATCGGAAAGGATGCCGTGGATTCGCGTTTGCATCTCGTGCGAGAAGCCGGCCATCACGGCGTTGACGACGATCATCGTCGCCACACCGAGCATCACGCTGGCGACGCACACCAGCGCGATCCAGCGGGTGCGGAGATACCGCCAGCAGAGAAGGAGTTTGTACATAGTGGCTCTGGCTCGCGGGCGGGGACGTTGACGCGATCAGCCTTCCGCGTGTGGGCGGTGGATGGGAAACAGGATCACGTCGCGGATCGAGGGCGCGGCGGTGAGAAACATCACCAGCCGGTCGAT
>JBBAVO010000375.1:0-2544 GCA_040397635.1 Pirellulales bacterium
GGGCTCTCAGTCGATCGGCAGAAAGGCCCAGAGTGATGGGCGACCACAATTACAGTGAACCGCCCGCCCCAAGAGACCGAGGCCGGCGACGCTCAGATACACCGCAGAACGGGCGGCATCCCAGCAGCCTTTCACTCCTGTGGCACGGGGGCCGCGAAGCCGCGACTGGACGCTCGGCACGGGATGGAAGATCACCTCGACTAAGGATCCCCGCTGCCGCTCGCGATCTTGGAGGTCGTCGAGCATTGCGATTGTCCGCGCCATGACTTCAGGTGGGCAGCCGGCCGCCAGGAGGTTCTGGTCCACCTCGGCCACGCCGCGGCGGCTGGGAGTGGGAAGCGTGAGCAGGCCCAGAAACGACCAGAGCGTGAACAGCAGGCTGTAGCTCACGATCCCCTCCGCCGTGGCCAGTCGACGATCCCCAATGACAACCGCTGCGATCGCGACGCCGAGGAGCGTGAAGCCGATGGCCAGCATCCGTCCCCTCAGCCATTCCCCGGTCTGCACTGCCATCTGTCGCCGCCGTACCGCCACGGTGAAGGCCTCGGGATCGAGAACCTCACGCCACCGCATAGGCAGCAGTTGCAGTCGAGGCCGTATCACACCGACGACCGCACCGGTGAAACCCTCGTCGTCCGAGTCGCCCATGTAGGTGGGCAACGCTGCCCGGTCTGGCTCGTCGTTCGAGAGTGGCAAACTCGGCGTGAGTTCGAGCCGTGCCATGGCGGTCGCCAGAGCAACCCGCCCCCAGAGCAATCCGAACATGATCGCCGTACCTGCCGCGATCACGCCCACCGATCCTCCCGCTCTGCCCGCGACGAGCAGCGCAACCGCCGCCCCGAACAGCAGGGCGGAGTGAACGCTTACCCCGCGGGCGAGACTGCCGACAAATTGCCCTAGCGCGGGATGCCGCCGCCCATACCGCCGCTGCAAGAGGTAGCCGCCGCAGAGATCGAAGGGGATGTGGGCCGCCGCGTAGGCGAGTACAAAAACCGCCAGCCCCGCCACCTCGCCTGCGAGCGGCCCTCCCGCAGCGGGCAGAAGCCGGGCTGGGAGTCCGAAAGCCAGCCCCACGGTTGCCAACACGACGATCGTGCCAACGCCGCTCATGCCGAGCCAGAGGCGGGCACGTCCGTAGCCGGGAGCGGACTCCTGCGGCTGGGGCTCGCTGCTGCCTACGACTGTCGAGCGGTGCATCGCCTCGGCTGTTTTCTGGATTCCGCGGAGCATGCCGCCGAAGACGATTTCATGGAGCGGCACGACCGCATACCAGTAGAGAAGCCCGAGCAGGCCGCTGGGGCGAAAGCGGGCCAACATGACCAGTCTGGTTAGGGGTGGCTCCGAACCGGGGTCGATCTCTTCGATCGTGAAGTCGAGCTGGGCCTCACCCGGCAACTTCATCTCCGCTCTGAGGGAAAGCGACCGGTCGCGGTCTATGCCCACCACCCGCCAGAAGTCGAGTGCCTCACCAAACTCCACCATCTCCGGATGCCGCCGGCCCCGACGCAAGCCTGGCCCGCCCACGAGTTTGTCCATCCAGCCGCGCACCTGCCAGAGCACGTCACCGGCATACCAGCCGTTTCCTCCACCGATCCTGCAGACTGCTGCGTAGACACTCGCTGGATTGGCTTCGATGTCCACGACCCGCTTGTCGGTGAAGACGGTGCCCCCTGCCCAGGCAGGATCTCCGGGCATGGGTCCCGCCACGCTCCAGTGGGTCTCCACCGCGTGCTTGTCGATTTTGACTTTCGCCCGGTGGATTGCCTCGCGCACGCCCAGTGCCTCGTGTGGCATCAATCGCTGGGTGGCGTCGTTGGTGACGACCACCCGGTTCTTGAGCCCCTCCGCCAGTGGCCGGGCGATTCGGTAGGAGACTGGGGTAACGAAGTTGATCCAGAGCGAACTCAGTCGCGGCGTCAGCACTGGCACCGGCAGAATGATCCTCCTCCTGAGGCCGAGCTCCTCGGCCATCACCCGCATCAACTCCCGATAGGGGATCACGTCGGGCCCGCCGATCTCGAGCGTCTTACCGGCGGTCTCAGGCACATCGAGGCAGCGGACGAGCCAGTGCAGCACGTCGGCGATCGCCACTGGCTGGCAATCGGTGGTGACCCATTTGGGCGTCACCATGATCGGGAGCCGCTCGACGAGATACCGCAGGATTTCGTATGACGCCGAGCCGGAGCCGATGATCATCGCTGCCCGGAAGGTGGTCACCGGCACGCCGCAGGAGGCGAGTTCTTGCTCGACCTGCCGCCGGGAACGCAGGTGCTCGCTGAGGTCCGGCCCCATCTCGCCAAGGCCGCCCAGGTAGATGATCCGAGAGAGTCCGGCATCCCGGGCCGACGCGGCGAAGCCGGCGGCGAGTTCCCTGTCACGATCCGCATAGGTGCCGCCGGTGGCCACCATCGAATGCACGAGGTAGTAGGCTGCCCTGCAGCCCCGCAGGGCAGCGGTGACCGCCACCGTTTCGGCGATATCCACCCCGATCACCTCGACGTTCGCGTGGTGCCGCCAAGGTCGGGCGTCGAGCTTCCGCGGCTC
>JBBAVO010000376.1:0-2539 GCA_040397635.1 Pirellulales bacterium
CCCCGGATGTCCACGATCGTGACGACGATGTTGTCGCCGATCATGATGCTTTCGTCACGTTGTCTGGAGAGCACGAGCATCGCTGGTTCCTTCCTGATCCTTTCGTATCGCCGACGATCCTGCGTCGGTTGCTACAAAGATTATGCACTCTTTTTGAGTGACGCGCGTTGGGTGACAATTTCGTATTGCATGGAAAGCTCGCCGCTGGCAACGACCTGACGGCCCGTGCGGGCTTCGAGGTTGATGACGATCGGTGCTTTTAAATTGAGAGTGAGGCCCGTGTCGGTTTTTCCGACGACGACCACGACCTGGGCCTGCCGCATGTCGGCCAACGCCAGGGGGGTGAGTTCGCTGCGGGGAATCCGTACCTGATAGTCGGGGACAAACCGGCGTGGGCTGACGACGGCCAGCGCGACATCGCCGCGGGTCGTGCTCTGCAGCCATCCCAGGGCGTCGTTGTCGGAGTCGGCGAGCAGCGCCCAGTCGCGGCAACCCTCGAGCCCCGGCAATCCGCTGGGGAAGTGAAGGATGTCTGCCGGATCGACGTCGATCCGTCCAAATCTGTTGGTGGTGATCCGCATGGGTGATGGCACTCCTTCGCCTCGAACGCATCGAACCAGCGTCGGTGGCCACTCGGCCCTCCGACTCCTGCTCGCACCAAAGAGATCGGCAGTCGGGGCGGTTGGGGTTGAAGAAATAGGCTTGGATAAAAAAGAAGGATACGGAAGGCATTGCCGGCAAAGGGGTTGGTGCTGTCTGCGTTGCCGTGCTGGCCTGGGAGGGACGGGTTGCGAATGTGGTAAATCTGTCACAATCATTCTGCAGGACGGTGCACGTCCGGCTCCCGATTCTTCCATCGAGTTGGAGAACATGATGCGTCGCTGTGTTCAGATTGCCGCCATCGGATTGCTCGCCGCCTCCGGCTGCCTGTCCGGCAGCTACAACGAGGATTTCCGCGCCAGCCTGGAACGCTACCGGGAAGCGGGCGAGTTTCAGCGACTGCATCAAGAACCGAAGGCCTTGGCTGGCGACCGGCTGCTGCTTCGCGTGCCCAAGCTCTTCACGAGCGAGGATGCCGCCGGGGAAAAGAAAGTGTCGAAGCCGCCGATCCTCAAGGAATATCCCGTGTTTGTCATGACCGTATCCGAATCGCCCAAAGACGTCGCCGCTGCGTCGCCGGCCGCGCTTTCCGTGGGAGTGTTGACCGACAACGAGAGCGGTCTGGAGGAGATCAAAAAGACGGTCCTGAATCAGGTTCATAAAGAGGCCGCTTTTGCACAGGCGGCCTGGACCGCGGTGGACGTCCAGTCGACTGCCGGCGGACCGTCGGCGTGGTCGGTGTTGAAGCTGGTCGGGCCGCAGCCCTTCGATCGAGTCAACAATGGAGTCCCGGAATCAAACAATACGGAGGGTGAAACTCAGATTTGGGTCGCTTCCGATCCCGGCACCAAGGTCTCAGCGGTGCTGCTCTGGCGGGTGGCCCAGGAGCGGGCCGGGACCGTGCAGTTGGAAGAATTGGCTGGGCTCGTTGCCCGCACCGTTGAGTTCAAGGCCGCTGCCGAACCGGCTGCTGCAGCCGTCGCGCCGGCCGCAGCAGCCCCGGCGGGGGCTGCCGCCCCGGCTCCCGCGGCGGCGAAGTGAGCCGGAGCAGGGCGGCACTTACTGCCACATCGGCTGGGCGGCCCAGGAGGCCAGCGGCGCCAGGATGAGGAGCGGCGCCCAGGCGCCGATCGACGGGCTGACAACGTAGGCTGCGGCCAGCGCATGCCAGCCGAAGATCACCAGGAAGAAGACCACCGCCGACAGCACGCACATGCCGACGGCGACGAAGATGCCCCGGCGATTGGGGCCGACCACCAGCGGGATGCCGAGAAGCGCCAGCGACATGTCGAGCAGCGGCGCGACGAGCCTCGCGTGAACCCGCAGGGGAATCTCCGCGCCGACACCCAGGCTCGGATTGGCGACCGCCCGGATGAGTTCGATGGTCGAAGAATACTGGCTCCAGTTGGCCGACCCGATCAGTTGTTCGAAGGTCACTGCGCTCGTTACGAAGCACTGCCCCGGGGAGAGCCAGTCTGCGGCCGACCGTGTGAACACCACCGTCTGCCCACCGCTTTTCAGCGGTGCGAGCCGATCGATGTCGGCGGGTTCGCGGACCCGACACAGCAGATAGCCCGCCGGGTGAGAGGCGTCAGCGGGCTTCCAGTAGGCCTCGGCCGCGTCGATCTGCGGGCCATACTCTGAGAGGGAAGGGGGCATCAGCAGGCTGGGCTTGTCGATCCGGCAGGTCGCCGACTGGGCGGTGCGGCCGCGGAACAGAATCTCCGTCTCGTGGTCGTAGCGAGCTTCGAAGGGCTGGGCGGCGTCGCCGCGGAGGTCCTGGGCGTTGCGGGAGAGGTTGTGGCGAATCTGCGGCAGCACGAGTTCCCGGTTCGCCATGGCCAGCAGGCTCACGACGGCGGCGAATACCAGCGTCGAACGGGCGATCCGCCAGCGGGTCACGCCGGCCGCCAGGAGGGCAGTGAGTTCGTTGTGCCGC
>JBBAVO010000377.1:0-2538 GCA_040397635.1 Pirellulales bacterium
ACCCGCGTTTCGGGAAACCTGAATCCGGTGAATGATGGCGATGGCGATCACCGTGGTCACGGCAATAGCCAGCACTGCCATCAGCAGTCCGACATTGAGGCGTTTCGACGGACGGTTCACAGGTTGGGAGGCCTGAGCAGACGCGGATGAGGCAAAAGGATGGGAAACCAGAGTTTATACCCCCGCAGGAGCGGTCGCCCGACTTCGTCTGCCGGGACTTCCGCTCCGGGCGTTTTTCAACTCCCACCAGAACCCCCAAAGATTTGACCGCAGCCTGGACGATAGTCCGATTGCGCAGACTTTTCCGACTGCAACGGAATTGACGGCCGGTGATGCCGGGCCGTTCAGGTGAAGGACGACTGGTATGGATAAAACTGTGCACGCAGGCCTCCACAGGAGCCGGTTGGGGAAGGCATGCCGCCTCTGGGCTGGGGGCGTGATTGCGGTCGTGCTGGCCGGCCCGCTGCTGGCCGCCGAGCCGGCGCCGAGTCGGACTCGCGAACGAACGCCTGCCCGCAGTCCGAAGGTCGATCACGCCGTGATGCCGGCGGGTGGTGCCATGCAGGGCCAGGCCGCATGCAGCCAATGCCGAAGGTCGGCCTGCCCCCAGTGCCGGCTCGCGGAAGGGCATCACCATGGCCATGCACAGTGCCAGCACGGCCTCTGTCCCGCCCACTGCCCAGTGCGGCCCGAAGTCTTTGGGTTTTATGGCACCAGATGGCGGAAGTGGCCCGGCGAAGGAGTGGTTCAGGCCTCGAACAACGACGCCGCGACACCCGTCCGACCGCCGCGGGCCGAGGTGCCCGGCGTGGAGGAGGAATCACTCCCGCCCGATCCCGCCGCGAAAGTCCAGGCCGTCCCTTCCGCTGCTTCTCAAACGAAACCTTCCGCAGCCACGCGGCCGGCGGTGGCTCCGGCGCGGGAAGACTCTGTGCAGGAAAACAATGTCGCGGAACGGGAAACCGTCGGGGAAACTGTGGTGGCAGGGGGAACCGTTGAGGAAGACGGCGTACGAGAAGACCTGGTTGAAGCCGTGGTGAGCCCCACTGCCTGGCGGACGTTCACCACCACGCCGCCGCGACTCGCTGTCCAGCCGTGAGGTCTCTCGCGGCTGTGACACCTCGCCCGGCCGTGAACGGCAATCGACTGTGTGAATGCGAGAGGCGGGAGTCGAACCCGCACGCCTTGCGGCACTGGAACCTAAATCCAGCGCGTCTGCCAGTTTCGCCACTCTCGCGCGACCAATGTGAGATCAGTCTACCGTCGATTCGCCTGCCAGCGTCTCGTTGGCCTGACGGTCGATATCAGGCTGCTTGTCAATATCACGATCAGGATCACGATCAGGATCAGGCTGAGGGCCGTCGAGACCATGCCGGGGGCCGTCGAGGAGTCGTTCGAGGTTGCCCCGGCCCGCGTGATCCCGGGGCGGCCAGGTCGCCAGCAGGAGTTCGTGGAGCGTGTCATCGGTCGAAGTTCGGCCGAGCCTCGCAAACCGGATTTCTAACCATAGCACGCCGTTAGAGGGCATATGGGAGGCATTCCACTCCCGGGCGAGGGCCGCGGCGATCGCCGGAGCGAAGATCCGCTGCTCGGGCCGTGGAAGCACCCAGAAGAGCTTGTGCCAGCGGTGGTGCGGCAGGGACGTGAAGCCACCGGTGGGACGCTCCGCCTCGAGCGGCCGGCCGTCCCGGAGAAGGTCGACGACGCTGCCGTTGGCCAACTCGGCCCGCGCATAGGCCCACTGCTCCTGTCGCTGCACGTCACCGAACATGCCCCACTCCTGATGCATGCAGGGAAGGTTGATCAGGGACCTGAGCGGTCGTGGCAGCGGGGTGTGTCGCCAGGGTGTCACGTCGTGCACGAGGCTCACCAGTGCCAGAGTTCCCGCGGCCAGGCAGGCCCATCGCGCGGCCCACGATTCCGGAGCGGACGATGCGCCGGGGCCTTGGCAGTCAGGCACGTGGCGACCGCCGAGCCAGTCCCACGCCTCGCGCGGCACGACTGCCAGCCAGGCCGCCAGCCCCACGTATCCGAAGAGCCCCACGGTCATCGTCGCGCAGCTGACGAGGTGGAAGAGCATGAACAGGACGACGAGACTCGTGCGGACCCGCGGCACCGGCCATGCGATCAGAAGCACCGGTCCCAGAAGTTCGAGCGTGAGCACCGCCCACGAGACCGGGCGGGCAAGCCAGCCGGTGCCGAGGAGCCATTCGCCCAGCGGCGTGCCGTGGTCGTGGACCGACATGGCAAAGCGAATGGCGTCGCCCGACAGCCAGGCGTCGTTCCACTTGGAGAGCCCTGCCGCCAGATAGACGACGGCGATCTGGAGCACGAGAGCCATCGTCGCGGTGGAGCACTCTTCGCTGCGCCGGCTCCCGCGGCGTGCTTCCCACGACCAGGTGGATGCAAGCGGTAGAAACATCCCCCAAAAGAGCAGGCAGGCCAGCCAGGCGTCGCCGGCGTTGGTGGCCGGCGCCGTCCGTCGCAGGACGCTCACGACCGCCACCCATGAGGCGATCGTGGCAACCCTGGTGCCGC
>JBBAVO010000378.1:0-2534 GCA_040397635.1 Pirellulales bacterium
CCGAGCCCCATCCGTGGCCGCACCCAAGCCAACCCAGCCGACCGGAAAAGCCGCCAAGCCAGCAGGCAAGGGCCAGGCAAAGGCCAAGGGCAAGGCCGACGACAAACCGGCCGAAAAGGTGGTGTCGGAAAATCGTCGGGCCCGTCACGACTACGAGATCATCGACACGCTCGAGTGCGGCATCGCCCTTGTTGGCAGCGAGGTGAAGAGCCTTCGCGGCGGGCGGATGTCGCTCGACGAGGCCTACGGCCGCGTCGATGGCCGCGAGGTCTGGCTGCTCGGCTGCGACATTCCCGAATACGAAAAGGCCAATCAGCTCAACCATGTGCCGAAGCGGCCGCGGAAGCTCCTCATGCACCGCCGCGAGATCGGCAAGTTTGCAGATCGGGCCTTGGAAAAGGGGCTCACGCTGGTGCCCCTGAAGATGTATTTCAAAGACGGCCGCGTGAAGGTGCTGATGGGGATCGGCCGCGGGCGGCAGGCCCACGACAAGCGGCAGAAGCTGAAGGCCGACTCGGCGAAGCGGGATATTGAAATCGCCCTCCGCGGCAAGACTGGCCGCGGAGGGCGATCAAAAGATTGAAGGATCCCGTCGTCTGGCCGCTGGAGCGGCCGCTTACGCGTGTTGCGCGACCAGATCGGCAGTGCTCGAATCGGTTGAATCCTCGGGGTGCCACAGCGGCATGCCCCGCTGAATCCGCTCAGCGAGAATGTCGATCTTCTGCTTCGAGCCGGCGGGGGCCGCCGTGGGGATGAATTCAGTGGTCGCGTGAGGTTCAAAATTCTCGTCGTGACCGTACAGCTCGATGATTTCAAAAACGTTGCGAATCCGGGCCATGGGAACGAAACAACTCCTTGTCTGGTGAACCATGATGAGGGGCGGGGCGAGCACGGAGCCCGCGGCATGCAAACCGGCAGAGAGTGGCGGCCGGAAATGCAGCAGCGAGCAGGTGTTCACGAAGGACTCGCCATTATGAGGCCGCCCTTGCGCGAGTCAAACATTTTGCAGCCACGAATTTGAAACGCAGAAAATGGCTGCGAAGCGGGCCGAGTTGACCGTCACGACCGCTGCCTTTTAACGCGCACGTGGCCCGTCATTGAGCCGGCCACTCACTGAGGCGGCCCGCCGGGCGGCAGCGCGATCTCGATCTCGGCAGGTGGCGGCGGGGCCGGTTTGGCCGATGGCGATGACGCGACCGCAGGATCGAACTTCGGCGTGTCTGTGCCGGTGCTTGCCTCGAGATCAGTCGTCAGCATGAGGTGTTCACCCCCTCCAGCCGGTCGCAGCTCGAGGTGCGTGACGTTCCATTCTTTGCCGAGTTTTTTGCCCTCGACGACCACGGTGCCCCGCCCTTTGGGGCCGCTCGCCTCGAACTCCATCGCGGCGATGCCGTCGGTTTCGTTGGCCCTGCCGGTGACTGTTGGGCTGCAGGTGACCTTCCCGCCGGGGCCTGCCAGCAGTGCAAGCACCCGCGCGTTTCGCTCGACTTCTGCTTTCGCATCGACCACGAGCGGGTGGCTGGAGAGTCGTCCGCAGCCGGCGGTCCAGGCAAGCATGGAGAGGACCACAAAGATCGGCATCACGATCCGTCGCATGAAGAGTCCCTCCTGGACGCGGTGTCTGGACACTGTGGAAAAACTGTCTGAAAACCGCGGCAGGCCTGCGATCAGTCAGGCTGCAATCAGCCCTTGGCGTCGTGCTGGCGACACCAGGCGATCTTATCGGCTGTGGTCGTGGGGAGCGAACCACCGCCCGAAGCTGGTTTCTTGGCGGCGGCCTTCGGTGCTGCAACTTCCGGTACGGCAACTTCGGCGACCGTTGGCTCGGACTCCTCCTCAGCCTCGGCTGCCGGAGCGGCCGCAGCGGCGCCGGCCTTGGCGGCGCGGGCCCGGGCAAGGATCTCGGCGGTCGAGAGTTTGCCGCCTGCCGGGGCGGATGCAGCCGGGGAGGGGGCCGCAGGTTTCTTGTCGGCCGCGGCGGGCTTCGCCGCTGCCGGTGCCGTTCCGCCGCCCGCCTTGGCCCGCGCCGCGGCGAGAATGTCGGCTGTCGAGGGCTTGCCTGCGCCGCCAGCTTTTGCCGCTGGTTTGGCGGCTGCGGGCTTGGCCGCTGCGGCCGGTTTGGCAGTCGCCGCGGGCTTGCTAGCTGCCGCAGGCTTGGCAGTTGCCGCGGGCTTGGCAGCCTCTTTTTCGGCTGGCTTCGGCAGCGGTTCGGTGACAATCTTGAGCGCCGCCGGGTCGATGTCGTACCAGCCGGTGTTGTTGAACTGGTCGAACTCGACCAGACAGCGGCCGTTCATATTGACGGTTTTGACGGTTCCCGTCGCTCGGGCGAATCGGGCCAGTTCGGGGGCCGACGAGTTGATCACGACATACTTGTCGGTCCACTCCGACTTCAGTCGCTCGATGACTTCGAACATGTGTGCGTTCCGGCGGGAAGGCAGAAGACAGGGCGGGAAACACTCGGTTCCAACCCAAGAATCTGATCGATCTGCAGGCGAATCGCAAGGCACCATCGGCAGGCCGTCGAAAAACGC
>JBBAVO010000379.1:0-2526 GCA_040397635.1 Pirellulales bacterium
GCTCGGTCCGTGGCTGCTTCACAGGATCGATGCGAGGCAACAGCTGTCGGGGTTTTGCCTATTGAGTCTGGGCTGCGAGGCGGCGGAGTTGGCCGCAGGCTGCGTCGATGCGGGCGCCCTTGCGACGGCGGACCTGCACGTTGACGCCCGCCATCCTGAGCACGTCGAGAAACCGTTCCTGGGAGCCCTGGGTCGGTTCCCGCCATGGCAGCCCGGCCACGGCGTTGTAGGGAATGACGTTGACCAGCGCCGCCCGCCTGCCCAGCAGGCGGACCAGTCGCTTGGCGTCTTCGGGCGAGTCGTTCACGCTGCCCAGCAGCACGTATTCAAACGTCAGTCGCCGCCCCGACGCCTCCCAGTAGCGGTCGGCGGCCGCCATCACGTCGGCCAGACCGATCGACTTGTTCACCGGCACGAGCCTGGTCCGCAGCGAGTCCTCGGCGGCATGCAGCGAAACGGCCAGATGGTAGCCGGGGTTTTCCTCGGTCAGTCGGTCGATCGCCTTGGGCAGCCCCACCGTCGAGACGGTGATCCTCCGCTGCGAGATGCCGAAGCCCTCGGGATCCTGGGCAGTGGCCAATGCCGGCAGGAGCCGGTCGAGGTTGGCCAGCGGCTCGCCCATGCCCATCACCACGATGTGGCTGAGCCGTTCATCGGGCGGCAGGAGCAGTTGGAGCCGGAGCAGTTGCTCAAGGATCTCGCCGGTGGTGAGGTTGCGGATCACGCCATCGAGGCCGCTCGCGCAGAACACGCAGCCCATTGCACAGCCCACCTGCGAACTGATGCAGACAGTGCGCCGGTCGCCGTCGCGCAACAGCACGCACTCGATCCGCTGGCTGTCGTGGAGTTCGAGGAGCAGTTTTTCGGTGCCGTCGTCTGCCTTGGAGTGCTTCGCGATCGTCGTCGTCCAGATCCTGAAATCTCCCTCCAGCTGCGTCCGCAGGTCCTTCGAGAGGTCTGTCATGTCGGCAAACGACGCCGCCCGCCGGCCGAACAGCCAGCGGCGGATCGCCTTGGCCCGCCAGGCCGGCTGCTCTCGCTGCCGGAGCCATTCGCCCAGCAGGCTGCCCGGGCTACCGTCGCCCTCCAGAATGTGGGGCAGGCCCGAAACGGGTTCCGGCGCCGGGTTTTCAACGCGGCTGGCGTCGCCGGAATCGGCGGGGTAGATTTCTGGTGTCATGAGGACCATCATACGCTGAGAAAGAAGGGCCAATGCAGGAACACCCCGCAATCCCCCTTCTGCACCATCCTGAGCGACCATGAGCGACAAAAACTTTGAAGAGCGGACGCAATGGGTCTACGACGAAAAGGCTTTTCCGATCTGGAACGCCTCGTTCGAAAAGACCGATCGCACCGAGATGATCCGAGACGACCTCTGGGCGGGCCGAAGCATCGCGATTCTGCTGTCCGTGCTGGTCGCAATCGGGCTGGTTCTGGCGTTTGGCACCGTCGCGTTCGTTTTGAACTGGCGTTAGTCTCACCGGGCTGAGTCCAGCGGGGCCGGTCCACCTGAGTGGGCCCGATGTCGGCGGCTTTTGCATGGCGACCCGATCACTGCTGACGTCCGTTGATGGGCTGCGTTCCGAACCTGTCTTCGTCTGTGCCCCCGCCAAGCTGAACCTCTCGCTGGCGGTCTTGGCCCGACGTGCCGACGGCTTCCATGAGATCGAGTCGCTGATGGTGCCCGTCACGCTCGCCGACACGGTGCGGGTGCAGGCGTCGAGCGTGCCTGGCATCAGGCTCAGTGTGCGGTTCGGCGGCAGGCTGGCGACGGCTGCCGGTTCGCCTCTGGCCCATGACGTGCCGACCGATGCCAGCAATCTCGTGGTGCGAGCCGCACAGGCATTGGCTGTCGAGGCGGGACTCGCAGAATCACCCGCATCGCTCTGCACTCCCGGCCTCGACATCGATCTCGTGAAACGGATCCCTTCCGGCTCAGGACTCGGCGGTGGATCGAGTGATGCGGCAGCGGTGCTCAAGGCAGCAACACAGGCCTGGGGGCTCGACATTCCCAAAGACCGGCTGGCCGAAATCGGCGGCCGAATCGGCAGCGATGTGCCGGTGTTTTTTGCCGGCGGCGCTGCGATCGCCGGTGGCCGCGGCGAGCGGATCGAACCGGTGGCGGGGATGCCTTCGCTCCATGCCGTGATCGCGCGGCCAGTGGCCGGGCTGTCAACCGCGGCGGTGTATGGACGCTGCACGCCGGATGCCTCCCGCCGCGGCACGGCGCAGCGGCTGGCGGCTGCACTCGTGGCCGGTCGTTTCCGTGAATCGCTGTCGCTGATGCACAACAGCCTGGAAGAGCCGGCGCGGAGCATGTGCGCCGACGTTGCACGTCTGCTCGAGGATTTTTCCAGGGCCGGTGCGGTGCACCCGATGCTCACCGGCAGCGGGAGCGCCTGCTTCGCACTGATGCGTTCGGCGATGGAGTCACGGCGGGTGGCCGCGAGGCTCGAGATGGCGGGCTGGCCCGGGGTGTTTGCCGTGAGGCTGGCATCCACAGCGTTGGCTACTGCCGCACGAGCC
>JBBAVO010000380.1:0-2525 GCA_040397635.1 Pirellulales bacterium
CAGATGGCTGGGTGATCGGCATCTGAAGCCCGGCCGGAGCTACGAACGGATCGTGCCGCAGCGGTACGGCTGGACTGGCCGGCGGGGGCATGGGCTGATCGTCGCTGCGTGCAGTGGCCTGCGGCATAGTCGCCGGTGGCGCGGCAGCCGGGGCGTCGAGCGGCATCGGGGGCGGTAGCAGATCGCCTGAGTCGGTGTTCAACGGGCCCTCGGCGTAGCGGGCGGGTGCCTGGGGGTTGGCAGCCGCAAACCCAGAATCCACAGCCGCAGGGCCGGGCGAAGGGGGCGAAAGCGAGGGCGGATCGACTAGTTCGTGCGCTTCGGCACTCGCACCATCGATGTGCACGTCGGGCCCCGCGCCCACCGGTGGCCTGGGCACCAGCAGCTTCATCGAGAGCGCGCCGAGAAACACGCCGGCCAGCGTGGCAAGCAGGGCCAGCAGAATCTTTGTTTCACGTCCCATGGATCGTTCGTTGGCCTGCGGACAAGAGGGCAGCGAAGTGTCGTGAATCGGCCTCGAAGACGCCAGATCGATCGGCCGGGTCTGCAGCCAGATCTGCGGGCCCGGGCTCAGCTGTCGCTGGCGGGCGGGGCAAGCTGGGCAGCCCGGAGTTTTGCCGAGCGGCTGCGGGGATTCCGCAGCAGTTCCTCCTCGGAGGCCTCCACGGGCGACCGCGTCAGGCAGTCCCAGATCTGCGGGCTGCGAAAGGCCTGCTTCACAAGGCGATCTTCGAGAGAGTGAAACGAGATCACAGCCAGTCGTCCGCCCGGAGCCAACCGCGTGGGAATCCGTTCCAGCGCGATTCGCAGGCTCTTGAGTTCCTGATTGACGGCGATCCGCAGGGCCTGAAAGGTGCGCGTGGCCGGATGGATGCGTGGCGGCGGCGTCTGCCGTGGGATTGCCGACCGCACGACCGCGGCAAACTCGCGTGCCGAACGGATCGGCTGCTTCTCACGCACCGCTGCGATCCGTCTCGCGATCCGGCGGCTGTACCGCTCCTCGCCATACTCGAAGATGATGTCGGCGAGGTTGTCGGGCTTCATGCGGTTGACCAGCTTCCACGCGGGCTCCCCTTCGGTTGGATCGAACCGCAGGTCGAGCGGCCCCTCCGAGTCGAAGGAAAACCCACGAGTCTCATCGGCCAACTGGTCGCTGGAGAGGCCGACGTCGAGCAGCACGCCGTTGACCGTGTCGATGGCGAGCGCGTCGAGCACCTCGGGGATGTCGCAGTAGTTGGCCTGGGCGAATCGGACGGGCATGCCCGCCAGTTCGCGGGCGCCACGTTCAATGGCCTCCGGATCACGGTCGACGGCGATGACGAGACCGGTGGGGCCGACCGCCTCGGCGAGAAGCCGCGTGTGGCCGCCGCCGCCGAGGGTGCCGTCGATCACCCGCATGCCGGGTTTCACGGCAAGGAACGACATCACTTCGGCCGGGAGAACGCTGGTATGGATACTGGACGGCATGCTCATCACTGTAGCCGATAGGATACCCGGATGGCCGACGCCGATCTCTACGACTACGAATTGCCGCCGGAGCGGATTGCGCAGGAGCCGCTGGCCGATCGCGCGGCGGCGCGATTGCTCGTGGTAAACCGCGCGACCGGTGGCCTACAGCATCGGCTGGTTCGCGACCTGCCGCAGATCCTCCGGCCGGGCGATCTCGTCGTCGTCAACGACACGCGGGTCGTGCCAGCCCGGCTGATCGGCCGCCGCGTCAAGACGGGGGGCCGCTGGGAGGGGCTCTTTCTCCGTGTGGATGCGGCGAGCGGGGCATGGGAGCTGCTTGCCAACACTCGTGGACGACCGGAGATTGGCGAGCGGGTGATGCTCACCGACCTCGATGATGCTGATGCCCTGACGCTCACCCTCGTCGGCCGGTCTGGCGGCGGCGCATGGCTCGCCATACCTGATGGCGTGGAGCGGGCGGCAACCCCTGAAGCCATTCTCAACCGCGTCGGCCGGGTGCCGCTGCCGGGCTACATCCGCGGCGGTGTCGAGCAGCCGGGCGATCGGGAGCGGTATCAGACCGTCTTCGCTCGCGAGGCTGGTTCGGCTGCTGCCCCCACGGCCGGACTCCACTTCACCGAGCCGCTGCTCGCGGAACTGGCCGCCCGTGGCATCAGCCGCGCGAGCGTCACGCTGCACGTGGGCCTCGACACCTTCAGGCCGATCTCAGGAGAGCGGCTCGAAGACCACCCGATGCACACGGAGTGGTGTGAATGTCCGGCGGAGACGGTTGCGGCCATCACCGCGGCACGAGCCGCCGGAGGTCGCGTTGTGGCCATCGGCACGACCGCCGCCCGCACGCTCGAAACGACCGCCCGGGGCGGCACGCTCGCGGCCTGGTCTGGGCCGACTGATCTCTTCATCAGGCCCGGCTTCGAGTTTCGCGCCGTGGACTGCCTGCTGACGAATTTCCACATGCCGCGGACGACGCTGATGGTGCTTGTGAGCACGTTCGCATCACGGGGGCTCATCGCGACGGCCTACGAGGAGGCGATCCGGGAGCAGTATCGGTTCCT
>JBBAVO010000381.1:0-2504 GCA_040397635.1 Pirellulales bacterium
CCATGACGAGCGGCCCGCCGCGCTGGCGATCGTTGCCCACCCCGACGACATCGAATTCTACGCCGCTGGCACGCTTCTCCTGCTTCGCGACGCGGGCTGGGCGATCCACTATCTCAACGTCGCCGACGGCGACTGCGGCAGCATGACGATGTCGCGGGAGGAGACCAGTCGCACCCGGGCCCTCGAGGCCCGCACGGCGGCTGGCATCCTGGGCGCGGAGTTTCACGAGAGCCTCGCCACCGACCTGCTGATCTTCTACGAGGAGCGGCTGCTGCGGCGGGTCGCGGCGGTCGTCCGCCGGGCGCGTCCCCGGATCGTGCTCACGCACTCGCCGGAGGACTACATGGAAGACCACATGAACACCGCGCGACTGGCAGTAACCGCCACCTTCGCCCGCGGGGCGCCGAATTTCATGAGCGACCCGCCGGTGACGGCCTACACGGCCGACGTGACCGTCTACCACGCCATGCCCCACGGCCTCTGCGACGGCATGCGTCGGCCGGTCACACCCGACCTGTTTATCGACACGACGAGCGTGCATGCGACGAAGCGTCGGGCACTCGCCGCCCATGCCAGCCAGAAGGACTGGCTCGATGCGACGCAGGGCATGGACAGCTATCTCGATGCCGGTGACGAAATGTCCCGTCGCGTCGGCAGGCTGTCGGGGAGGTTCGAGCACGCGGAGGGCTGGCGGCGGCACCTGCACATCGGCTTTTCAGCACGCGAGCAGGACCCGCTCGCCGACGCTCTCGGCGAGCACTGCCATGTCGCACAGTCGCTCCGCGGCTGAGAAAACGGTAAAAAGGTGTCAGCCACCAAATCTGGGCAAGACGCGCTAGCCCACGTCAAGTTGCCGCGGGCTGCACCGGAGTGAGATCCTCGCCTATGACACACGCGTCCGTGCTCCATGCGGTGATCCTCTTTTGTGCCGGCGCCCTCGCGGCCGCGGTCGTCCGCGCCGACGATGCCCCGCGGCTGGCGGCGTTGCTGGCCGCTGGCGGCGCGGTGACGATCCCGCCCGGCGACTACCGGCTCGACGGCGCGGCCCCCATCCCGCTTTTGTCGCGCACCGCCGTGTCGGCCCACGGGGCCCGGTTCATCATGCCCGATACGCTGGGCGACAAGACCCGCATCGTGCTCTTTTCGGGCGAGAACCTCCACGACGTCACCTGGCAGGGCGGCCACTTCGTCGGCCACGTCTTCGACCCCTCACGGCCGGACAATACGTGGGAACCGAACACCAACACGCGGGCGATTCTCGTGACCACGACGCCCGGTGGCCGCACCCAAAACCTCACGTTTCGCGACATCACTTCCGACGGAGTAGCCGGCGGCGTGATCACCGTCCTGGGTGCCGCCGCTCCGGGGAGCGACCGCGACGTGGCGACCTTCGCCCGCAACGTAACGGTGGAACAGTGCACGCTCGAGCGGAGCGGGAAGTTCATGTGGGATTACGGCTTTCTCTGGCAGATCACCGTCTGGCCCGAGGATTATGGCGACGTCGAACGGGCGCTGGCGGCGAAATACTTCCGCCACGACCTCGTCCGAGGGCCGGCGCGGATGGCAGCGGGTGACGACCGGGTGCGGTTCGCGAACGTGCCCCCGCTGCCGCTGACGAAGCAGGGGGAGAACGGCCGCGACGCGATCTGCTTGTATGGCGACACGCTGCCGGCCAACATCGTCCGCGGCCGCCGCTACTTCGTCGTGGAGAGCACTCCGGAGTTCATCCGCATTGCCGAGGGGCCGGACGGTCCGCCGGTCACATTCGCCACCGACGCCGGACCGGCGACGAAGCTCATCGCCAACCTCTTCCAAGCCCACCTCGCCCTCTACACGCCCGCGGGCAGCGGCCCGGGCAAGGGGGCGATCGACCTCGTGGCCTGCGAGAACGTGATTGTCCGCGGCTGCCGGCTCGGGGCGCTTGGCGACACGATGCACATCCAGAAGTCGCGAGGCATCGTGTTCTCCGGCAACCAGATCACCGGCTCGCGGATGGGGGCATTCTTTCTGGCCGAGTTCTGTCGCGATGCCGTGATCACCGGCAACACGGTCGACGGCACCAACGGCTCGCGGGTGATGAGCGTCGAGAAGTCATGCGCCGACGTGACGATCGTGGGAAACACCTTCCGCAACGGCGGCCGCGGCTCGTGGATCAACCAGCCGCGCAACCTCGTACTCGCCGACAACGTCTTCGTGAATAACACCACCAAGTGCGAGCCCAATCCCCACCGCGGCCGACGGAGCTTCGAGACCGGCGACTACGAGCGGTATGCCGAGGTCTACTTCACGACCCACGAGCCGGGCGGACGGTATGGAAACGTGACGATCCGGGGCAACGTATTCACGAGCGGCCCCCACGCTACGCACGCGATCACGTTCGCCCCCGGAGGCGACACGATTCTGGTTGCCGACAACATCTTCCGCGGCCCCGCCCGCGACGTCGCCCCGGCCGACGGTTGCACGAACGTCGAGATCCGCGGCAACCTCATCGCAGAATGATCGGG
>JBBAVO010000382.1:0-2497 GCA_040397635.1 Pirellulales bacterium
GCGGTTTGCCCGCACGATCGACATCCATCGCAAGCCGGGCTACGACCCGCTGGAGCTGCACATCGACCGCACGAAGCTGCCGCAAATATCGATTCCACTCGACGTGTCGCTCGTGAAGGGCTCGCACGGCGCGATCGATCCGGCCAGCCCGTACGAGACGATTTTTATTGCGTCACGTCCGGGCCTCGCCAACGGCCCGCTGGCCATGCACGAGATCGCGAGAATCGTGATGGGCATCTTCGGGCGTTCTTGACCGCATCACACCCACTCGGCCGGTGGCTCGATGGCTTCGGCGGGACGGTGCCCGCAGTCCTTCCGGCCCGATCCGGCCAGCCGGCTCGTTGCCTTCACGGTCATGTCGCCATCGCACGCGATTTGACAGGAGAGCCGCAGGCCATTCTGGCCAGCCAGCCCCTTGGCGGCGAGCACATCCCGCTCGGACTTCGTCATCGCGGTCGGCTCGCCTGCTACGAATTCAACGCGGCAGGTGGTGCACCGTGCCACGCCGCCACAGGCATGCAGCTGATCGATACCGCACTCGTCTACGAGCGCATTCACCAACCGCTTGCCGGCTGGCACCTCGAACGTTCCCACTCCTTCAACGGTCAGTTTCGGCATCTGCGGGTCTCCATGAAAAACGGTGTCGTGTGGATGATCAGATCTTGGCGGGCGCGGCCGGCACTGCCTTGCCCGGCTCCGCCTGCTTGGCTGGCTCGGGCTTCGCGGCAGCCGGCTGCGGCTTCGGTGCCTTCGCGTCGAGGTTCGCCAGCATGTCGTCATCGGTCACGGCCGACGCCACGCCCTCGGTCGGCACCTCCAGCCCGGCGGTCCACACCAAGGCGTTGAGCATCATCCGGCGGAAGTCGTCATTGGCCCAGTTCTTGTGGAAGTGGGCTCCGGTGCAGCCGAATCCGCGGCCCCCTTCGGGTCGCTCGTAGGCCCAGGCCAGCACCTCACGCGAGCCCTTGCCGGCGCGGACCGTGGGGTTGTTCGAGTGCGGGCCGTCGGGCCGCGCCCGCGTGTCATCGGGCGGAATCGCCGACAGGATCGCCGTCACTCCCGCCATCGGCTCGCGAAATCGCATGTGGTAATACCATTCGTCGTTGGTCTCGAACGGCTTCACGCCCCGCGTGATCGGGTGCCCCTGGGCCAGCTCCGTCTTCGCGAGCGTCCAGTGCGGGTTCACCGACCAGTTGGGCTCGAAGTAGCCGCCCATCCAGTTCAAGAACTCGGGGCCGCCCTTTTCCTTTGGCACTTCGACCGCGTAGTGCAGGCAGGCGATGCCCACGCCCCGCTTCGCCAGGGCGTCGATCTGGGCGAGCCGGTTGCTCTGCAGCACCGGATGCCCGTTGCCGCCGTCGGCGAAGAAGAAGACGGCATCGGCATTGTCGAAGGCCGTTGGATCGGTTGGCCAACCACCGGTGTAGGTCGCGGTCACGAGCTGTGGCCCCTTGGCCCCCGTCTCAAAGGCCGCGTCGAGGCATTTCTCCGCGAGCATGGTGCCGGCCCGATGTTCGTGCTGTCCGGGACCGTGGCTCGGCTTGCCCGCCACCAGCACCAGCTTCTTCCGGCCGTCGGCCAGCTTCAGCCGCTTGAGGTGGATGTCCTTGAACTCCACCTTCATCGGCGGCCCGGCGTGCAATTGCAGGGCGAGGATGCCCTCGGCCGCCCGCTTGCCCACCTGCTCGTCGACCGTCTCCGACATCAGTTGGTCGTTGATGAAGTGCTGAAGCTTCGGCCCCTTGGCCACGATCCGGTAGGTGTTCCAGTCGCCCTGCTTGATCTTCTGTTGAAGGTCTTCGGTCTTCCCGATCGGCTCGCCCATGGTCTTCGCGCCGTCAGCGGCAATCGACGCCCGTTCGCCACGCAGGGCGAGGATGCCGCGGCCCTTTTCCTCGTACAAGATCCCGGAGAATTTGGGGCCCGCCTCGAAGTCACCCTGGTAGCCGCCGACGACCGAATCGCCGAGATCCTTGCTGCGGTACTGGATGCCGCTGTTGCCGCCGGTGATCCGATACATGAGTTTCAGTTCGAAGTCGTCGACGTTGCCCTGCCGCCAGATCAGGAAGGTGTTGCCCTTGGTGGGGTTCTCGGCAGTCGTCTGGCCGACGATCGCACCGTCCTTCACCGACCAGAACTCGGGCTTGCCCTCCCAGCCTTCGAGCGACGTGCCGTTGAAGATCGGCACGAATCCAGCATCGCCGGCGGCGGCTCCGCCAATCATGGCCACCGCGGCCACGAGCGTCACGAGGCAATAGGTCGCAGCCCTGCGGGCACAACGCAGCAGATTCACGATCACGACACGGTCCTCCAGAAGAACAACGGCAGATGTGACAGCCGCCGACAAAAGCGTCGAACGGGTGCCGGCAGCTTAACAAAAGGGAACGCCCTGGGCACGTTCTGTTCGTTCATGACGCGACGGGGCCAGACTGCAGCGATGTTGGCGACGGTTCGGGGCTGCCCATGCCCCGTCGCCGGACGTTCGCTACGGCCATCC
>JBBAVO010000383.1:0-2486 GCA_040397635.1 Pirellulales bacterium
AGCGCGGCCAGCATCGCCACTGCCGTCTGGTCTGCTGCCACGCGCACGCTCACCACAGCAATCGACAACAGCTCTACCATCGCCGCTGCAGTGTGGAGCTACGCCACCGGCCGCACCATCACTGGCGGCACTGTGGACACGCTCACCAATGCGCCAGATGTGCCGACAGAGGCCGAGATTGCCACTGCCGTTCGCACTGAGCTGACCACTGAGCTAGGACGGATCGACGCCACGATAAGCAGTCGCCTGGCACCATCAGGCACGCTGGCCCGCGTCACGCTCACCGACACGGCAACGACGCTCACCAATGCGCCGACAGTGCCGACGCCAGAGCAGATCGCCAACGCTGTCCGCGACGAGCTGGAGCCGGAGCTGGAGCGGGTGGCAAACTGCGCCACAGTGGAGACAACTGGCGATCAACTTGCCGCTCTTCAATGACCTCACGCCGCACCCAGCTCCGCGCTGCATTCGTTGCGCAGCTCACTGATCTCACCGCCGCCGAGGAGCGCGTCTTCTCAGGCCGCCTCATGCCCGTCGAGGAGCCCGAGCTCCCGGCGATCATCGTTCACACCCGCGAACCGGAGAAGGTCATCGACCGCTCCACCAACGGCTGGAACGGCTTCGAGAAGCGCCGCTGCATCGTCTCCGTCGTCGTCGTCGCCCAGTCCTTTGATGACATCGACGCCGAACTGGACGTCATCGCGGACCAGGTAGAAGATGCCATCCAGGCCTGGACCATCCCAGGCTTTGAGTCATCCGACCCCTTCCTGCTCGACTCCGACATGGCCGACCCGGAGTTCGAGGGCAGCCTCTCAACCTCCGCACTCACCCTGCGCTACAGCGTCGACTACACCACCCCCTACCGCGCCTGCAGCGACCCCTACGTCGATCCCGACGCCGCAGACGGTGACGGCCCCCTGGGGCGCAGCGGGTCCTACCCTGGTGGGCAAGTCATGCCGGGCTGCCCGGCCAGCAACACCGGCGAGGTCTGCCCCATCGGTACGGCCGAGCTGTTTTCTCAAGAGGAGCCGATCAACTGATGACCACTCGCAAACGAACCCGCACCACCGCTGGGCAGTTCAAGAGCGACAATCCAGCCACCCCCGAAGTGAACGAGGCATGGGTCACAGCCGCCAGCCTGGCGGAGTACATCGGCATCGAAGGTGATCCAGCCCGGCTGGATCGTGTCATCCGCCTCGCCAGTGAAGCCGTTGCCACCGAGCTGGGCATGCCTGCTCTGCCCGCTGACCTCTCCCATCCCGTCGCCCAGGCAGTCAAGCTGCTGGCTACCAAGCTGCTGATCGTCGATCAGCTGGAGCAGCAGCCGTCGGGCGACGACATCCCCCTGGTCGTGCGCTACTACCTCAAGGTCCACGCCGGTGCTCAGGGTTAACCGCGACACCCAGATCACGTCGGCTGTCGGGGCGTTCGAGCACACCGAGGCCAGCCGCCGCATTGCCAACGTGATCCGTTATGGCGTCGTCAAGGAGACCGACTACGAGAAGGCGCTGATCCGCGTCGAGCTCCAGGACGGCGAGCTGCTCACCGACTGGATCCCATGGATTACGCTGCGCGCCGGCAACGATCGGTTCTGGTGGGCGCCAGAGGAGGGTGAGGTGATGATGCTGCTGGCGCCATCGGGCGAGCTGGCCAATGCCGTCGCCCTGCCCGCTGCCTTCAGCAATCAGAACCAGAACGCCACGGAGCCGACCATCCAACGGCAGACCTTCGAGGATGGCACCGTGATCGAGTACGACCGCGGCGCGCATCGCTACACCATCGACGCCACGGCCAGCGACAGCGAGGTGATCGTCAAGGCTGGCATCATCCACCTCAACCCAGCGAGCTGATGCCACAGGTCGCTCGGATCGGTGATGCCGGCAGCCACGGCGGTGTGATCGTCACCGCCAGCGAAGACGTGCTCACCAACGGCCTCGGCACCGCCAGGGTGGGCGACACCTACGCCTGCCCCATCCACGGCCCCAACCCGATCGTGACCGGCAGCCCGGACGTGACGGCCAACAGCCAGCCTGTCGCTCGCGTGGGGGATCAGACTGCATGCGGGGCAACGATCACCACCGGCAGCCCCGACACGCTCGCCAACTGAGGAGGCACCATGGCTGGGATGAGCCGGACAACGGGTGAGGCCCTGGGCGGGTTCGACCACCTGCGCCAGTCGATCCAGGACATCCTGACCACACCGGTGGGCAGCAGGGTGCATCGGCGGGACTATGGCAGCCGGCTGACGCAGCTGGTCGACCGGCCGGTCAACCAGTCGCTGGTGTCCGAGCTGGTGGCAGCGACAGCCGAGGCGCTGGACCGGTGGGAGCCGCGGCTCAAGCTGGACGAAGTGCAGATCGATTCGGTGAGCGAGAATGGGCAGATCGCGCTCAGCCTGGTTGGCTACTATCTAGTCAACGGTCAGCGCATCACGCTTGAGGGGCTGGTGGTCTGATGACGACGATCGACTTCAGCTCCATCCCGGC
>JBBAVO010000384.1:0-2465 GCA_040397635.1 Pirellulales bacterium
CGGGTCGGTGACAAGAATTCCGCCCGAGCGTTGGCCCGCGAGGCCGGCGTGCCGACGGTTCCCGGCAGCGACGGACTCGTGTCGAGCGAGCAGGAAGCGGTCCGGGTGGCCAAGGAGGTCGGCTATCCAGTGCTGCTCAAGGCAACCGCCGGCGGCGGCGGCAAGGGCATGCGGGTGGCGGCCAACGAACTGGCCCTGGCAAGCGCCTGGCAGCAGGCTTCGGCCGAGGCACAGGCGGCCTTCGGCAATGCAGGCATCTATATCGAGCGGTATGTCGAGCGGCCGCGACACGTGGAGATCCAGATCCTTGGCGACCAGCATGGCACTATCGTGCATCTCTGGGAACGTGACTGCTCGACACAGCGGCGGCACCAGAAACTGATCGAGGAGAGCCCGTCTCCCCGCCTGCCGCAGGAGATCCGCAAGAAGATGTGCGAGGCGGCCGTCCGCCTGGCGAAGGCAGCCGGCTACTACTCGGCCGGCACGGTCGAGTTCATCGTTGACCAGCAGGACAACTTTTACTTCATCGAGGTCAACGCGCGGATCCAGGTGGAACACCCGGTGAGCGAGATGGTGACCGGCATCGATCTGGTGAAGGCGCAGATCCGCGTGGCAGCGGGCGAAAAGCTGGACCTCACCCAAAAAGACATCGTGACGCGTGGCCATGCGATCGAGTGCCGCATCAACGCCGAGGATCCCGCCCACAACTTCCGGCCCTGCCCGGGGCGGATCGAGCGGATCATCGCTCCCGGTGGCTTCGGCGTGCGGTTCGACTCCCACGCCACTGCCGGCTACACGGTTCCGCCGTACTACGATTCGCTGGTTGGCAAGCTGATCGTGCACCAGCCGACGCGGCAGGAGGCGATCCGGACAATGATCCGGGCGCTCAAGGAGCTGCGGGTCGAGGGGATCAAGACGACGGTGCCGCTCCACCTGGAGGTGTTGGCCAACACCGCGTTCCATGAGGCCCAGGTCGACACCACATTCGTGGAGCGGATGCTGGCCCGATGAGGCGGCTGTCGCCAGCCGCTGATCGCGGACCATCGCGGGGGTGGCCCCTTCAGTCTCAGCAGCCGGATCCATTCGCACTCGAACATGACCGTTTTCCATCACGCATCAAGACCGTTTGCCATCAGGAGAGAGATTCATGAGTGAGTCGTTGTCGCGTCCGCCAAAGGGAGATCATCAGTTTCGCCGCGTGGCCATTCTGTTTGCGGGCGGCCCGGCGCCGGCAGCCAACGCGGTGATTTCGACTGCGGCGACGTCGTTCATGCGCAACGGCACCGAGGTCATCGGCATGAAGCACGGTTATTCATCGCTGGCCGATTACTCCGCCGACACGCCGCTCGTTGAGGGCCGCGACTACGTGCTTGTCACACCCGAGTTCCTCAAGCGAACCCGTTCCGCACAGGGCATCATGCTCGGCACGGCGCGAACCAATCCGGGCAAGCACATCTCGTCGCCCGCCCACTTCGACGATGCCGAGCGGGTCGCGCCCCTGAAGAACGTCTACGACGGTCTCGTGTCGTTGGGGGTCGAGGCCCTGATCTCGATCGGCGGCGACGACACGCTCAAGACGGCCAACAAGTTCAAGATGTATCAGGACCGCCTGCCCGAGGGCAGCAAGCGGATCCCGGTCGTACATCTGCCCAAGACGATCGACAACGACTACATGGGGATCGACTTCACGTTCGGCTATTTTACGGCGGTCGATACGCTCGGCGGTGAGATCCGCAACCTGCTCTACGACGCGGATGCCGGCCGCTGCTACTACCTCTGCGAGACGATGGGCCGCAGTGCCGGCTGGCTCTCCTACGGAGCCGCGATCTCGGGCGAGGCCAGCCTCGTGATCAGTGTCGAAGACATCCATGGCAAGTACCGCAGCGAGGAGACGGTCACCGACGCCTCGGGCCAGACGAAGATCAAGCCGGTGATGAATACCGAGGAGGTGGTAGGCCGGATCGTCAAAACGATGCGGGTCCGCGAGGAGGAGGAGGGCAAGCAGTACGGCGTGATCGTGCTGGCCGAAGGGCTGGCGGAATACCTGCCGAGCAAGCAACTGGAAGGCATTCCCCGCGATGAGCATGGCCACATTTCGATCGCTCAGGTCCAACTGGGCCGGATGTTCTCGAAGCTGGTCGCCGACGAATTCAAGCGGCAGACGGGCCGCTCGCGCAAGGTCGTCGGCCTGCAGCTAGGCTACGAGGCCCGCTGCGCCAAGCCGCACGCCTTCGACGTGATGCTCGGCAGCCAGCTGGGCGTGGGCGCCTACCGGGCGTTGGCCGAGCGGGGGCTCAACGGCGTGATGGTGAGCGTGTCGGGGCAGCTCGACCTGAACTATGTGCCGTTCGAGGAGCTGGTCGATCCGAACACACTCGTGACAGTCGTCCGCTACGTCGAACGCGGCAGCGACTTCCACCGCCTGGCCCGCTTCCTCGAGACCTACGTCAACGAGTAGGGTGCGC
>JBBAVO010000385.1:0-2449 GCA_040397635.1 Pirellulales bacterium
ACCCCGGCATCCACCCGCGTGACTCCCCCCCACTCTTCTGCCGATGGCTACGATCTGGTCACGACCGAGTCGCAACTCGGAGCGCTCGTCGATCGGCTCGCCGCCCACTCCCACGTCGCCTTCGACACCGAATTCGTGTCGGAACACACCTACCGCAGCCAGCTCTGCCTGATCCAGGTTGCAGCGCCCGACACGCTCGCGGTGATCGACACGCTCAAGGTGCAGGAGTTGGACCCGTTCTGGCGGCTGCTCACCGAGCCCGGCCGCACCACCGTCGTGCATGCCGGCCGCGAGGAGATGGGCTTCATCCTGCAGGCGATCAAGGCTCGGCCCTCGTCGCTCTTCGACGTGCAGGTGGCCGCAGGCCTCATCGATCACGACTATCCCGCCGGCTATGCCTCGATCGTGCGGCGTTTCCTGAATCTGCCGACCAACAAGGGGGAGACCCGCACCGACTGGCGGCAGCGGCCGCTCACGCCTGCGCAGCTCGAATACGCCCTCGACGACGTCCGCCATCTGGAAAAGCTCTGGCGAAAGCTGGAGGACAAGCTCACATCGTCGGGACGCACCGCCTGGATGCAGGACGAGATGCAGTCCTGGCAGGCCGAGGTGGAGGAGTCGTTCATCCGGAAGCGGTGGCGGAGGGTGTCGGGCCTCTCCGGCCTGTCGCGACGCGAACTGGCGATCGCCCGCGAACTCTGGCACTGGCGGGACAGCGTGGCGGAATCCCGCGACATGCCGCCCAAGCGGGTGCTTCGCGACGACCTGCTCGTGGAGCTCTGCAAGCGGAAGAGTGCCGACGAGCGGCAGATCTCGGCGATCCGCGGCATGCAGCGTTCGGACCTGCGGCACATCCTTCGCGGACTTTCCGAGGCGATTCAGCGCGGCCTCGACCTGCCCGACGAGGAATGCCCGGGTGGAGAAAAACATCGGGCCCCACCGCCGCAACTGGCGGTGTTGGGACAATTTCTGGCCACCGCAGTGGCGGGCGTCTGCCGGCAGATGCACCTCGCACCGGCACTCGTCGGCACGTCCTCCGACATGCGCGACCTGCTCGCCTACAAGCTCGGCTACTGGGATGCCGATGACGAACGCGTCCCGCTGCTGGCCTCGGGCTGGCGGGCGGACGTGGTCGGATCGCTCGTGGACGATCTGCTCTCCGGGAAGGCCTCCCTGCGGATCGGCGATGTCCGGTCGCACGACCCGCTGGTCATCGACCGGCGAGGCTGAGGCCGGTGCGGTTGAAGATCTTTGATCCACTGGACTCGGCGTCGATGTCGCACTCGCCTTCCGGCCCGTAGATGACGTTGCTCACGTCGCGACGACTCAGGCTGCCTGACGGCGAGCCGGCACTCCACCCTCATACGCCTCCCATGCGGTGCCGACAGCGGCGAGGGCATCGAACACGCTTATGTCTCCCCGTTCGAACGCCTCAACCGCAGCATTGATCTCCGCAATCGTCATGATCGCACTCGTCGCCAGCGAAACAATCTCGTTCGGTACCACGCGCACACTCCTTTGATAAGAACAACCCCCGAGCTCCATGCCAGGCTCGCTGCTTGGCGTGGGGGAATGAATACAGAGATTTCGTCGCCCGAGTATTTCACGGTGCGATCATCGGAGTGCTCGACTTGGCTCGCACGACATCCTCTCGCCATCGCACCGACGCTTCGGCAGTCTGATTTTCTTCTGTCACGACACGATCACGAAAGCTCATCTCAGCCGCGACCGCGACTCGTCACCACTGCACCGGTGACCAACGGTGCCGAGCCGAAGCCAACGGGGGGGCGACTTTTTTGACTCAATCGGTCACGCTCAACGGATTCAGGGTTCGGTTCAGGGTCGAGCATGGGGGGCCTTCCGCTGGAACGAGTGTTCCTGCCCCCATTCCGGAGCACACCATGGATGGTTCACAGTTGTCACTGTTTCCAAGCCAGTCATGGTTTGGATTCATGCACAAGATCGGCCGGTCTCCAGTGCCCACCGAACTGCATCTCAGGCAGGTGAACCACTTGGCCGTCCTGATCATGTCGGGAGCCTGCTCGAACCGGTGGATCCATAGCGGCCAAGAGACACGTTGCAACGCGGCGAGTGGCATGGTTGGCTTCTTTTCAGCCGACAATGAAGAACAGGCCATGGTCTCACGCACCGACACCGGTGCGAAGGCGTTCATCCTCGCGATCCCCCCGGCACACCTGCAGTCCATCGCCACTTCCGAAGGCCTGACGCCTTCCTCTGAACTGCAGGCGCGCCCGTTCTTTCACGACGCCATCATCCGAGATTTGCTCGCTCGGCTGGTCACCAACACGTCGGGAGGCAGCATCACACGCGGACTCGACGCCGAGATCGCGGCGAGGTCTCTCGTCCTGCGACTCGTGCAAGTCACGCAGGGCGGAACTCCCGAATGGCATGCCGACTCCGGCGTTTTCGACAGCCGGACCATGGGCCA
>JBBAVO010000386.1:0-2448 GCA_040397635.1 Pirellulales bacterium
CTTGGCTACACGCTCGTGGCCTCGGGCCTGCCATTGCCGTTTGGGATTGTCGCGCCGGTCGCCTCTGACTCGCCCGCCGCCAAGCGACTGGCCGGCAAGGATCGCTCGCAGCCGTTTCCCTGCATGGACAGGCCCTGCGGCTGCGCCACGGCTGAGCAATGCTTCACCAGTTGCTGCTGCAACACGCCGGCCGAGACGCTTGCCTGGGCCACGGCTCATCGCGTTGAGCCGGCGGTGCTCGCGGCGCTCGAACGGCGGGTGGCCAGCAACAGGCCAGTGGGAGCGAAGGCCACCAAGTCGTCGTGCTGCTTAAGCAAGGCCCCGGTGGATGAGGAGTCGTTCTGCACGATTAGGCAACCCGCCGCTGTTGCCGAAGACGGCGATCTCTGCTGCATGGATGCTTCACGTGCGGCCACGCTGCCAACGACCGAAGAAGCAACGCCCGACAACGTTTCTCCCGACGACGAACCGTCACGCCAGCCGCGGTCGCGGACGGTCACGCTGCGTGCCATGCTGGCCTGCGGTGGCATCGTGGCGGAGTGGTTCGCGGCCGGCGCGGCCTTGCCACCGCCGCGGCTCAAGGTGTCTCTTGTGATGCACGTGCTCGATGTGTGCACGCCCGGCGACGAAGCGGGCGAATCGTTGGCTGCCTCTCCGGCGGCCCCGCCGCCCCGCGTGGCCTGATCTCTGTCGCAGCCCTGCGCGGCCTGTCCTGATTCGGGACCCTGGCTGCGGCTTCGGCTGCGGGCCTGCGTTGTGTTCCGTTTCAGCGTCGCATGCTGCGCGCCGGCGGGAAGAGCTCCATTGGCAGGCACCGTGTCATTTTCATGCACGGTGTCCCTGCCTGACCTGCACACAGAGAAGGATCTGCATCATGGCCATGCGAAATCGCACGGGTCACTCGCCCGTGCCTGGGAATCGAAATGCGTTTACGCTCGTCGAGCTGCTGGTGGTGATCGCCATCATCGGCACGCTCGTCGGGCTCCTGCTCCCGGCCGTGCAGTCGGCTCGGGAGGCGGCTCGGCGAACGAGCTGCAGCAACAACCTCCGGCAGTTTGGGCTGGCGATGTTCAATTACGAGAGTGCCCGTGGGCATTTTCCACCGACCGATGCCCGCGGTAGCGCCGCCGCGGGGCCGACGGCGGTTGGCGGCTGGTCTCTGCACTCGCGGCTGCTGCCATATGCCGAGGAGGCGGGCTTGGCGGATCGTTTCGACTTCAAGCAGGCGGCTTTCACCGGGAACTTTTCGTCGCAGACACCCAATGCTGCGTTCGTCACCCTCTTCGCGACACCGGTACCGATGCTCCTGTGTGCAAGTGATCCGGCACCGACTGTCAATAAGTCGAACGGCTATGACTACGGCGGCAATAACTACATGGTGAGTATCGGCAGCGCGCGGGCGGATGGGGCAGGCGCGTATTACTGGGATTTTAGCAAGCCGACCGATGGGATCGTCTTTGAAAACTCGAAGGTGAAAATCTCGAAGATCACAGACGGAACGTCGAAGACAGCCATTGCCAGTGAAGCTGTCCGCAGCATCGCCAACGGGACTGCCGACGCTGTCACCTTTGCCGCCGGCTCGCCGCCCCCGATGCCCTATCAGTACACGGCGAATGCATCGACTACCCATGCGTGGAGCTCGTCGACGCTCAAGACCGGCAGCATGACAAGTCCGACCACGCAGCAGGCTGATGACTTGGTCAACCGATGGACCGAGCTGACGTCATGGCGGCACGCGGGCTCCCCCTCGATGCGTGGTCGAGGGCAGGCCTGGGCGGCCACGACGGCTGGCAACAGCCTGACAAACGGCTTCCTGCCTCCCAACAGCCAGATCCCCGACTACGTCGTCCACTGGTCAGGCTTCTTTGGCCCGAAGAGTTTTCATCCCGGCGGGGCGAACGTGCTCTTTGGAGACGGCCGGGTGGTGCTTTTGTCGGATAAGACCGACAAGGACCTCCACCGGGCTCTCCACAGCATCAACGGCGGCGAACAGGTGTCTGGCGACTACTGAGAAAGGATTTTCCTCATGCTTCGATCGAATTCTTTTCACGGACGTTTCTACGGCTCGACAAGCGAGGGGTTGCCCCTGCCATTCGAGCCGGCCTTGCTGGCAAGCGCAGCCAGGATGGCGGAGCGTAGCCAGCATGGAGTGAGCGAAGGACAGGATGTCCGGAGCGAACGTCCGGCGAGAAGGCAGGGGCAACCCCGGTGGATCGCTCTGCTTGCCGTGCTCGTCGTCGTCGCGGCCACCGCATCCGCTCACGCCCACGACACGTGGCTGCAGGCCTCGCCGCGGCTGGTTCAGCCCGATGACGTCGTGCACATCGGTCTCTTTCTTGGCAACCATGGCAACGAGCACCGCGATTTCAAGATCGCCGGCAAGCTCGGCTCGCTCGAGGGCGTGAAGGTGGGCGTGATCGGCCCCGACGGACGCACGACCGACCTCGT
>JBBAVO010000387.1:0-2444 GCA_040397635.1 Pirellulales bacterium
TTGTCGGTCTCGGTCTCGTCGTCGGCTGCGGCCGGAATCGCGGTCCTGCGGTGCAGTTTATCGAGGGGAAAGTCGTTCTTGACGGCGAGGCACTGGAAGGAGCAACCGTGGGGCTTTCGCCTGTCAAAGGCGCGAAAGGCCTGCCGGCCTATGCCCGAACAGACGGGCAGGGTGTCTTTCGGGTGACGAGCACACGGGGAGGACGGCGAGATGCTGGTGCCGCCGAGGGAGACTACGTGGTCACCATTTCGAAAGTTGTGGCCGACGAAGCGGACGTTGCGGTTGAGGAAGACGGTGCGGCGAAGAAGCCCACCCGCCGGCCCTCGTCAAAGCAGCCTCGGAACGTGGTGCCGGAAGTCTATGCCGAAGTGGATACTTCCCCGCTCCGTGCGACCATCAAGTCTGGCGCGAACACCGGCCCCGCGTTCGTCTACGATCTGAAGTCGCCAGGCCCGAAGGCAACCCCCGGCAAACGCTGACCACCAGAGCATCGGGGCATTTGACCGGCCGTGCTCCGCGGCTCATAGTGACGGCTGTCTGTGTGTTTCGCGGGGAGTCACCATGAAGCGACTCGCAGTTGTCGGCGTCTGCCTGTCTGCCCTTTTCTGGCTCGTGGCGGGGTCGGTCGTCTCCGGTGAGGAGGAGCAGTCAGCCGCTCGGGCAGCGTCGTCCATCGCCGTGCTCCTCTCGCAGGATCCCGCAGAACACGATCCCACGACTATCGTGAGGGCGCGGGGAGTCGTGACGCTGGCGGTGCCCGACCGCTTCGACTTCGCCGTGGAGGATGACTCGGCGGGGATCTGGGTCACGGCCCTGCAGGTCTCAGACGTCGAACCCTGGCGCAGCCTGCGGCAGGCGCTGCGTCCGGGCGATGAGGTGGAGGTGACCGGCGGTCTCGATCGAGGAGGCTATGCGCCGCGAATCGTCATGCAGGCAATGCGTGTCATCGGCAACCGACCGCTTCCCTCGCCGCAGCCAGCAGATTTGGCCCGCTTGTTCAGCGGGTTCGACAACTGTCGGCGGGTCGAACTCACGGGCGTTGTGCAGGGCGTCCGCGATCGGGGCCGGGAATGGGGGCTTGTGGTCTCGTCGTCGGCCCGGCGGATGCTGGTGCGGATTTCGAAGGGCACGCTGTCGACGCCGCCTGACCAGTGTATCGATGCAACCGTCCGCTTCACCGGCGTGGTGGGCGCGGTCCGCAACAGCCGCGGGGAGTTTCTCGCGCCGATGCTCTGGATCGGCGGCGCCGACGACATCGTGATCATCGGCGAGCCCCCCTCAGCGGCCTTCGCGGCGCCGCTCGTGCGGCTCGATCGCATCGCCCGCTATCGCTTCGATCCCAACTCGGGGCATCGTCTGCAGACCGAGGGCACCGTCACCAGCGTGATGGAGGGCAGATCGTTCTCCATTCAGCAGGGGCTCTGCGGCGTTCGCGTGCAGACGGTGTCGAGTCCGCCGCTGGCGCCCGGTGATCGCGTGCACGTGGCGGGCTTCCTCGACATGAGCCGCCAGACTGCCGGCATCAGCGACGCGGCCGTGCAGGTCGTCGGGCACGGCGCCGTGCCGGCGGCTGAGCCAATCAGCCCGCAGGAGATCAGCCATATCAACACGGAGGCCCGCCGCCTCGGGATGATCGCCCAGCCCAGCACCTACGACGGCTGCCTCGTGACCTTTCCTGCCCGGCTGGTGGAGAAAAAAACGGCGGTGCCGGGCGTGGGCCAGCTCGTCTTGTCGAGCGGCGACGTGACGCTCTCGGCTGTCTATGAAGGCGACGGTTTTGAGCCGCTGCGATTGCTGGAGCCCGGCAGCGAACTGATGGTGACCGGCGTGATGCAGGTGCAGATGGTGGGAGACGAGGGGCTCAGTTCCGTGGCCTCTGATCCGGTGGTTCAGCAACTCAGCCTGACGCTGAGGTCCCCCGCGGACGTGCAGGTGCTGCGGACGCCATCGTGGTGGACCGCCGACCGGCTGGCGGCGGCTCTGTCGGGGCTTGCCGCGGTGCTGGCCGGGTCGTTGCTCTGGGTGGGACTGCTACGGAGGCAGGTCACGGCGACGACCGAGCGGCTTGCCTCCGAGATGCGTCGCCGACGCGACGCGGCCCTGGAATTCGACGCCAGCCTTCGGGAACGCAACCGGCTGGCGGCGAACCTGCACGACACGCTCCTGCAGTCGCTCACCGGCATTGATTTTCAGCTGGGGGCCTGCCGGGCGGGTGGACAGAACAATGGCGAGCCGCCGTCAACCCATCTGGACGTCGCTCAGAAGATGGTGGCCCACGCGGCCGAGGAACTCCGCGGCTCGGTCTGGGCCCTCCGCACGATGCCGGTGGCGGGGCGATCGTTTCGTGAATCGCTCGAGACGATCGCCACTCAGACCGGTCATGGCCATCCCGAGCAGATCGCGGTGCGTGTTGTAGGCATAGCCAACGACGTGCCGCAGTTCGT
>JBBAVO010000388.1:0-2443 GCA_040397635.1 Pirellulales bacterium
GGCATCCGCGCCGCCGGCAGCGGTCCCGGCCGGCGGCAGTCACCACCTCCCACCGATCTCTCCACCACGCTGTCGGACGTGGAGCTCTTTTCCCCTGACGAAGCCCTGCAAAGAATGGAAGAGGCGGAATCGGAACGCCCGCCCGGCCGAACCCCTGTGAAAGAACCACCGCCATGAAGACCATCTCCAGTGATGCGCGTCTCAATCGTGACGCCAGCCTGTGGGCTGCAGCCTGCCTTGTGGCGCTCCTTGTGGCCGTGACAGGAGTGGTATGGCCCGCGGCTGCTGCCGATCCGGCCGATTCGGCCATGCTGGCCACGCCGGCAACCACGCCGGCAACCACACCGGCAACCACACCGGCAACCACACCTTTCGCCGACTATCTCGCCACCTGGAAAATCGACCGTGGTTCCCGTGCGGTGCTCGAGGAGCCCTCGGCCTGGAACCCGGCGAAGCAGGAGATCGCGGTCAAGGTGCTCGCCCGCCTCGCGCGGCTTCCCGCCCCCCTCGCGGCCCAGTGGAAGGCCGATGCCATCGACCTGCGTTCCCTGGCTGCCACGCGGCGAGTGCAGGACCTGATGGTGAAGGTCGATGGACGGGCGACGTTCGTGGCGACGGTGCCACTGACGGAAGAAGAGTCGGAACTGGCCGGCCGTCGTCAGTTGGAAGTTGCCCGGATCGTGTCAGATGACGGCCTCGCCGTCGATGTTCTCGCCGACCATGTGCCGAAGGCCTGGCCGCGGGACGCCCGCATCGACGAGCCTGCGTCGGTGATCGGCCTGCCGCTGTCGGAGGGACCGGGCCCTGCCGGCGAAGGCCAGCCCGCGACGGCCCCGACGGTCCTGCTCGCGGCCCCGAGCGTGAGCTGGTTTCCACCGACGCCGCTGGGCGCGCTCGGCATGGACTACGGTCTCTTCGATTCCGTTGGAGACGGGCAGAAACTCGTCGCCGGTGATGCCGAGGCGTTCTATGCGGTCCTTGCCGCCATGGGGCGGGCGACGACGGCGGGCATCGCGTCGGCCGCTGGGCCGTCGGGCGATATCATTCCGCTCATCAACCCGGCGAGTGGTTGGTTTGCGCAGCACCGTGGCGACCCGGTCACCGTCGCGGGCGTGGCCCGTCGCGCCACACGCATCGAGATTGACGACCCGTTGCGGAGGCGGCAACTCGGCACCGACCACTACTGGGAACTGTTCGTCTTCGTGCCCACGCCGCTGATCAAGGTCCATGGCAAACTTCAGGAGGATTATCCGGTCGTCTGTTGCGTGCGGACGCTGCCCGAGGGAATGCCAACGGGCCAACAGATCGGCGAACGGGTGCAGGTGTCGGGCTTCGCGTTCAAACGCTACGCCTATCCGCTGCCGGATTTGAAAATCTCGACATCGCAGGGGAGCGAGGACCAGAAGGGACAGCGACAGGAAACGGCCCTGCTGATCGGCAGGGAGGCCACCTGGCTGCCGGCGCCGAGCCCGACAAGGGAGGTCAACACGCTTGGCTGGGTCTTCCTGTCGATCGCCTCGGTGATCGGAATCGCCCTGGCCCTGGCGGCCTGGTCCTTCGCCCGCGACTCCCGCCGACGCGACCGCCAGGCCCGCAGGGAACTGCCCGACCGCATCGAACTCCCCTGATGGTCCCACGGCTCCGTGGGCTTTCCCGCGGTTTTCGCCCGGGACTTGCCGCCGCGGGAGGCGGCCGCGACAACACGTGTCTCCCAGCCATTTCGTCCCAGGAACCATTGCATCATGCGACGAGCGAAGATCTCCATCATCGGCGCCGGCAACGTCGGCGCGACCACAGCCCATTGGTGTGCGAATGCCGAACTCGGCGACGTCGTCCTGCTCGACATTCCGGCCACGGAAGGGATGCCTGCCGGCAAGGCACTCGACCTCTTCCAGGCCTCGCCGATCATGGGGTTCGACTCCCGGCTGACGGGCACGACGAACTGGGCCGACACTGCCGGCAGCGACGTGGTCGTGGTCACCGCCGGCATCGCCCGTAAGCCCGGCATGAGTCGCGATGACCTGCTCTCGACCAACGCCAAGATCGTGGGCGATGTCGCCGCGCAGATTCGCGAGTCGAGCCCGCAGGCCGTCGTCATCGTCGTCAGCAATCCGCTCGATGCGATGGTGCAGCGGACCTTCCAGGTGACCGGCTTCCCGCCGTCCCGCGTGATCGGTCAGGCGGGCATCCTCGACACGGCCCGCTATCGATCTTTTCTGGCGATGGAGCTGAACGTGAGCGTGGAAGACATCTCCGCCATGCTGCTCGGTGGCCACGGCGACACGATGGTGCCGATTCCGAGTTGCACGAGCGTGGGCGGCATTCCGGTCACGCAGTTGATCGCCGCGGACCGGCTCGACGCGATTGTCACCCGGGCTCGCAACGGCGGTGCGGAGATCGTGGGCCTGCTCAAGACCGGCAGCGCCTACTACGCCCCCGCCGC
>JBBAVO010000389.1:0-2413 GCA_040397635.1 Pirellulales bacterium
CGAGGTTCGTGAAATCACATGAGTCATGACCAGAAGGGATCGCGGATGAACTGGCGTAACAACTTGCTGCGGACAGTGGCGATGGTCAGGCTATCGGCGGCATGCCTCGTGGCTGCGGCTCTTCCGGAAGCCGTCGGCGCCGAACTGCACGGTCTGTCGGTGCGGCAGGACAAATCGGGCGTGACGATCGAGGTGGATGGCGGTCCATTTGCCGCGTATCGGATCGACGAGGGAAACAAGCCTTACCTCTGGCCGGTCGTCGGCCCCACCGGCAAGCCGATGACGCGGGCCTATCCGATGCGGGACCTGCCAGAGGAGCCGGCGGCGCAGCGGGATCATCCGCACCACCGCGGGATCACGTTCGGCCACGAGAGCGTTGGCGGGGTCGACTGGAAATTTCCGGCGACGTGGGACGGGCTCACCGGTGCGGAAACCTACCGCGGCGGTGGCGACACCTGGCATGAGCGACTCACGTTCGATGAGTTCATCGGGCAGGGCAAGATGAAGGAGCAGAATCGCGCCCGCCTGGCAACTTTGGGCCGGATCGTCCACCGGGAGTTCTCGCGCGTGTCCGTCGATGGCGACCGGGCCGTGATCGAGGAAGTGTGCGACCACGTGGATCCCGCTGGCCGTCCCTTCCTCGTGGAGCAGAGACGGCTCACGTTCCGGGCCGAAGGCGAGACCCGGACGATCGACATCGACCAAGAATTTTCCTGCGCGGGGGCCGATGGCGCCCCGGCCGCCGGCCCCGTGCGGTTTGACGACCGCAAGGATGCCGGCCTCTTGATCCGCGTGCCGACCACCATGGCGGTCGATTCCAAGGCGGGTGGCCGGATCGTCAACAGCGACGGGCTCGTCGACAAGGACGCCTGGTCGAAGCCAGCCCGCTGGTGCGACTATCACGGCCCGGTCGCCGGCGAGCACGTGGGCATCGCAATCCTGAACCATCCCACGAGCTACCGGCATCCGACGCGGTGGCACGTCCGCACCTACGGACTCTTCGCCGCCAATCCGTTTGCCAGCAGGCAATACGATCCCTCGCTGCCCGACGGCACGACGACGCTCGCCCCCGGCGACGTACTGCGACTGCACCACCGCTTCCTGTTTCACAAGGGAGATGAGCGGACCGGTGCCGTTGAGGAGGCCTGGAAAACATACGCCGCAGAAACGCCCCGTCCGTTCAGTGGGGCCGCCGGCCCGGCCACGATCGTGATCGACGAGGGAGGGCCCGGCTGGCGAGATCTCACGGCCGACGATTTCGAGAACGTCAACGGCGACCCCGTCACTTGGTCATGGCGGGACAACTCCGTGAAATGTACCGGGAAGCCGGTGGGCGTGATCCGCAGCAGGCGGCCTGTGACCAACCTGGAGCTCTCGCTCGAGTGGCGTCACCTGAGCAGCGGCGGCAATTCGGGCGTGTTTCTCTGGGCGCCCGCCGCCGCGCTTGAAAATCTGCCTCCTGGCAAACTGCCTCCCGGTGGCATCGAGGTGCAGGTGCTCGATCACGGCTTCACCGCGCAGTATGAAAAATCGGCCGGCAAAAAGGCGGACTGGTTCACGACCGACGGCGACGTTTTTCCAGTGGGCACGTCAGCGATGAAGCCCTTTCCGCCGGTCGCTCCCGATGGGAAGAGGAGCTTTCCCACGGCGCGGCATTCCCGTGGCACGCCCGAGTGGAACCACTACTACATCCGTGCCATCGACGGTGAGGTGCGGCTCTGGGTGAACGGGCACGAGGTGTCGGGAGGCAGCGGCTGCACGCCTGCGAGCGGGTTTCTCTGCCTGGAATCGGAGGGGGCGCCGGTGGAGTTTCGCCGGCTGCGGATCCGTGAACTGCCCGGTGATGCCGCTGATGCCGCATCCATCCCGACTCCGAGTCCCTGAGGAATGAGTTCTATGCGCTACGCGATCTGCAACGAGACCTTTGGTGAGTGGCCGCTCGCGAAGGCCTGCGAGTGTGTTGCCTCGTGCGGCTATACCGGCCTGGAGATCGCCCCCTTCACGCTCGCGCCGCTCGTCACCGACGTTTCCACCGCCGCCCGCGTGGAGATCCAGCGAACACTCGCCGCCGCCGGCCTCGACTGCATCGGCCTCCACTGGCTGCTGGCGAAGACGGAGGGGTTTCACGTCACGCATCCCGATGCCGCCGTGCGGGACAGGACGGTCGAGTATCTGGGCGACATCGCAAGGCTCTCTGCCGATCTCGGCGGCCGCGTGCTCGTCTTCGGGTCGCCGAAACAGCGGAGCCTGCTGCCAGGCGTTTCCCTTGAACAGGCCACGGATTATCTCCACGAAGTTTTTACGCGGCTCGTGCCCACGCTCGAATCGACCGGCACGGTCGTGGCGCTCGAGCCGCTCTCGCCGGTGGAGACCGACGTGCTCACCACGGCGGCCGAGACGTGCCGCCTGATCG
>JBBAVO010000390.1:0-2410 GCA_040397635.1 Pirellulales bacterium
CCGTCGGTCCGTTCGGTGTAGCGATAGCGCGCTGTGCGAATGGTGCGGCCGTTGCCCCACTGGCAGCATCCGCCCGCTTTGCCCTTGGCTTGCGGATCCTTGACGAGCGGCAGAAAGCTCCTGCCAGCGAGACTATCGGCCGCGGGCAGCCCGGCGATGTCGCAGAAGGTCGGAAACAGGTCGAGCAGTTCGACGATGCCATCGGCTGTCGCGGCTTGCGGCCCGCCGGGAAGCCGCACGATCAGCGGCACCCGCATCACCTGCTCGTCGATGCTGTGCTTGCACCACTGGCCGCGCCAGCCGAGGTGGTAGCCGTGGTCGGACGTGAAAACGATCACCGTGTTGTCGAGCAGGCCGCGGCGCTTCAGGTCGTCAAGCAGGCGGCCGACCTGTTCGTCAAGCATGGTCACCGCGGCGTAGTAGGCCCGGATGCCTTCGCGCTGGTGGGCTTCGCTGATCTCCATGCCTGGCTCGTCCCGCAGCGACCCCGGCGGCAAGGGCGAGGCGTCGGCTGGCGTGGGCTCGACCACGAATGTCGCCGGATCATGTGCATCGAAACAGGCTTTGGTCGTGTCCCAAGGCACGTGCGGTGTGTGGAAGCCGACGGCCGCGAAGAACGGCTTGCTGGCATCCCGCTCCCGCTCCAGAAACTCGACCGCACGGTCTGTCCGCGCATGGTCGAGCAGCGCCTCTGCCGTGGCCGCCACACCGATGAAGGAGAGCTTCTGCCGTTTCAGCCCCAGATCCTCGTGCCACTGCGTGTGCGGCCCCAGCGGCACGGCGGGCTTCACGGTGGCGACGCGGATGTCCCATGCCGCGGGGTCCACATACTCCTCCGTGTGGTCGATCTTGCCGACCGAAAACGTCTGGTAGCCGTGCTGGCGGAACCAGCGGCCGAGCGTCATCGTGTCGGGATGCTTGCGGAAGTAGTCGGGCGGAACTCGTCGGCCGAGCATGAATGACGTGCGGCTGGGAGTGCAGACGGCCCCTTGGCAGTAGGCATGCGAGAACACCACACCCTCCGCAGCGAGCCGATCGAGGTTGGGCGTGATCGCAGCCTTGTCGCCGTAGCAGCCCAGCCGCGTGGCGAGGTCGTCGGCTACCAGAAACAGGATGTTGGGCCGCGCGACAGGAGGCTTTTCCTCCGCGGACAAAAGGGGCGACGGCAGCATGGCACCACAGGCGATCACCAGCCCGCACAGGATCCGCGCCACGAACGACGCATTCGAAAAGAGCTGTCTCATGATTTGCATGGTGTTTTCTCTCGCTATTCCTTGCATGTGCACGAGGCCGCAGAAATTCAACGTTCCAGAAACAGTCGGCTCGCCGCGAAGGCGTAGATCAACGACCGGATGCCGTATTCCGAGCCGGCCGTCGCGGAGACGATCTCGTCGATCGTCTCCCGGTCTGCATAGGAGATGTCGGCGCCGGTGGCGTAGCGGGCGAGATGGCCCACGAACGCCTTGGCAAGGCCCTTCGGATGCGCGGCGAGCAGCTCCGTGAAGTCATCGATGCCGGTAAACGCTTTGCCGTTTGGCAGCGAACCCGAGGCATCGACCGCGGGACCCAGTTGGTAGCTCGCCCAGAGGAGTTCCTGGGCGGCGGCGGGCGCGGGGTCGCCCTTGCCGGCCACACGATAGCGGTCGCGAAAACCGCCAATCGGATCGAAACATTCGAGGGCGAATCCGGGCGGATCGATCTTCGCGTGGCAGGCGGCGCAGCTGGAGTCGCTGCGATGGAGTTTCAACTGCTCACGGACGGTCGTCGCGCCCCGCGTGTCGGGGTCAATCGCCGAGATGCCCGGCGGGGGCGGGGGAGGAGGCCGGCTGAAGAGCCGGTCCATCACCCACACGCCGCGCTTGACGGGTGACGTCGTCGTGCCGTTGGCGGTGAGCTTGAGAATCGAGGCTTGCGTGAGCAGCCCGCCGCGATGGCTGCCGGCCGGCAGCGCGACCCGGCGGATCTTGACGCCGTCCACACCAGGGACGCCATAGTGCTCGGCCAGCGGCTGCGAGAGCATTGCGAAGTCGGACCGCACAAACGTCCGTACCGGCAAGTCCTTTTCGATGAGTTCACGGACGAAGGCCCGCGTCTCCGCGAGCATCGCGTCGCCAAGGAGCCCCGAGTATTCGGGGTAAAGCTTCCGGTCTGGACTCGTCTCGTCGAAGCGGTCGAGTTCGAGCCACTGGTCGCAGAAATCCTCGATGAACCGTTCTCCCTTGGGATCGGCGAGCATCCGATCGATCTGGGTGTGGAGCTCTTTGTCATCGCGGAGCGTGCCGTCGCGGGCAGCCTTGAGCAGCGTCTCGTCCGGCGGACCGTTCCAGAGCCACGCCGCCAGCCGCGAAGCGAGTACCACCGGCCCGAGCCGGCCGCCGGCCTCGGTGCCCTCCGGAAGAAACAACACCTC
>JBBAVO010000391.1:0-2410 GCA_040397635.1 Pirellulales bacterium
GCTCCAGTCCTCGTGTTGATCCCATCCTGCCGCCACAGCGTGCGGCGTCATCTCCGGTCAGGCGTGCTCGATCCGCTCCAGCAACACCACGCACTCAGCCGCAATCGCCTCTTCGGTACCGATCGGCCCAACGCCCTCGCCGGTCTTCGCCTTGAGCCACACGGCTTCAAGGTGGATTTCCAGGATCTCCGCGATGCGACTGAGGATGCGGGGTCGATGTGGCAGGATTTTGGGCCGCTGGGCGAAAATCACGCAATCCAGATTCACGACCCGCCAGCCGGCAGCCGTGACACGGTCGGCGGCCAGCCGCAGCATCTCGGCTGAATTGCGGCCCTTGTTTGCTGGATCGGTGTCGGGAAAAAGCTCGCCGATGTCCCCCAACGCGGCCGCCCCGAGAAGGGCGTCGGTGATCGCGTGCAGGAGCACGTCGGCGTCGCTGTGCCCGAGGGCCCGCCGGTCATGCGGGATCGTGATGCCGCCGATCACGAGGCCCGTGCCGGGGCCGAGCCGGTGGGTGTCGTGTCCGAGGCCAATGCGAATGATTGTGGGTGACGCCATGCTGCAAAGTTCTCCGCGACGGGACACTAAGGTTTTCCCCTATACTTTCCGCATGCACAACTCCAATCGTGGCGGGTCTGTCGATCCCGACGGCGCTGCTGTCATCTCGGTCGATTCGCTTGCCAAGGAATATCGCGTCTACGACAAGCCGGAGGGACTCCTTGCCAGCGTCACCGGCCTGTTCCACCGCACGAGCCGGCTCGTGGAGGCGCTCCGCGGCGTGAACCTGTCTGTCGGCAAAGGGGAGTTCGTGGCCCTTCTCGGCCCCAACGGCGCCGGCAAGACGACCTTTCTCAAGCTGCTCTCCGGAATCATCACCCCCTCGCGGGGCACCGCCCACGTCCTCGGCCACGTGCCCTGGGAGCGGGACGACGACTTCCGCCGTCGGTTCGCCCTCGTCATGGGGCAGCGCAATCAGCTCTGGTGGGACCTGCCCGCCGCAGAGAGCTTCCGGCTCCACAAAGAGATCTACCGGATCGACTCGGCCCGCTTCGAACGCACCAAGGACGAACTGGTCGACCTGCTCGGCGTACGCAAGCTCATGCTTCAGCCAGTCCGCGAACTCTCGCTCGGCGAGCGGATGAAGCTGGAACTTGTCGCCGCGCTCCTGCACGAGCCGGAGGTGCTGTTTCTGGACGAGCCCACGATCGGCCTCGACGTCGTCGCGCAGCACACGATCCACAACTTTCTCAAGACGGTGCAGGCCGAGCGACGGGTGACGGTCGTGCTTACGACGCACTACATGAAAGACGTCGCCGCGCTCTGCGAACGCGTGGTGGTGATCACGCACGGCAGCATTCTCCACGACGGTCCGCTCGAGGAGATCGTCGATCGCTTCACGACGCACAAGATTGTCACGCTCGACCTCGATGCCACTCCGGCACCGGGGCAGATGGAGCGATTTGGCTTCCCCTGCGAGACCCGCGGCCCGCGGGTCACGCTCCGCATCGACCGCACCCGGATTGCCGACGTGCTGCCAGAAATTCTCCGCAGCGAGAGCGTGCGGGACTTCTCCGTGGAGGACGTGCCGCTCGAGGAGATCGTGGCGGAACTGTTTCGCGCCGCACCGGTCCCCAGCGTGTCACACGCCAGCGTGGTGGAGGCGACCGCATGAGCCTGGTTTCAGCGGCCGAGCCTTCCCCGTCGCCTGCTTCCATTCGTCCGTTCGCCGGTCTGCGGATCTGGTTCACGATGCTCGTCATCTGCCTGGAAGAGCGTCTCGTCTACCGGGGTGACTTCATCATCGGCACGCTGATGCGGTTTCTGCCGATCGTGACACAGGTTTTCCTCTGGACCGCGGTCTTCAACGCCACCAGCAAGGCCGACATCGCCGGCTACTCACGGAACGACATCGTCGCCTACTACCTGCTGACGATGGTGACGCGGGCCTTTTCCAGTATGCCCGGCCTCTCCGGTGGCATTGCCCGGAGCGTCCGCGACGGCTCGGTCAAGAAGTACCTTGTGCAGCCGGTCGACTACGTCGCCTATCTCTTGGCGGCGCGGATCGCCCATAAACTCGTCTACTATATCGTGGCGATCCTTCCGTTTGCCGGGGTGTTTTACGTCTGCCGGAATTATTTTCCACCGGTCCCCGACGCCGTCACGATAGGCGCCTACGTGTTGTCGCTGGTGCTTTCGTTCCTGCTCGGCTTCTTCATGGAGGCCACGCTCGGCATGCTCGGTTTCTGGTTTCTCGAGGTGTCGAGCATCATCTTCGCCTACATGCTCGTGCAGTATCTCCTCTCGGGCCACATGTTTCCCATCGACATGCTGGCGGGCATTCCGACGGGCATCGCCGGCGTTTCCGCAGCCGACGTGGTCCGCTGGCTGCCGTTTGAATACACCGCCTACT
>JBBAVO010000392.1:0-2406 GCA_040397635.1 Pirellulales bacterium
GCCGCCACGGCCGAGATCGGCCGGATGCTCGAGGGCCACTTCCTCGGCCCCTACCGGCTTGACCAGTTCGTCGGCGGCGGCGGCATGGGCGCCGTCTTCCGCGCCCTCGACACCACCCTCGACCGGGTCGTCGCCGTCAAGGTGCTCTCGCGGCAGCAGTCGAACGACGAGGAAATGCTCAAGCGGTTTCGCAACGAAGCCCAGTCGGCCGCCCGCCTCGACCACGAAAATATCGGCCGCGTCCACGCGGTCGGTTCCGATGACGGCTGGCACTACATCGTCTTCGAATACATCGAAGGCACGAACCTCCGCGATGTCGTTGTCAAGGAAGGGCCGTTCGATCTGGCCCGCACCATCGACGTCACGATCCAGGTGGCCGACGCACTCGAGCATGCCTCCGAACGCGACGTCGTCCACCGCGACATCAAGCCATCGAACATCATCATCACGCCCACCGGCCGGGCCCGAGTCGTTGACATGGGCCTGGCACGGCTTCACCACATGGCCGGCGACCAGGATCTCACCGTCAGCGGCATGACGCTCGGCACCTTCGATTACATCTCCCCCGAACAGGCCCGCGATCCGCGGTCGGCCGACGTCCGCAGTGATCTCTACTCGCTCGGCTGCACCGTGTTTTTCATGCTCGTGGGCCGGGCCCCATTCGCCAACGGCACGATGGTGCAGAAGCTTCTGCAACATCAGCAGGACCCGCCACCGGCGATCGAAGCTCTGCGGCCCGACGTGCCGAAACGGTTTGCTCTGATCCTCGACCGGCTCATGGAGAAGGATCCCAAGGATCGCTACCAACGGCCCGCCGAACTCGTCGCCGACCTCACAACCATGGCCGACGACCTCGGGATCGAACTCGCCTCGCCCAGGCCTACCGCGGCCAGCAGCGTCGAGCCAACTGCCGAGCCCACGACCGCGGTGCACCTGCCCTGGCTGATTCCGCTTCTGGGGCTCGTCGCCGTCGTTGGCGGACTTTGGCTGAGGTCAGCGAGCACGGCAACCCAGCGGTTCGGCACGGGCTCGCCAGCCGGTCAGGGGTTGGGGGCGGTGGACGCAGGGGCTGGCGATCAGATCGCCGCTGACCCGGGAGCAGCCGACCAGACGGCGTCAACCGCGGCATCGCCCCGGATCTGGCGGGTCGTTGACTCGCCGGCCGTGGACGACGATTGCGGCACCGTCGGCGAGGCGGTGCGGCAGGCGTCGGATGGCGACATCATCGAGATCGCCTGCACGGAGCCGAGGGACGACGGGCCCTTCACCGTTGATGGCAAGCAGCTCACCATCCGCTCTGCAGATGGCATCGAGCCGATCCTGCGGTGCGGAGAGGCAGGAGCCGTGCCGAGGGATGGCGGCTTCTGCACGGTCGTGTCGGGCACACTCGAACTTGAGGATCTGACGGTCCGTTCCGCCTTCCTGCCGGCCGGTGGCGGCCGGCAGGCACTGATCGCCATGCGAGGCTCGGCGACGCTCGTCTGCGAGCGGGTGAACTTCGTCATGCCAGGAGAGTCGGTGGCTGCCGGCGTCTGTGTGCGGTCCGACCAGGATGCCACCGATCGGCTCGAGATCCGCGCGAACGACACGCGGGTGGAGGGCGGTGCCGCATTTCTCGAATCGAAGGGGGGCGGCCGCATCGACCTCTTCTGGTCAGGAGGCCGCATGGTCACGCCAGGCCGCTTCCTCGTGGCCGAAGGCTCCCCCCGCAGCCACGGCAACGGCACCGCCATCCGCATGACCGTCGAAGACGGACTCTTCGCCTGCCGCGACGGGTTTGCCTGCCTGCTCGATTCGCCCGCCCTGCCGCTTGCCCCGCGGCTTCAGGCGTTTGCCAAGGGCTGCCGCTTTCTCGTCCCCGACGGTCGGGCCGTGCTGGAGCAGTCGGGCATCGGTGATCCCGAGGCCTATCGACCCGCGATCGAGTGGATCGACGCCGCCAGCCGCTACGAGGGCAGCGGGATTCTGCGGCGGATCGATGGTGCGGCAGAGCGGTTTGAAATTGATTTCGCCTCCCAGCCGCAGCCGATGAACCATGCCCCGCGGATCGACGGCTGGCCGGGCGAGGAGTAGGCGGGCACGGCGTAAAATCAAAATCGGCCGGCGGTAGCCGGGGAACGATTCCTTGACGACAACGGGCTGGTTGAGTCTAGTTATATGGTCGCGTTTGCGAGACGCCCTCTGGTGGGAGTGTCTCTGCGGCAGAAGTCACCTTGGAGAGCAGCGATGTCTTGCAGCAGGAGCAGCAGGTATGCATTGGTCGCCGGAGCGGCCGTTGCGTTGGCTTGTGGCGGTTCGGCCCGCGAAGCCTTTGCGATCAAGCAGTTCTTCGACGAGTTCAAGGCTGTCTATGTGAAGCCAGACAGTGCTGACCCGGCCGAAAAGGCCCTCGCCGCCGAAGTCGAG
>JBBAVO010000393.1:0-2403 GCA_040397635.1 Pirellulales bacterium
TGCGGGCAGTTTGCGGATCATCGTCATGCTGACGTGCGGCGCATGTTCGCCACCGACATGCGTGGGCACCGACCGCCATGTGCAGCGGTTGGCGCCGTCGTAGCTGTATATATTGAGCGACGACGTCTGCGTGCCATCCGGCAGTACGGACATGGTGCGGGCGATCCAGGTGCCGTCGTCACGGGTCCACGTGGCTTCGCCATGGCTGCCGTCTGAGCCAAACGCCCACGACACGATCTGCCGCGAGAGTGGATCCCAGCCGATCCGCTGCGTGATGTGCATCGTCGGTAGGCCGTCGCCGGCATCGCCATCCCCTGCGGTCGCCGCAGACGCATCCGCAATCTTCATGTCGCGAAGGAGGAACGTGCGGGTGGCGTTCCAGCGAACCGATACCTCGAGCGGCGGCCTGTCGCCTGGAGTGAGTGGCGCCACGCCGGCTGCCGGCTCGCGGTCGGGGCGGTCTTCCACGACCGTCCAGTCGCCGACCATCCAGTCGAGGTCGGCGAGTCTGGGAGAGTCGTGAGGAGCCGCAACCTGCGACTCACGAACACAGGCCAGCTTCCATGAGCCATCGTGTCGAACCCATGTCGCGGAAAACCAACCCTTCAGGGCCGCGGTCGCGCCGGGCTGGGTGACCTCGACCGTTCCATCTTCGACGGCCACGTCCGCCGTAAGCATCCGGAGGTTCGTCTGCTCGATCTGGAATGATGGCCGCGGGGCATCCTTGGTGGCCGGCGTGATCTGGCCCACCGCCTCGCGGCCGTTCAGCAGGCGGCCGTCGTCATCGACGATGTCGCCGTCGGGTGTCCAGAGGCTGGCGAGCGTTTTCCCGTCGCCTCGTTCGAATGCCTCCGCGTAGCTACGGATGGCGGCCCTGATCCCAGCCGTGGCCTCCCCCTGCTGGGCGGGCGCGGCGTCACATGGCAGCAGAAGCATGGCGACGGAGGCCACCAACCATCGGGTGGCTGCCGGACGTGTGTATGTGGAGCGTGCTGGTCGGTTCTTCATGACGTCATTCTACCACCGCCCTGTTGCCGCCGTCTCGCAGGAAGAAACTCGCAGGTTGAAAAAGGAACCTCGCCTGCGGAACAGCCGGTTTGGTAGGTTGGCACGCATGTCCGAACACGTAGCGACCCTCGCCGATCTCGTCCGCCGTCCCAGCGTGAACCCCATGGGACGGGATGTGTCGGGCCCCGACTATCTGGAGGGACGGGTCACCGACTACCTCGTGCAGCGGTTCATGTCGGCCGGCCTGCCCTGGGTGCGTCAGCCTGTATCGCCGGGTCGCGACAATGTGGTTGCCCGGCTCGACGCCACGGTGCCCAACGCTCCCACCATCCTCTGGGATGCCCATCAAGACACGGTGCCCGCCGACGGCATGTCGATCGAGCCCTTCACGCCGGTCGTCCGCGACGGTCGGCTCTATGGCCGCGGCTCGTGCGACGTGAAGGGGGGCATGGCGGCGATGCTCGTGGCGATCGATCGGCTGCGGTCCTCCAACCGGCCGCGGCTGGCCAACGTCGTCTTCACCGCCACGGTCAACGAGGAGTTTGGGTTCTCCGGCGCGAAGGCGATCGCGCGGCTCTGGACGACTCCCGCGGCCGAACTCGCTCCAACAGATCTGGCGGCCCGCGATCTGCTCGGCGGCACACCCGCGGCGGCCATCGTCGCGGAGCCTACGGAGCTCGACATTGTCACGCAGCATAAGGGCGCCGTGCGGTGGCGGATGCGGGTGCACGGCGTGGCCTGCCACAGCGCGTTCCCCGAGCAGGGCGACAACGCCATCTATCCGGCGGGCCGCGCGATCGGCGCAATCGAGTCGCTCGCGCGGGAACTGTTGACGAGACACCCCGAGCATCCCTGCGGTCCGCCGACCCTGAACCTGGGCACGATCCACGGCGGCATGGGGGTGAACCTTGTGCCCGATCTGGTCGTGTTGGAACTCGATCGACGCGTCGTGCCGGGCGAGTCGCCCGAGAAAGCTCGTAACGAGGTGATCGAGCGGATCGCGGCGGCCTGTGTCGGAGCCCGCATCGAGCACGACGCGCCGTTCCTGGAGAGTGCAGGCCTGCCGGCCATGGCTGACCGGACCTGGTTCGACAGGCTCACCAATGCCGGCCGAGGCAAAGGGGTGGCAACGCGGCAGATCGCCGCCCGCTACGGCACCAACGCCAGCGTGTTTGCAGCAGCGGGCGCACCGAGCCTCGTGTTCGGTCCAGGATCGATCGGCCAAGCCCACACGGCCGACGAGTGGATCGAGTTGGCCCAGGTTGACACGGCCGCCGAGATCCTCGCCGCGACGGCGTCGTAGCCTAGGGCGACGCGCCGCCGGTGACGGCAGAAGTCTCGTCGCCGGAGCGAGGATACGCTCAAGGCTCCTCGAGCTTCCGCCGATCCCCGGCT
>JBBAVO010000394.1:0-2392 GCA_040397635.1 Pirellulales bacterium
CCGACCGCCAACCCGCCGAGCAAGACGCCGATCCTCACGCTCCTGAAGCAGGCCCGTGCCTATGGGCTCGGCATCGTGCTCGCCACCCAGAATCCTGTTGACCTCGACTACAAGGGGCTGTCGAACGCCGGCACCTGGTTCCTCGGCCGCCTGCAGACGGCCCGCGACAAGGCACGCGTGCTCGACGGTCTGGAAGGGGCGGCCTCGTCGGCCGGGAAGTCGTTCGACAGGGCCAAGGTCGATCGCCTCTTGTCGGGCCTGGAGCAGCGGATGTTCCTGCTGCACAGCGTGCATGACGACGAGGAGACGGTGTTTCAGTCGCGGTGGACGATGGCCTACCTCCGCGGGCCGCTCCTCCGCGAGGAGATCCGGCGGCTGACGCAGGCCGCGATGCTGCAGACGAACACGCCAGCGTCCGCAGCGGCCTCTGCGCAGGGGTCTCCGTTTGGCAGCGGTGGTGCGGCTGACGACCGCGACGCCAGGCCTGCTGGCGGCGCCCGGCCGCTTCTGCCACCGGGCGTGCGCGAGGTGTTTCTCCCCCCGCGGCATGCCATTCCGCTCGACGGCGTGGTGCACTATCGGCCCGCGATCCTCGGCCGTGGCAGGGTGCGGTTCGCGAAGGCGGCCGCGCGGATCGACATCAACCGGGAGGTGTACTGCCTGGCACCCGCCAGTGATTCACTGGGCGAATCGGCCTGGGAGCAGGCCGAACAGTTCGCGGACCCGCCAGAGGTGGAGCCGGCGCCGCGGACCGGCACCTTCGCGTCGCTGCCTTCGGCGTTGGCCGGTCCGAAGGGCTATGCGTCGCTGGCCACAGCGCTCAAGAGTCACCTCGGCCGCACGTCGCGGCTGGTGCTCTGGGCGGCCCACGAGGTGGACGCGGTTTCGCGGCCGGGTGAGAGCGAGGCCGACTTCCGCGTGCGGATCGCGCAGAAGGTGAGGGAGTGGCGCGACGCGGAGATCGACCGGGTTCGTGATCGCAGTGCGGCCAAGCTCGTGTCGCTCACAGATCGCATCGATCGGGCCCGTCAGAAGGTGGAACGCGAGCGGGCCGAGGCGAAGAACAAGTCGATGCAGACCTACGTGTCGATCGGGTCGGCGGTGCTCGGAGCGCTCTTGGGCCGGAAGGCGGCCACGTCCACGAACATCGGCCGGGCAGCCACGTCGATGCGGACGGCGAGCCGGTCGGCGCGGCAGCAGGCCGACGTTGTGCATGCGGAGGAGAGCCTCGCCACGCTCGAGGAGCGAAGGCAGCTCCTTGAGGACGAGGTGGCGGGCGAACTGGAACGCATTCGGCTGGAGTCGAGCCCGGAGCGGATGCAGCTGGAGGAGATGGAGATCCCGGCCCGCAAGACCGACATCGCGGTGGATGACGTGGTGCTGGCGTGGGTGCCGCAGGAGCCGATGGCAAGCGAAACGCGGAGAGCGGAAAGAGGGGGCTGGTGATGGCCGCCTCCGCCGTGGCCAGGGAGATCGTGCTGGTGGACTGTCCCGACGACGTGGGGCTGATCCACCGGATTACGGGCGTGCTCGGCGCGCACCGGCTCAACATCGAGAGCAACCACGAGTTCGTCGATACCGACGCCCGGCACTTTTTCTTTCGCGCGGAGGTGACGCCGGCAGTCGGTGCGGCGGCGTTGCCGGCGAGCGGTGCGCTGGCGGAGGAACTCACCCGCGTGCTCCCGTCGGCGGCCCGTGTGCGGGTGACCCGGGCGGAGCGACGGCCGATCGTGGTCTGCGCCACCCGCGAGCCGCACTGTCTCGGTGAACTGCTGCTGCTCGACACCGTTGGCGACCTGCCGGGGCGGATCGTGGCAGTGATCAGCAACCACGACACGCTCCGCGGACTCGTCGAACGGTTCGGCCTGCCGTTTCATCATCTGCCCCATCACGACGCGGCAGGCCGCGATCTGCCACGGGAGACGCACGAGATGGAGCTGGCCCGGGTGATCGACAGCTACGCGCCGGAATATGTTGTCCTCGCCCGCTACATGCGGGTGCTCTCGGAAGACTTCGTGGGCCGGTATCCCGACCGCATCGTGAACATTCATCATTCCTTTCTGCCGGCGTTTGCAGGCGCCAGCCCCTACCGGCAGGCGTTTGCGCGGGGTGTGAAGGTGATCGGCGCCACCGCGCATGTCGTCACGGCGGAACTCGACGACGGCCCGATCATCGCGCAGGACGTGATTCACGTGGACCACACCTTCACGCCCGAGCGGATGGCGCAGGCGGGCCGCGACGTGGAGAAGCTCGTGCTCGCGAAGGCCGTGCGGCTGGTGCTCGAGGAGCGGGTCTTCCTGCACGGCCGTCGCACGGTCGTGTTCGAGTGACGTGAGAGCAAGTTTCTGTCCCCGTGGGTGCAAGTTTCTGTCCCCGTGGGTGCAAGTTTGTA
>JBBAVO010000395.1:0-2389 GCA_040397635.1 Pirellulales bacterium
CAGCATCGTCGAGCCCCGGCTCATCGACCTCGAGCGTCTCGTTGTTCTGGATTTCTTGCTCGATCCGCTCCTCGAGCGCCATGACGGGCAGTTGCAGGATCTCCATCGACTGGATCATGCGCGGCGCAAGCATCTGCTTCTGCGCCATCCGCATTTCCTGGCCGAACGACATCCGCATGGCTGACTCTTCCTTACGCGCAGTACCGACTCACGGGAATCCTCGGCGGCGGTCCACCGCCTGCTCACGTGGAATGAACGTCACCAACGACTTCTCCCACGATCCCCGATCATACCCTGTTTGGAGAAAGCCCTACAGTTTCTGTCGGCTGGAGATCGCGTCGGAGAGCATTTCCCTGTTGGCGTGCTGCAACGAGGCGCCCACGGTGAGACCACGGGCCAGTTTGGTGATCACGATCGGAAGTCCTGCCAGCCGCCCGGCGATCACCAGCGCCGTGCCATCGCCTTCCACGTTGGGCGTTGTGCCCATGATCACCTCGCGGAAGCCGCCCTGCCTCACCCGCTCGACGAGCCTGTCGATGGTGAGCTTGTCGGGGCCGTTGCCCTCCAGCGGCGCGACCCTGCCCTGCAACACGTGGTAGAGACCTCGATAGCCGCCAGCCTCTTCCAGGGCCAACAGATCACGGACCTGCTCCACCACGCAGAGCAGACCGCGGTCGCGTTTGGGATCGCGGCAGATCGCGCACTCGTCCCCCTCCGCCAGATTGAAGCAGGCCTTGCAGGGACGGAGGTTTTCCTTGACGGCCCGGATGGCATCGGCAAATGCGAGGGCCTCGGCCCGCGACATTCCCAGCACATGATAGGCGAGTCGCTCGGCCGACTTTCGGCCGATGCCCGGTAGGTCGGCAAAATAGTCGATGAGCCGTGCAATCGGACCACGTTCCTCAGCCATCGATGCCTCCAGAGTCTTCGCCGCCATCGGCCCCCTGCGTGGACGCAAAATCGCGTTCGTCGTCTTCCGATGCGGCGGCCCCCGCCGACGCGGCTCCTGCAGGCGCGACCGCCGGCTGAATCGCCGCGGCAGGCTGCGGACGAGCCGGCTCCACCTTGCGGACCGCGGCATCAAACAGCGTGCGAACATGGGCCACCATCGGATGCTCTGTCACCTCCCGCAGCATGGCTGCCTGCGACATGGCCGGCCTTCCACGTTCGACCGCGCCAGGTGCCCGGCCATCAGACTCGGCAGTTGTTGCCAGTGGCTCGGACGATGAGTCGATCGCCAGTGTGTGCCGCACGGGCCGCCCGGCGAGTTCGGTCAGCGACCGCGTCAATCCAGCGGCAATCTCGGGGCGTCTGAGAAACGATACGGCGTTGCCTGCCGACCCCGGCAGCACGATCTCCAGCACGTCGTCTCGCCACGACGCCCGACTAGCAAGTTCCGCGAAGTCAACCGCGAGTCCTCCCACCGCCTCGGCAGCCCGACGCCACGCATCGAGCGGATCGGCGGGGAGCGTTGGCGGCTCCGTGGCCGGCGGGCTGGCACTCGCGACGGTCGTTGGCTCGACCGGAGCGGATGCAGCGTGGCTATCGGCCGCGACAGGCTCAGGCGCAACAGGCTCAGGATGGCCGACGATCGGGGCCGGCCCGGTCAGGTCGGTCGTTTTTTTTTCGCGCACGGGTTCAGCCGGCCGGGCCGTCGGCGTCGGCCGCGCCGCCGGAGCGGGCCGCACGGCTGGAGAGGTCGGGCCCATCGGCTCCGTCCCCACCCGCTCCACGGCGTCTGCCAGGCTGTCGAGGTCTTCCAGGCTCGCCAGTCGCACGATCGACATCTCGGCGAGCACGGCGGCATGGCCGCTCGACCGCATCCGTCCGAGGGCATGGTCGATGATCTGCAGCATGGCCAGGAGCGTGACGGTGCCGGTCGAGCGGCCGACTGCGGCCAGATCAACGCCGAGTCCCTCGCCCTGCAGCATCAGTTCGGCGCCGCAGCCAACGCTCGCCAGCAGGCTGTCGCGGAGCGCCGCCATCACCTGCTCCAGCACCCCGCCGGGATCGGCGCCCCCGGCGGTCGCCGCATCAAACGCCGCGAGTGCGCCGCGGGCGTCGCGTGCGGCCAGGCAGGCGATGAGTGCGCCGACTTTTTCCTCGCGGCCGGTGCCGATCACCGCATGCACCTCGTCCACTCCGATCGAGCCGTCAGCCGATCCGAGGAGCTGTTCCAGGAGCGACTGGCTGTCCCGCATGCTGCCGGCCGCGCGGCGGGCGATGAGGGCCAGCGCGTCGGGAGTGACTCGAGCCCCCTCGGCCTCCACGATCTGGGCGAGGCGGCGGGCGATCGCCGGCGAATCGACAGTCTGAAAGTCGAATCGCTGACAGCGGGAGAGAATCGTGATCGGCAGCTTGTCGGGCTCGGTCGTGCAGAGCACGAACT
>JBBAVO010000396.1:0-2383 GCA_040397635.1 Pirellulales bacterium
GGCTGCGGGTGGAGTCGGTGGTGCCGCTGGCCGCCTCACTCGAGGGCGTGCAGGCCGAAGAAACCCGCGAGGTCGTCGTCTCCGACACAAAGCCGCGGCTCATGGCGCTGCCGCTGGCGCTGCCCGAGTGGAAGACCGCCGGCCGTGGCAGTTTTGCGGTCACGTCTGATGGGCTTGCGCTCGATCATCAGACTGCCGGCAGCCGCTGCTACTCGCCGCTCTGGCTCGACCTCGAGCCGGCGCGACAGGGGCGGCCACTCACCTGGCGGCAGCTAACCGTGGCCGACACCCGGCAGAATCTTCCGCCTCATCAGGCCACTGGATTCCGCGTGCAAGAAGGGCTCGAACAGTGGCTCGTCTACCGCACGCTCGACGAGCCGCGGAATCGCACGGTGCTCGGCTGCAACATCGCGTGTGGATTCCTCATAGGCCGCATCGAAGAGACGGGCGTCGTCGATCGGGACATCGAGATTCACGAGTAGCCGCTGGCTTGGGAGGCGTCATGGCCGCCGCTGACGATCCCGCCGACCGGTGCCGCCAGAACCTGGCGCAGGTTCGCGATCGCATGGCCGAGGCCTGCCGAGTGGCCGGCCGCGATCCCGGCGACGTGCGGCTGATCGGCGTGACGAAATACGTTTCAGCGGATTCGACCCGCATGCTCCTCGAGGCCGGCTGCCCTGATCTTGGGGAGAGCAGGCCGCAGTCGCTCTGGGCGAAGGCGGCGGCCTTGGCTGATCATGCGCCGGCGGCACGGTGGCATCTGATCGGTCACCTGCAGCGAAACAAGCTCCGTCGGACGCTGCCGCTTGTGTCGCTGTTGCATTCGCTCGACAGCCTGCGGCTCGTGGAGGCGATCGAGGCCGAGGCAGCGGCCGCGGGGCTCGTCTGCGAGGCGCTCGTCGAAGTGAATCTGGCCGGCGATCCGGGTCGCACCGGTGTCATAGAGGCAGATCTGGCCGCGGTCCTCGAGGCCGCGTCCCGCAGTCCGCATCTGCGAGTGCTGGGGCTGATGGGCATGGCGGCCGTGCCGGATGGGGAGAGCAGCGGCGTGGCGGCGCGGCGGCAGTTTGCCCGGCTCCGCGAACTGCGTGACACACTCGTGGGCCGCATGCCGACGGCGACGGGGCTTCGTGAACTGTCGATGGGGATGAGCGGCGACTTCGTCGAGGCGATCCTGGAAGGATCGACGCTCGTGCGGGTCGGCTCGGCGCTCTGGGAGGGGATCGAGGAGTGAACGGGCTTTCGCCCGCGAGGTAGACTGCGGTCCGGTACGTCATTCGCCAACCAGGAGGCCATTCATGTCGTCGCAGACACTGCAACTGATCACGTCCCACCGCGGTGCGTCGTTTTTCGGCGTTGACAAGGTCGATGTTTCGATCGGTCCGCTGGCCGTCCGCTCGCGACGGCTCGCCGGCGGCCGCCGCGATGGCGTGCTCTTGGTGGAACTCGTGGCGGGTTCGACGAAGGTCTTCGTGCTGCCCGATCGCGGCCTCGGCATCTGGAAGATCATGGCCGGCGAGTTCGAGCTCGGCTGGCAGTCGCCGGTGCATGGGCCGGTGCATCCGCGGTTCGTGCCGCTCGCCGAGCCATCGGGGCTGGGCTGGCTCGACGGCTTCGACGAACTTGTGGCCCGCTGTGGCCTGGTGAGCAACGGGGCCCCCGACTTCGACTCGGCAGGCCGGCTCCTCCACCCGCTGCACGGCCGGATCGCCAACCTGCCGGCACACCATCTCGATGTCACGCTCGACGATGCCGCTGGCACGATCACACTCACCGGCGCCGTCGACGAGACGCGGTTCCACTTTCATGCGTTGCGGATGACGACCTCGCTCACGCTGCATGCCGACCGGCAGCGGGTTTCGTGGACCGACACCGTGAAAAATATCTCCGACCGTCCGGCCACGATGCAGATGCTCTACCACGTCAACTTCGGGCCACCGCTGCTTGGGCCTGGTGCGGAACTGGTGGCCGCCGTCGAGGAACTGGCGCCCCGCGACCAGGGGGCGGCGGGCGATGTGGGCACATGGAATCGCTTCGACCCGCCGCGGGCCGGCCGCAGCGAGGAGTGCCACTTCATGCGGCATAGGCCCGACGAAAAGGGGATGGCCACCGCGATGCTCGTGGCCCCGGAGGGCCGCCATGCCGCCTGCCTGTCGTGGCGAACCGACACGCTCCCCTGCTTCACGCTCTGGAAGAACCAGACCGGGCTGGCCGACGGCTACGTGACCGGACTGGAGCCGGGCACCAACTTCCCCAACCCGCGGGCGTACGAGGAGTCGCAGAGCCGCGTGGTGCCGCTGGCACCCAACGCGAGCGTGCGATTCGATCTGGCCATCGAGCACGTCACGGGGTCGGCGGTCGAGGCGACGCGGTCCCGGCTGGC
>JBBAVO010000397.1:0-2379 GCA_040397635.1 Pirellulales bacterium
GCACCGCGCGGAGCGTGTCGCCGTGCTCCACGAGGCCGACCGGATGCTCCCGCGACTGGTGTAGGGAATGCCGCTCAATCCAATGGCCGCGCACGGTTGCACAAAGCACTGCGGCCGAGCGGCCCCCAGTGACGCGAGTCGCGGCTGCCAGATGGAAAATCGCCGAGCACGAAGAAGGCGTCGGGACCGAGTCGCCACTCCACCATGCCATCGGCAGCCGGCCGATGGAGAATGTCGCACCACACGGCCATGCGTTCGATCATGGCGTCGGTATCGTTTGGCCCCACCGGGATGCCGGCGACGGTGATGCCGAGGCTCAACGTGGGCGGGATGCTGTCGGCGTCTGAGATGAGGTCTTCAGGCCAGGGCCGGGCGACATCCCAGCCGACCGGGGCCACCGGCGGCAGGCATGACCGTGTGTGTTCTTTCCGACCGTCGGCACCCGCGATCGGCCACGCTGCGCCGACCACGTGGCCGTCGAGCCGGCCGGCAACCACGGCATAGCGGCCGCTCGCCTTGAGTCGCCACGGCACGACGAATCCGCCGACGCGGGCCAGCACACGCACGGCCGCATGGTCAGCGGGCGACTCAGGGAGATGAATCACCGCCGCCAGCCCGACGTCGCGCACGGGCAAAAGCATACGCCGCTCGGCCGGGGCGAACGCCGCATCGTCGAGCACGCTCGGTAGCGAGACGGTTCTCTGCCACCGGCCACCGGCGTCGGAGGCCGCGACGATTGCCGCCTCGGGCACGGCCGATGCCAGCTCGGCGAGGAGCGATGGCGGCGTGAGAACCGTCTCGCCACCGATCGTCAGATCGCCGTCCCGGATCGACACCGTTTCTCCCGGCAGCCCGACGACACGCTTGATGGCGGGCATGCCATCGGGCGATGTGACGATCCAGCGTTCATGCCGCCGCGGCTGCCGCAGTCGGTCGAGTGACGGAAACCAGCCGGTGGTGACGACATCGCCCGGCAGCAGCCCGGGCGCCATCGATAGGCCGTCGATCGCATACCGGCTTGGCAGCGCCAGCACCGCCAAGCCGCACAGAATCACCAAGACGGACGCAACGATGTACGTCGCGATACGACTCACCCCACGGTGACCCACTGGTGGCTCTTGGCACTGGCGAGGACCGCGTCGCAGACCTTCTGGGTCTCGAGCGCGTCTCGGAAAGTCGGCCGGGCGGGCTGCTTCTTCGCGTAGGCCTCGAGGAAGTCGGCCACCTGATGCACGAAGCTGTGCTCGTAGCCGATCGCCAGACCTGGTACCCACCACTTGTCCATGTAGGGATGATCACTGTCGGTCACATGGATGCTCTTCCACCCACGCATCGGACCGTCGTCCTTGTAATCGAATACCTGAAGCCGATGAAGATCGTGGAGATCCCACTTCAGGCTCATGTTCTCGCCGTTGATCTCGAAGGTGTAGAGCGCCTTGTGGCCGCGGGCGTAGCGGGTGCTCTCGAAGAGGCCGAGTGAGCCGTTCTTGAAGTGGCAGAGGAAGGAACAGGCGTCGTCGATGCCCACCTTCTCGACCTTGCCCGTGAGTTGGTGCTTCCGTTCCTTCACAAACGTCTCGGTCATGGCGGTGACGTCGGAAACCTGTCCATTGAGCCAGATCGCCGTGTCGATGCAGTGGGCAAGCAGGTCGCCCGTCACGCCTGAACCGGCGGCCGCGGCGTCGAGCCGCCAGAGCGCCGCGCCTCCCTGCGGCAGGTCGGCGTTGATCGTCCAGTCCTGAAGAAAATTGGCCCGGTAGTGGAAGATCCGGCCGAGCTTTCCGCTGTCGATGATGTTCTTCGCGAAGGTGACCGCCGGGATGCGGCGATAGTTGTACCAGACCATGTTTGGCACACCCGCCTTCTCGACGGCGGCGCACATCTTCTCCCCCTCGGCCGTGTCCATCGACAGCGGCTTCTCGCAGAGGATCGCCTTGCCGTGCTTCGCCGCCTCGATGGCGATCTCGGCGTGGAGGTTGTTGGGGGTGCAGATGTCGATGGCGTCGATGTCGTCGGCGGCGACGAGCTTCCGCCAGTCGGTTTCGACCCGCTGGTAGCCCCAGCGGTCGGCGAAGGCTTTGGCCTTCTCAGGGTCGCGGGCGGCGACCGCCTGCAGGACCGGCAGGTATTCAAGGTCGAAGAAATCCTTGACGCGGTTGTAGCCGTTGGAGTGGGCGCGGCCCATGAAGCCGTAGCCGATCATGCCGATGCGGAGGGGTTTTGCCATGGCGTGGAATCCTTCGTTGTGATGGTGATGACGATGAAAGCGTGGTGATGCTGAGTCGTGTGGAGTGGTCCGGTGCGGGGGTCGGCAGAAGTCTCGTCGCGGAGGCCGCGGAACCCGCGCGGCCTAACGCTCCTCGAGCTTCCGCCGATCCC
>JBBAVO010000398.1:0-2379 GCA_040397635.1 Pirellulales bacterium
CCGTGAGCGGGCCGTCGCCACAGGCCTGCCGCACGTCGCGGGCCAGGCGGTCGATTCCCTCGGAAAGCTGTTCGGCGGTGAGCAGGGTCTGCATACGGGACGGTGGAACGGTGAAGAGGGTAGAGTGGTTTTGAATTATCCACGTTTTCCTCTCTCGCGTCACGCCATGGCGTGTTGACGAGTGCCGTTTTCCCCATGCCAGCCCCCCCTGCTCAACCGCCGCGCCCGCCCGCCCCGCGGCCACATTGGTCGCTGATCACCGTCGCGGACCATGCCTGCGAGCTTTTCGAGCCGCCCGGGGCCGAGCCCGGCCGGGCAGCGATCTATCTCCACGGGGTGCACGAGTCGTGGCTCCAGGACTCGGCTGGGCTCCGCGACGCGCTCGAGGCAGCCAGTCTGCCCGTGATCGCACCGCGGACCGGCCGCTCGTGGTGGCTCGACCGGATCATGCCGGTCTTCGATAGGAGCATCACGCCGGAGCGATTCGTTCTGGAGCAGGTACGGGCCGAGATCGAACAGCGGTTTGGTGTGAGGCCGCCCGGCATCGCCCTGATCGGCGAGGGGATGGGAGGCCAGGGGGCGCTCCGCATCTCATACCGGCATCCGACGGTTTTTCCAGTGTCGGCCGCCATCGCCCCCGCGATCGATTTTCATCTGGCGATGCGGGAGTGCGACGAACGGGATGACGGTGAATACTACGACACGCTCTGGGAGACCTACGGCGACGTGGAACGGGCAAGGCAGGACACGGCGATCCTCCACGTCCATCCGCTCAACTGGCCGCGGCATCAGTGGTTTGCCAGCGATCCGGCCGATATCCACTGGCACGACGGCGCCGCCCGCCTGCAGAGCAAACTCCGAGCGCTCGGCATCCCGCACACGACGGTGCTCGAATCGCGGGGGCTCTCCGCCGCCGGCTTGGCCGCCAACCTCGCCCCCGACATGATCCGGTTTATCGTGGACGCTCTGAGCCAGGAATCCCGCCGGCTGGCATGAACAAATAATCGGGGACGGGAGCGATCCTGTTCGTCACGGGATGCGATTGTCCCCCCGTGGCGGCAAGTTTTTAACTTGTCCGTGTCCCAGCACGTATTGCACAAGTTAAAAACTCGTGGCCACGAGTCGAACTCCTTCGCGTCCCCGAAAAGATCTGCGTCCCCTTTTCATCTCCCTTGCTGGCGCTGCGGGCTTTGCGGGCTTGGATGAAGAGGCACTCCTCCCGCCGCACCTTCGATCGCGACAATCCCTTCACCCGGCAAAAAACGGCTTCAAGACATTTCGGGCGACCCGCAGGGCACGCTTGCGGCCCTCAAGGCTCTTGCCGAAGGTGTCGTCCTCGACCTCAATGCAGACCGGGCCGTCATAGCCGACCCGCATCACCTCCGCCATGAAACGGCCCCAGTTGATCTCGCCGTAGCCCGGGATGCGCGGCTGGTGCCAGCGGGAGGGGAAGTCGAAGCGGCCATACTGTTCGAGTCCTGCCCGATCGATCCGCACGTCCTTGGCATGCATGTGGAAGAGTTTTCCACGAAACCGCTCCAACACGCCGATGGGGTCCATGTCCTGCAGCACCAAATGAGACGGATCGAAGTTGAGACCAAACGCGGGTGAGTCGATGTCCGCGAATGCCCGCGACCAGACCGCCGGCGTCGCCATCAGGTTCTTGCCGCCGGGCCACTCGTCCCGCGTGAAAAGCATCGGGCAGTTCTCGATCCCAATCCGCACGCCATGCTCCTCTGCAAGCTTCACGAGCGGCTTCCAGACGGCGAGAAACCGCGGCCAGTTGTCATCGACCGTCTTCGTCCAGTCGCGGCCGACGAACCCATTGACGGTGTTCAGGCCGAGAAGCGGTGCGGCCGCGATCAGCTTGCGAAAATGGGTGATCGCGGGTTCCGACACGGCCGGGTTCGGATCAAGCATGTTGGGGTAGAAGCCGAGGCCGCTGATCGAGACGCGATGCCGCTCGCAGGCAGCGCGGATGTCATCGGCCTGCGTCTTCGCGAACGTGGTCACGTCGACGTGGGTCACACCGGCGTATTTGCGGTCGGCGGCTCCGACGGGCCAGCACATCACTTCGACGGTGGAGAAGCCCTCGGCGGCCGCGAAGGCGAGGACGTCGTCGAGCGACAGGTCAGCGAGGATCGCGGAAACGAATCCCAGTTCCATGACGTGGAGTTCTCCCGGGACGGACAACGCGGAAACAAGACCGAATTTGTATCTCGGGAGCTCGAATAATCCGACACCCGCTCTACGTCCCCGGCAACTGGCGGCTGACAGGCTTGGCGGCCGGAGCTGAGCCGAAGCCCGGAGTGCGGAGGCCGCCACCGATGCCGCCAGCCCCGGCATTGAGCTGATCGAGGTCGAGGTAGCGGGCATCGT
>JBBAVO010000399.1:0-2374 GCA_040397635.1 Pirellulales bacterium
GCGGGCATCTGGATCGACGTGACGCAGTCGCGGCGATTGGGTCTGCTCGAGACCGACATCGTCGCCGTGCTCGAGCTTGGCGAGGGTGATGTGGTGGAGGTCGTGGGGCGGACCAAACGCGGCGGCTATGCACCCACGATCGTCCCAGTCAGTATCCAAAAAATCGGCGAGCGGCCGCTGCCGACGCCGCGTGCCTACGACCGCAACCGGTTCTTTCTCGGATTGGACGACTGCCACCGGGTCGAGGTGTCGGGCATAGTCAGAGGGATTCGAGACGACGCCGACAACGGCCGCTGGGCTTTCCTGGTGACGGACGTGACCCGTACGTTCTGGGTGGATGTCGCCAAGACCGCCGTATCGCTGCCGCCAGAGCAGTACATCGATGCGGCGATCCGCTGCACCGGCGTCGCCACGGCTGAGTCCAACAGCCGCGGCGAACTCTTGGCCCCCAAGCTGAGCATGTCCCCGTTTGACGATTTTTCCATCGAGACACCGCCGGGCGACGTGCGGGAGGTGCCGTTCGCCGAAATCGGACGTTATCCCGATACGGCCCATCGTATCCGGACGCAGGGGGTCGTGACCCACTCGGTACCGGGGAGTTTTCTTTATCTCCAGTCCGGATGCCAGGGTGTGCTCGTGGAATCGAACTCAATGGAGCCAGTGGAGGAGGGAGACTGGGTGGAGGCCGTCGGATTCGTCGATGGCGCCGAATCCGTGTTTGCAATCACCGAGGCCAATGTTCGGCGGATGAAGCCCGGCACGCCGCTCGAGCCCGCCGTGATCCACCCGGCAGAAATCCTTCGCATCAACGCGACGGCCCTGGCCCGGTACGACACCGCCGATCCCGGAGACTACTACGGATGTCTAGTCACGTTTCCGGCGACCGTGGTCGACGTGAGTCCGGGGCGAGAAGGCGGCGAGGTCAGGCTGCTGGCCGACGACATCCCCCTCACGGCGATTTCCGGACTCCTCGGGCTCATCGAGGGCCGCCTGCTGGAACCCGGCAGCCGTGTGCAGGTGACGGGGATCGTGCGGCCGGTCGGCGGCGCGGTGCGGCACTCGACGATGGCGCCACGCCCCGCAGCGGCTCCACCGCTGGAGGTTCTCCTGCGGTCTCCAAATGATCTGAAACTCCTCCGGGCTCCGTCGTGGTGGAAGCCGCAGCGGCTGGCGGCGGTGATCGGGGTGCTCGCCGCTGCGGTGCTCGCGACGCTTGGCTGGGTGTGGGGGCTCCGTCGCCTCGTGTCGCGGCAAGTGGCAGTCATCGAGGAAAAACTGCAGTTCGAGGCGGTGGCCGGTGAGCGGCTGCGGATCGCCCAGGAGTTTCACGACACGCTCGAACAGGACCTTGCCGGCATCTCGCTGAGGCTCGATGCCGCAGCCGACCTGACCGATGACGACCGGTCGCGAAGTGTCCTCGAGCAGCAGCGGGGCTTCCTGGAACAGGTGCGACGCGAGACGCACGACTTCCTCTGGGACCTTCGCGATCCCACACGCACTGACGGCGACCTCGTCGAATCGTTGGCCGCCCAGGTTGCCTACCTCCAGACGTTGACGAACGTGCCGATCGGCATGCGTTTGCAGGCCGATGCCGTCCACGTCTCGCCGGCCGCACAGTTCCATCTCCTGCGGCTTGTGAGGGAGGCCGTCACCAACGCGTTGAAGCACGGAGCCCCGACCCGCGTCGATGTCCGACTCCGTGCGACCGATTCGGGACATGTCGTTGAGGTGGAGGACGACGGCCAGGGGTTCGATGTCCCGACTCATTCAGCCCTCGAGGGGCACTTCGGGCTGCGTGGCATGGCGGAGCGGGCCCTGCGGATGGGGGCGACTCTCTCGATCGACAGTGCCCCGGGCCGCGGCACGAAGGTATGGGTCGAGATGCCTGGCGAGTCGCCCGCCGCCGGCTAGCCGCCCCAACACGCGTCCGACGTGCACAGGACGGGAAAAACTTTTACTGGTTGGCAAATTTGCCAATGGTGGCCTCCGTGGACGACACGTAGTATCGAAAGTGCGGCGGGGAGATCTTTTTCTGGCTAGGAGCCAACCGTCGCCACAGCCTGTGTCGGTGCACCACTCATCTCTTCGCTTCAGTATCGGAGGAATCGCCCATGAAAATCGTCGCAACACGCCGAAATGCCGGTTTCACGCTCGTGGAACTCCTCGTCGTCATCGCCATCATCGGGACGCTCGTCGGACTGCTATTGCCGGCGGTGCAGTCCGCCCGCGAGGCAGCCCGACTGTCGGCGTGCACGAACAACATCAAGCAGATTTCGCTGGCTGTCGCCAACGTCGAGTCGGCGAAAAAGGCATTTCCCTCGTCGGGGCTCTACAAGCAGGCTTGGGCCGCCGGGGGGTGGAACGGCACGGATAG
>JBBAVO010000400.1:0-2370 GCA_040397635.1 Pirellulales bacterium
ACAACAAGTCGGACATCCTCCTCGTCTCCTCCACCTTCGCCGATCCCGGCTCCCCTTATGGTGATTCGGAAGGCCGCCGGGCAGGATGCCCGGCTATCAGCCGCGCGCGGAGGCACGCCAAGAAAAAATTGCACGACGCCATGTTTTTCGTGAAACCGCCCCGATCGGTACACTCAGCGCCCATGAAGAAAAACCCTCTCAAAGCGGCTACCCCAGCGGCAGGCGAATCGGCCCCGCGGCCACTCTCGCCACCCCGCCGCGTGTGGATTGGAGTCGCCTCGTTGCTGGCTGCGGTGGCACTTGTCCAGGGCGGCTGGCTCGAGCCAATCGTGGGGGCCGTCGTCGATCAGGCCGTGCGGAACATCATCTCGCTGATCCTCTGCTTCTCAGCGCTGATGTCGCTGGTGGTCTGGTTCCTGCGCGAAAGCGGCTATGCACCGGCGGTGAAGCGGGGCGTGATCGGCGGGCTGCTCAGCGCGGTGGCTCTGGGTGCTGCGGTGCTGCGGATCGAGCGGGTGTCGGGGGATCTCGTGCCCGAGTTTGCTTTTCGTTGGAGTCCTTCCCGCGACCGACTGCTGCCGCAGCATGGGGGTGGGCCGCCTGCGCCGCAGGGCGAGGCCATAGCAGCCGCCGCCTGGCAGGCAACGGCCGGCGATTTTCCAAGATTCCTCGGGCCGACCGGGAGCGGTGGCGTCGATGCTCCCACGCTCGATCCCGACTGGCTCGCGCGGCCGCCGCGGCAGATCTGGAGGCGGCCGATCGGCGCCGGCTGGAGTGGCTTTACCACCTACGGCGACCATGCGGTGACGCTCGAACAGCGGGGCGACGACGAGATCGTGTCGTGCTGTTCTGTGACCTCCGGTGCGCCTGAGTGGACGGTCGCTGTGAAGGGACGGCATGAGACGGTGCTCGGCGGTGTCGGGCCGCGGTCCACCCCGACGATTCGCGACGGGGTCGTCTACTCGCACGGCGCGACCGGCTGGCTTCACGCGATCGACGGAGCGACCGGCAATGTGCTCTGGAAGAAGAACGTGCTCGACGAGTTGGGCATCGATCCCGTGGCCCATGCTGCGATGGTGTCCTGGGGCAGAGCGGGGTCGCCGCTTGTCACGGCCGATCTTGTGATCGTGCCCGCTGGCGGCCCGCGGACGCGGCGCTCGGCCCAGGATCCGGAGTTCCTCTCGCTCGTGGCCTTCGACCGCGCGACGGGAGAACGTCGTTGGATCACCGGCGACGAGCAGATCAGCTATGTGTCGCCGCAGGTGGTGGCGTTTGGTGGCCGCGAGCTGATCCTGAGCGTCAACGAGGGGCACGTGGCCGGTTACGATTTGGCCGACGGCCATGAGATCTTTGAGCATCCCTGGCCGGGCCACTCCAATTCCGATGCCAGCTGCTCGCAGGCGGTGCCGGTCGGCGATCGTCGGCTCTTTCTCTCCAAGGGCTACGGCATCGGGGCGGCGGTCTTCGAGATCGAGAAGAGCGAGGCCGAGCCCTGGACGCTCCGCGAGGTCTGGCGGAATACCGGCCTGATGAAGACGAAGTTCACGAATGTCGCCATTCACGACGGCCATGCCTACGGCCTCTCCGATGGCATTCTGGAGTGCGTGCGGCTTGACGATGGGGCGCGTCGCTGGAAGGCCGGCCGCTATGGCCAGGGGCAGCTGCTCCGCGTCGGGTCGCTGTTGCTCGTGCAGGCGGAGTCGGGCGAAGTGGTGCTCGTCGACGCGTCGCCCGAGAAACATGTTGTGCGGGGCCGTCTGGCCGCGATCGACGGCCAGACCTGGAACAACCTCTGCCTCTCGGGCAGCCGGCTGCTCGTACGGAATGCGGAAGAGGCTGCCGCTTATGAACTGCCCGTCGTGAGCAAGGCGAGCGAGCCAGATGTGTCGGCCGCGACTGCCACGGGAACGACGCCGTGACCGAACTGGCTGGACGGACAGCGCTGGTCACCGGTTCGACCCACGGCATCGGCCGCGAGGTGGCGGTGACGTTGGCGGCGGCAGGAGCCAGCGTGGCCGTGCATGGCCGCTCTCGAGATGCAGCTGACGAGCTGGCCGCGGTGCTGGCCCGGGACAATCGCCACGCTGGCACGTTCCTTGCCGATCTCTCCGACATGGCTGCCGTGGAGCAGCTGATCGCCGACGTCGCTCAACGGCTGCCGAACATCGACACGCTGGTGCTCGTGGCTGGGGCCGACGTGCTGACCGGGCCGCCGGCGAGTTGGAGCTTCGAGCAGAAGCTCGATCAACTCCTGCGGGTTGACGTAGCCTCCACGATGCTCCTCGCGCGGGGCATCGGCAGATGGATGCGGGGCCGCGAGGGGGGCTCAATCGTGACGATCGGCTGGGATCAGGCGGCCACCGGCATGGA
>JBBAVO010000401.1:0-2370 GCA_040397635.1 Pirellulales bacterium
GGCAGCCGAATCGCTCGCGGACCGCGTGGATCGGCTGGAGTCAGAACTGGCCGAGCTGCGGGAACGGCTTGCCGCGTTGGAGCGGTCTTTGGGCGTCGTGTGAACCACCGTCGTTCAGCCCCACTCCGACCATGATCCGGTCGCTACCACGTAGCCGCTGAGCAGGGCGTTGGTCGTGGCATGGGCCACCACGGCATCGAAGAGACGCCGCCGTGCGTAGAGCGTCACGCCAAACAGCATGCCGACCACGATGCCGGCCAGCCAGGCGTTGCCGTGGAGCACGCCAAACGACACGGCAGAGACGAGGAACGAGAACCACGAGAACTGCCCGAGCGGCACGCTGTCGGCGTCTTCGGAGATGCAGCGGCGGGTGATGAATCCCCGGAAGAACAGCTCCTCCGCGATCGGCACCGTGATCGTCGAGCCGAGCACGCGAAAGAGCAGCCAGAGCGTTGTCCACGGCTGGCCCAACTGGGCTGGATCGAGCGGGTCGGCATGCAGGCCGGCTGCCATCGCGGCCGGCGATGCTGTCGCCCCAGGCGCGAGGATCATCCAGACCGCAAAGGCAACGGTCCCGATCGCGATCGGCAGCAGCGAGATCCGGCAATCCCGCCACGGCAGAGCGTTGCGAAGCGACCAGAGCACCCCGGCCACGCAGATGACCCGCACCGGATAGAAGATGTCGAAGCCGCTCGTGAAGGCCCGGGTCAGCATCGTGATGGCCGTGAGGGCCAGGAAGGGCAGGAGACAGGCGGTGGTGGTGATGGTCGTCGCGCCCACCGCGGTCGGCGACGCCGCAGCCATTGCGATCTCAGGCACCATCGGCTCAGAGCGGGTAAAGAACGGTATCCGGGCTGCCGTCCAGATGAGGCCCAGCCCGACCGTGAGGAAGGCGATCCAGCCGGCGGTGGAGTGGAATCCATCCACGGCGATCGCCGGTGAGATCCAGATTCCGACGAGGATCAAGGCCGTGATCCGGACGACGTTCGCCAGCCAGATGAGCGCCACGCCGATGGGGAGCAGCAGGAGCGACTGCGGAAAGCGATAGAGCCGCCGGAACCACCAGAGGGAGCCCGCCAGCAGCATGGTGATCAGGCCGATGCCGTGAAACCCCGAGCACGCCGACTGAATCCTGACCTGAAAGGCTTCTGTGCCGAGGACGAATGGCTCCGGTCGGATGACCGGCCCGCCGGCAAACGGCGTCAGCAAGAGTTCTACCAGCCGGACGGTGGTTTCACCGGTCTGGTTCCAGAAGCTCTGGGTCAGGTCGCCGATGTTCCAGGACGTCACGGCCAGTGCGGCGCAGAGTGCAGCGCTGCCAAGCAGTGTCCGCGCGAGGTCGAGCGTCGGTGCGATGGAGGCCAGCGAGCATGCCAGCCATGCCGCCACGGTCACCGCAACGGCCAGGGGTGTGCCGGTGTCGCCGAGCGGGGTGGGCAGCGCTCCTGCGGCGAGCCAACGAACTGCGGCAAAGACGCCCACGAATGAGAGCATCTGGCCCGCGACGAGCGACCAGGAGACACGTGCCGTCCGGTAGTCTGCCTTGTGCCGCTCGATGTGCGACCACAATCCGATGAGCGTGCCAACCAGCCCGATGGACGGCAGGCGTTTTCCCGGCGTGGCCAGCACCCAGCCGCCGAAGCACCAGCCGATGACGCAGGCCTCGACCGTCAGAAGCCCGACCAGGATCGCAAGGGCCCGCCAGGCATGACCGCGTTGGTCGCGGGCCGGCGGCGGCGACGGTGGTTGCGAGCGGTGGTCATGTTGTAATCGTGTCACGAGTCTCTATTTGGCTTCGGAACCGACGCGGGGGGTAACGCACGATAGCGGCGACGATATTCGTGCCGCGAACGCACCTCAGTGTTGACACCATTCGCAGCCTCCGTCAACTCATCGCTCGACGAGTTCCTCTTGGGGGCTGGTTCTGCGATCGTCGTCGAGGAGCCTGCGGTGCTAGTGACGGCCTACAGACCCGACCCGAACCTTTGGGATGAGACGTTTTCGAGGAGGCTCCGCCGGTAATGGAAACAAGAAAATCAAACTGATCCATGAAGGCCGGTATGCGGCGGAGGTCTCGGTCGAGTTGATCGACGACGACACTGGCTGGGCACCATACCCTGCGGGATAAGCGATGCTCCTTATTGAGCGCCTCACAGTGGGAGGAGCTAGGCTGGCGCAGCATTGAACCGGTGAACTCCGCCCCGAGCCGGCTGGCTCTGAATTCAATCCCCCTGCTGCCTTTGCGACGATCACGGGATTCGGAGATAATCCTTGGGATAGCGGTGTTCTTCAGGGCACATGAAGGGATAACCAGATCGTTCTTGATGGCTGGCGACGCTGCCTGAAGGGCCAATTCCCAGAGACCGGCCG
>JBBAVO010000402.1:0-2365 GCA_040397635.1 Pirellulales bacterium
GATCGCAATGACCACCAGCAGTTCGACGAGGGTGAAACCCCCGCGATTCTTGGAAATTGTCATGAGAATCCTCCACCCAAATGGGCATGAAAAGAAAAGGAACTATGAAAGAAAACCCAATCAACACACGAACCGAATGCGTGGGAAGTACCACCCCTCAAAGCCAGTTTGACACCCGTCAACCGTTGGCCATCCCTCTCCGAATGGCACCCGGCGCTGGCGAAGGCCCTGACTTTCTACGCCGACAACCGCATTGAGGGATTTGAAGCCCTCCCCACTCATCCAAGAATTATTACTGAATTGATACGGTGTAGTCAACAGCCCAGTTCACAACGCCTCCAAAAATTTCTGGATTGCAAGGAAACGGCGGCGGCCCACGCACGATCTGCCCTATTTCCCTTGCTGGATTTCCCTTGCTGGCCGTTTTTCCTTGCCGGCGGCTTGGCAGTCTATAACGGCTCTGTTTTTCGCCCAACAACCCGTTCTTATCCCATTCGTTCTTATCCCATTATGGTCTGGTCGCACGTCTACGATCCGCTCGCTTCGCCGCTGCTCTCCACGCTGCTGGCGACGCTCCCGCTGGTGGCCCTGCTGGGGCTTTTGGCCGGGGCGGGCTGGTCGGCCCACGCGGCGGCAGCAGCGGGTCTGGCCACCGCCCTGGCGATCGCCGTGGGAATCGTGGGCATGCCAGCCGACGCGGCGGTGGCCGCCGCCCTCCATGGAGCCGCCTTCGGCCTCTTCCCCATCGGCTGGATCATCGTGACGGCCATGTTTCTCTACCAGCTCACCGTCGAGGCCGGTGCCCTCGACATCATGAAGCGGTCGGTCACCAGGCTCTCCGCCGACCATCGGATGCAGGCCCTCCTGATCGCCTTTTCCTTCGGGGCTTTTCTGGAAGGGGCCGCAGGCTTTGGGGCCCCCGTTGCCATCTCGGCGGCACTCCTCACTGGCGCCGGGTTCCCCGCGCTCGAGGCGGCTTGCCTCGCCCTCATCGCCAACACGGCGCCCGTCGCCTTCGGTGCGCTCGGCACGCCGATCATCACGCTGGCGAAGGTGACCGGCCTCGACGAGTTCGCCATTTCTCAGATGGCCGGCCGTCAGCTTCCCTTCTTCTCGCTCATCGTGCCGGCCTGGATGGTGGCCACGATGTCGGGCTGGCGGGGGCTGCTGGCGGTCTGGCCGGCGGTCCTCGTTTGTGGCGGATCGTTTGCCGTGGTGCAGTTTGCGATGGCCAACTATGTGGGGGCGGCGCTCGTCGATGTGGTGGCGGGAATCATCAGCCTTGTGACGCTCGCCGGGTTCCTCCGCTGGTGGCAGCCACGGGACTGCTGGCAGCATGAGGCGGAAAGGGGCGAGAAAAGGGGACAGGCACCTGCTGCTTCGAAGCCGGAGCCAGTTGTCTTCCCGAAACGTGCGCAGCCGGAGCCAGCCCCCTTTGCCAACGACTCGATCCGCGCGATCGCCTGGGCATGGGCACCCTGGGCGTTTCTCTCGGTGGCCGTCTTCTGCTGGGGCCTGCCTACGGTGAAAGCCACGCTCGAAGGCCGCCTCCCGTTGCTGCCGAAGAGCATCGTGGCGCCGGAACTCCCCGTACCAAGGCTTGACGGCCGCATTGCAAAAGTCCCGCCGGCCACGCGGGAGCCACTTGAAATCGAGCGGGCCGTCTACCGGCTTAACTGGCTCTCGGCCGCGGGTACGGGCATCCTCGTCGCGGCTCTGGCCGCAATACCCTGGCTCGGCATCTCCTGGCGGCGGGCGGCTGTGATCTGGTGGAGATCGCTGCGGCAGCTTTCGCTTTCGCTCCTGACCATCGCGGCCATGCTGGCGCTGGCATTCGTGACACGGTATTCCGGCACCGATGTCACCCTTGGCCTGGCTCTCACCCGTTCCGGCTGGCTCTATCCCGTCTTCTCGGCTCTGCTGGGCTGGCTGGGCGTCGCCCTCACCGGTTCCGACACCTCCAGCAATGCGATGTTCGGCAGCCTGCAACGCGTGACGGCCGAACAGCTGGGCTTAAACCCGCTGCTCATCTGCACGGCCAACAGCACCGGCGGCGTGATGGGGAAGATGATCGACGCCCAGAGCATCGTCGTGTCGGCCACGGCGACGGGCGTGCACCGCCAGGAAGGGGCGATCCTGAGGCGGGTCTTTCCGCACAGTCTAACGCTGGCAATCCTGATGGGGCTGCTTGTCTGGCTGCAGTCGGGCCCGTTGGCCTGGATGGTGCCGTAGCGAGTCAAAAACCGCAGCCGGAGAGGATACCCCTCCGGCTGCGGCGTTTGCGTTGATCTGCCTCAGGCGAGGCCGGAAGCAGAGCTTTGCGATTGAAGACTACGGCTGCTCCGAGGTCGGCTCGCTGCCGGCC
>JBBAVO010000403.1:0-2359 GCA_040397635.1 Pirellulales bacterium
CGCCCACGTCGTTGAAGAAGAGTTCGCCCTTGGCGTTGGCCGCGGGGCCCTCGGTAAACTTGTAGCCCTCGCCGACGAGCCGCCAGTTCTCGCCCGGAACGAGCAGCTCCTGAAGCTGCGGGCTGCCCAGTCCGGCGGTCACCGGCTGCGGCCAGCCACGCCACAGCCAGGCAAACGTTTCCGGGAACAGTTCCGTGGCGTGCTTGCCGTTGTGGCCGCCGTCGCCCCACGCATGCCGCACGTCATACCCGGCGAATTCCAACGACCGCTGCATCGCCTGATTGGCCATCCACCAGTCGCCGGCGTAGATGTTGAGGTCGTTCGAGCCGTCCTCCAGGAAAATCCGCAGCGGCTTCGGTTCGAACTTGCGGACGAGTGTCGAATAGGCGTGGCCTCCTCGGAGGCCGACATACGTGCCGATGCCGCTGTAGACCCGTGAAAAGGCGTCGGGCCGTTCCCAGGCCGCCGTGAAGGCCGCGATCGCGCCGCTGGAGGTGCCACCGATCGAGCGATCGTTGCCGCTCTTCGAGAGCACGATGGCCCGGCCGTCGGCGGTTTTCTTCGTCTCGACGGCGGGCAGGATTTCCTCGAGGAGAAAGCGGGCGTAGTCGGGACCGAGGCCGTCGTATTCGAAGCTTCGGTTGAAACGGTCGAGCGCTCCCTCCTTGGTGCTGCGCACGACTCCCGGCTTCACGAAGACGCCGATCATCACCGGGATCTGCTTCTCGGCGATCAGCCGGTCGAGGACCTCGGGGGCGTTGAACTGGATACCGTCCTGGTTGACGTGCACGCAGGCTGGCGTCGTACCGTCGTACTGTTTCGGCACGTAGACCGAAACCTCCCGGGTCGTGCCCGGGAAGATCTTGCTCGTGTCGAACGTGAAGGAAATCACCTCACCCTTGGGTGTGGCGGCTGCGGCCCCAATTGCTGCGGGAGTTGGTACTGCGGGCGTCGCTGCCGCCGGAGCCTGGAAGGCCACGGCACGAGCTGTTACGGCGGGCCGTGTGCTGGCGGCTGCCGGTGGCCGCCGCTTCTCGATCCGGTAGATCGCCTTGTCGCTGCGAAGGTAGATCGATCGGTCCACCGCCGCGGGCGTGGCCATGATCTGGCCTTCGAGCTGGTTTGTCGCCTCGAGGGCGAAGCTGCGGCCGGGCTTGATCACGAAGGTCGCCCCATCCCGGTTGCCCACGTAGATCCGGCCATCGGCGAAGAGGGGTGACGAGGCAAAGTTACCACCGAGCCGTTCCGTCCAGACCGCATCGCCCGTCTTGGCGTCGAGGCAGGTGGCCACGCCCTTGTCGCTGACCATGTAGAGTTCATCACCGACCACGAGCGGCGAGGGCATTTGGGGGGCGCCCTTCTTCTCCCGCCAGGCGATCGTGGGGGCGGCCGCGGCGTCGCCGAGTTTCACGGCGAGCAGTTCGGGCTGCATGAAGCTCGTGCTCATATAGAGCAGCCCGTGGGCCATGACGGGCCGCGGCACGATCGAGAAGCCGAGCACGCCGTAGCTCATCTTCCAGAGTTCCTTCCCCGTGGCGGGGTCGTAGCCGTAGAGCCAGTCGGCCGCCGGCGAGACGAGCACCTCCCGCCCGGCGAGGCTGAGCACCATCGGCGTGCCATAGGCCTTCTTGAGCTGGGGATCGCTGCGGAGTTCGCCGCTGCGGGCCGTTTTCCAGGCCACCTTTCCCGTGGCCACGTCGAGGGCGACGATCGACTGCGTGTCGCTGCCGTCGCAGTGGAAGATCAGCTTGTCGTGCCAGAGGAGGGGAGTGCTGCCGGGGCCGTTTTCGTGGTTGAGCCGTTGGTCGCGGTTTTTCCAGACAACCTTCGCTGTTGAGGTGTCGATGCACGCGGTGCCGAAGTCGCCGAAGTGGCAGTAGAGCCGGCCGGCAGCGAGAACCGGCGAGGGCGAGGCGTAGGAGTTGAGCGAGTGGATCGGCTGCGGGTCGGCGACGACCATCAGTTCGACGTCGTGCAGGAGCTTTCCTGAGTCGCGGTCCACACAGAGGGCATGCAGTGCCACTGGTCCGGAGACATTGAGCGGCTGGCTCGCCTTAACACTTTCGAGACGTTTCTTTTTCTCCTCCTCGGAGATCTCTGTTTCGATCGCCGTAGTCATCCAGATCTGCTTGCCGTCGATCACCGGCGACGACCAGCCCCGGCCGGGGATCGGCGTCTTCCAGACGATGTTCTCAGTCTCGCTCCACGTCTCCGGCAGGTCGTGCGCCGCCGATGCATGCCCCTGGCCGTCGGGACCGCGCCACTGCGGCCAGTCGGCGGCGGCGGCAACCGTGCCGTACACGGCGGAGACGATCGCTGCGATCAGAACGAGCAATCTCGGGGCGGGTGAGGGAAAAGA
>JBBAVO010000404.1:0-2339 GCA_040397635.1 Pirellulales bacterium
GAAAGGGTGGCTAACGGGACTCGAACCCGCGACCCCTAGAATCACAATCTAGTGCTCTAACCAACTGAGCTATAGCCACCACCGTAAAAACGACTCCGGTAGTTTAACACACTTTTGCCGGCGTCCACGCCAGCCCGCCGTGCGGCCGTCTGGTGAACCGGAACCCCGGCATGGCCCCCCGCCCCGGTCCAGTCGCCCCGGATTGACATTCCAAGGCCGTGGTCGATTCGATTCAATACCTGACCACTCACCTCCCGGTCAGGAGAACCCCGCCATGCCGAGCCATGCCCCGATCGTCACCAGGAGCCGGTTCACCGCAGCCCGCGGCTGCGTCAGCGATGTGGCCCGGCTCGCCCAGGAGATTCCGCTCTTTCCCGTCGAGCGGACGATGCCACTGGGCCCGCTCGCGGCAGCCCGCGCTTCAGCTTTGAAAAACGCTTCGGCTGGCACCGCGCGGATCGGCTGGGCGGCAGTCTTCCTCAAGGCGTATGCACTCGTCGCCCGCGAGATGCCCGTGCTCCGCACCTGGCTGGTGCAAGGGTTTCCCGGCACCCGCCTGGCCACCGCCGCAGAGAGCGTGGCCACGCTGGCCGTGAACCGCATCGAAGATGGAGAAGACCGGCTCTTCTGGGCGCGGCTCGCAGCGCCCGATGCCAGATCGCTTCCCGAGATTCAGCAGTTCATCGTTGACTGCGCGACAAAGCCGGTCAAGGAGATGTTCAAGCGGCAGTTACAACTCGAGATGGTGCCGGGGTTCCTGCGGCGGACGATCCTACGGTGGAACATGAACTCGTTCTCCCGGAAGCGGGCCGCCCGGATCGGCACCTTCAGTCTCTCCACGCTGGCGGGCATGGGGGCAACCAACCGCTTCCATCCCACGATCTGCACGACGAGCCTCTCCTACGCGCCGCTCGACGACGACGGCAACTGCCTGGTGACGTTGATCGCCGATCATCGCGTGCTCGACGGCGCCGTGGTGGCCCGGGCGCTCGCCCGGCTGGAAGAGGTGCTCTGCCACGAGATGCTCGCGGAACTCCGCGGGCTGGCCACCGTCAGCCCCGCGGCGTGCGGCAAAGCCTGCGCCTGACCAGCGGCTGCTCCGTTTGCCGATTCCGCCAATGACGCGTGCGGATGGGAGCGGAAATAATCCATTTCGGAACCGCTGGATGCCGGATTCCGATCGGATCCCTCAAGCGTTCCTTCGTTTCCATCGGCAGCCATCATCATGCGTCAACAGCCTCGGAAATCTCAACGTCCGCATCTCCTCTCTGGCAACCCGGCTCCGCGCCGCCGCTTCCGTGAAACCCTCGCGGCTTTCCTCGCAGCGGGATGGTTGTTCATCTTCGTCGCCTGCATCGGGGCTCTGGCCACCGCTGCGGATGCACCGATCGTGATCAAGCCCGAGGAGACCAGCGAACTTTTGGCCAATCCGGGCATCGGCTGGGAGACCTTCGGCTACCCAGCAAAGGCAGACAAGAACCTGCCGAAGGGGATTCCCTCCACGATTCTCTACGTCCGCTGGGGCTGGGCCCAACTCGAGCCGCAGCCTGGAAAGCTCAACTCGGATTTGCTGGATTGGACACTGAAAAATGCCCACGAGTCAGGACAAAAACTGGCACTACGGGTGAAGTGCTGCAACCCGCGGAAGGGAGCCGTCGAGCACCCGGCCTGGCTCAAGGAAGTTGGCGGCCGGGAACTGCTGGTGGACTACGGCGACGGCGCCGCGGACATTCCTATTCCAGACTTCGACGATCCCGTCGTCCTCGAACGGCACCTCGACTTCATCAAGCGGTTGGGGACTGCCTACGACGGCCATCCCGACTTCGACCACGTCGATCTGGGCTCGCTCGGCTGGTGGGGCGAGTGGCACCTCAGCCGCTGCAAGACAGCCAAGATGCCGAGCATTGCACACTGCCATAAGGTGATCGATGCCTACCTCGCAGCCTTCAAGAAGACTCCCCTGCTGATGCCCAACCCGGTCAATCCATGTATCGCCTACGCCATCTCCCACGGCGCCGGCTGGCGGGCCGATTCCCTCGGCGACCTTGGCAGCTTCTCACCCAAATGGAACCACATGCGCGACGCCTATCCGGCCGCCATCAAGGGCAACAAACTCCAGGATGTCTGGAAGACCACCCCCATCTCGTTCGAGGCCCCCCATAACGTCTCGGAATTTTTTGAGAAGCGATGGCCTGTGCGGAGTATCTTCAACTATGCCCTCGCACTCCACGGCAGCTCCTTCAATGGCAAGTCGGCGCCGTTGCCAGACGACCCGAAATTCCGTGCGGAGCTGGATCGCTTCCTCAGCCGCCTCGGCTACCGCTTCGTGCTCAAGGAGT
>JBBAVO010000405.1:0-2333 GCA_040397635.1 Pirellulales bacterium
GGCGGCCCGCCAGGTGTGTTCGATGAGCGGCCGGCCCGTATCGGCCAGCAGCATCTTGCGGGGAAGACGCTGGCTGGAGAGCCGGGCAGGGATCGCAATGATGGCGAGAGAACGATTCATGGCGGAAAGCCCCTTTTCGCGGGAGAATACTCGTGTGGTCCGGCGTGTGGCCATGCCAGTACATTCCCAGGGATCCAGTCCGGCGGTCCCCTGCCCCGTCCCCTGCCCTGAGGATTCACCATGTGCGGCATCGTTGGATACATCGGGTTTCGTCGCGCCACCGACCTGATTCTCGAGGGGCTGCGACGGCTGGAATACCGCGGCTACGATTCCGCCGGGATTGCCCTGCTGCCCGACTCGGGCGAGTTCCACGTGCTCAAGGCGGCGGGCCGGCTTGCACGGCTGGAGGCCCTCGTACGGGCCGGCGCCCCCGATAGCTCAATCGGCATCGGCCACACCCGCTGGGCCACGCACGGCGCCCCGACCGACGCCAACGCCCATCCGCACCTCGGCGGCGATGACCAGCCCACCGAGCCAGACGAGGATGGCCGTCACGGTGAAGCCAATGTGGCCGTCGTCCATAACGGTGTCATCGAGAACTACCGTGCCATCAAGGACCGGCTGGAATCTGAGGGCTACGTCTTCCGGTCGGAAACCGACACCGAGGTGATCGCCCACCTCATCGACAGTTGTCTCACCCGGGCGATGGCCGCGGGCCGCTCTGTTGCCGACGATCCCGCCGACACGCCCTGGGTGGTGGCAGTGCGGGAGGCGATCGCGCAGCTCCGCGGCACCTATGGCCTGCTCGTCCTGTTCCGTGACCGGCCCGACATGCTGGTGGCCGCCCGTCTGGGCAGCCCGCTGGTCGTGGGCGTCGGCGACGGCGAGCACTTCATCGCCAGTGACTCGAGCCCACTCGCGGGCCATGCCGACCGGATCGTCTACCTCGCCGATCATGAGGTGGCGGTGATCACGGCCGGCACCCTCCGCGTGCTCCATCGCGACACCGGTCGGATCGAACACGCGGTGCGGCCGCTCGAACTCTCCGCAGAGGACGTGGGCATGGGCGGCTACGCCCATTTCATGCTCAAGGAGATCCACGAGCAGCCCGAGACAATCCGGGCCGCCATGCGGGGCCGGCTCTCTCGGGACGATGCCACGGCGGTCTTCGGAGGCCTGAACCTCACGCCGCGGCAGCTGCAGCGGATCAACCGCATTGTGCTCACCGGCTGCGGCACGAGCTGGCATGCGGCGCTCGTGGGCGAATACCTGATCGAGGAGTTTGCGCGGCTGCCGGTCGAGGTGGAATACGCGAGCGAGCTTCGCTACCGCAATCCGCCGCTTGACGAGGGCACACTCCTTTTTGCCATCACGCAGTCGGGCGAGACCGCCGATACGCTTGCAGCACTTCGCGAGATCAAGCGAAAGGGCCATCCCACACTGGCCATCTGCAACACCGTGGGGAGCACGATCGCCACCGAGGCCGACGGTGGCATCTACCTGCATGCCGGCCCCGAGATCGGCGTGGCGAGCACGAAGGCCTTCACGAGCCAGTGCGTAGTGCTGTCACTGCTGGCCCTCTACTTCGGCCGGCTGCGGCACATGAGCTACGAGCGGGGGCTCGAATTCATCGACGCATTGGAACGACTGCCCGATCTCGTAGCCGAGGCGCTGCGGGCCGACGAGGGGATCAAGCGGATCGCCGAGCGGTATCAGGATGCCAACACGTTTCTCTATCTGGGCCGCCAGTACAACTTCCCGGTCGCGCTCGAAGGCGCGCTCAAGCTCAAGGAGATCTCCTACATCCATGCGGAGGGCTATCCGGCGGCTGAGATGAAGCACGGACCGATCGCGCTGGTCGATGCCGCGACCCCGAGCGTGTTTCTGATCCCGCAGGGGGCTGTCTACGACAAGGTGCTCCTCAACGTGGAGGAGATCAAGGCACGCAAGGGGCCGGTGATCGCCATCTCCAGCCCGGGTGATCGCCGGGTGCGGGATCTGGCCGACGAAGTGATCGAGATTCCGGAAGTGCCCGAGTTCCTCCAGCCGATCGTGGCGGCTGTGCCACTTCAATTACTGGCCTACCACATCGCCGTGCTGCGGGGCTGCGACGTGGACAAACCGCGGAATCTGGCCAAAAGCGTGACCGTGGAATAGCCCGGCGAGGGGCCCTCCTACTTGCGTCCCGGACGGGCATTGGTAGCATCAAAGTCCTGCCGCTCAAGCGGCCGCACTCGCCCGAGTGGCGGAATTGGCAGACGCGCAAGATTCAGGTTCTTGTCCAGGTAACTGGGTGGAGGTTCAAGTCCTCTCTCGGGCATTTCTTTGGCCGC
>JBBAVO010000406.1:0-2324 GCA_040397635.1 Pirellulales bacterium
AAGGAGCGGCGGACCTACGAGATCATGCGGCCCGAAGACGTGGGGCTGGAGCGGACCGACCTCGTGCTCGGCAAGCACAGCGGCCGGGCGGCCCTGGCCGACCGCGCGTTGGCCCTCGGCTACCAACTCACGCCCGAGCAGTTGCAGACGGTCTTCGAGCGGTTCAAAGTGCTGGCTGACCGCAAGAAGGAGATCTACGACGGCGACATCGCGGCGCTCTGCGAACAGCAGTTTTCGGCGCTGCCCGAGCAGTTCACGTTCGAGGGCTACACGCTCACCTCGGCGAGCGGCTCACCACCCACCGTGGAACTGCGGGTGCTGCAGAACGGCGAGCCGCGGAGCGTGTCGGTGACGGCGGGCGATGGCCCGATCGACGGCATCTTTCTGGCGATCGAGAAGCTCACCGGCATCCAGACGGCCTGCCGCGACTTCCGCGTGCAGGCGGTGACGGTCGGCAAGGATGCGCAGGCGGAGGTGACGGTGGAACTGGAGGCGACGACGCCGGGAGATGGCGGGCAGGTGCACCGCGGCCGGGGCGTCTCGACCGATTCGCTCGAGGCCTCCGCGAAGGCCTTCCTTGGTGCCATCAACCGCGTGGCGCTCGGCTCGCAGCCCCGCATCCATCCGCAACGAACGTAGGCCGGACCCGCGATGTTCGAGCCGATCCCCCGGCTTACGCCGGGGGCTTGTATGGGTTCATACAAGCCCGAAGCGTCAGCGTCGGGATCGCCGCGTGGATGCCGCGTCATGCCTTGGTGGCGCGGCTGAGGCGGTCGGTCACCGCACGCCACGCGTCGGTGTCGGGCGGCGCGTCGATGATGATCCTGTCGAGGCTGCGGCGGTCGATGGCGTGGAGCGTGGCATAGAGGCTGGTGGCAAAAGCCGCCGCATCGGCCGGCATCGGCACCACGAGCAGGTCCCGCGACGCGGCCAGTGAACGCACCTGAGGATCGTCGATCCGGGCCGTAAGCCAGGCGATCCGTTTGCCCGCCTGCACCAGTTCCTCGACCCGCTCAGCGGCCGCCGACGACACCTCCAGCGGCGTCTTCGGCGCGTAGTGACGCGGGAGCATGCCCGGTGATCGCGCGGCCGCGGACGTGGCGTCGTCGTCCGCCGCCGTCATGTCGACCACCGGACGCCCGATCACCGCTTCGAGTTCGGCGCGGGTGATGGGGCCGGGTCGGAGGATCCGCGGCGGATCGGTCGTGCAATCGACCACGGTCGATTCGATGCCGCGGCCGCAGGGGCCGCCGTCGAGGATGAGATCAATGCGGTTGCCCAGGCCTTCGAGCACGTGGCCTGCCGTCGTCGGCGAGAGTTGCATCGAGCGGTTGGCGCTCGGGGCAGCGAGAGGCCGGCCGAGCGTCGCGATCAGCCGTCGGGTGAGCCTGTGCTCTGGGCAACGCAGCGCCACCGTCGGCCCACCCGCCGTCACGTTGTCGGGGATCCGCGGCCCACGGGGCACGATCACCGTCACGGGCCCCGGCCAGAGGCGAGTCGTGATCTGCTCAGCCATCGGGGGCCAGTGCGCAGCGAGAGACCGGGCCATCGCGGTGTCGGCTACATGGACGATCAGTGGATTGCTGGCCGGCCGTCCCTTGGCGGCAAAGATGCGGTCGACGGCGTCGGCATCGAGAGCGTCGGCCGCGAGTCCGTAGACCGTTTCGGTTGGGATGGCCACGAGGCCCCCTGAGGCGAGCAGTTCTGCGGCCCGCGTGACGGCCTCGTCGGTACGGGCTGGCGGCGCCGGCAGGTCGGCAGGCCAGGGAGCGGGCAGAATGTCGGGAAGTGGGCGGGCCATGGCCTCAGGTTGCAACGGCGAGGGGGTGAGAGCAAGATGTTTCATTTTCCTCCGATCACGCCCGTCCTGACCACGCCGGAGCCCCTCGAGTGGCCGACTCTCCTCCGCCATCCAGCCGAACTTCTGCCGCCGCGGGTGCGGTGCACACCGCTGCTGCGCCGCGTGTCGGCATCGTGATGGGGAGCCGGTCCGACTGGGCCACGCTGCAACGGGCTGCCGAGACGCTCACGCAGTTTGGCGTGCCGCACGAGTGCGATATCGTCTCGGCCCACCGGACCCCCGATAAACTCGCAGGCTACGCCAAGGCCGCTGCCGATCGCGGCCTCAAGGTGATCATTGCTGGTGCCGGCGGTGCCGCCCATCTGCCTGGCATGCTGGCCGCCCAGACGCATCTGCCGGTGCTCGGTGTGCCGGTCGAGTCGTCGATGCTGCGGGGCGTTGATTCGCTCCTCTCGATCGTGCAGATGCCCGCCGGCATCCCCGTCGGCACGCTCGCGATCGGTCCTGCCGGGGCGACCAACGC
>JBBAVO010000407.1:0-2315 GCA_040397635.1 Pirellulales bacterium
GAGCAGGTGTTGCTGGCTTTGCTGTGGCTGGTGCCGGCGTAGCTGGTGCGGGCGTAGCTGGTGCGGGCGTAGCTGGTGCGGGCGTGGCTGGTGCGGGCGTGGCTGGCTTTGCTGTGGCTGGTGCCGGCGTAGCTGGTGCGGGCGTGGCTGGCTTTGCTGTGGCTGGTGCCGGCGTAGCTGGTGCGGGCGTGGCTGGCTTTGCTGTGGCTGGTGCAGGTGTGGCTGGTGCGGGTGTGGCTGGCTTTGCTGTGGCTGGTGCCGGCGCCGGCGTAGCTGCGGGTGCAGCCGCTGGGGCGGGTGCCGGAGCCGCAGCGTGAACCACGGAAATCCGAAATTTCCCGAGGGCATGCGTGCCGTCGGCATACTGCTGATCGATCGTGATCGCCAGAGGTGCGCCAGCCGGCAGCTTCACGTCCGGGGCGATGTCGAACGTCGCGACATGCTCCTTGCCCGCGCCGCCGCCGATAGCCCAGCCGGTCTCGGGCTTGTTGTCGATCGCGCCGGCCACGCCGTAGTCACCCTGCTCATAGTCAGCCTTGGCGCTCGCGAATTTCAGACCGGTGGGCGTGTCTTTGGCACCCGGGGCACCGAAGAGCACGGCAAATGTGCTGAGCACGAAGTTGCCATTTCCGGCGCGGCCGGGCCCCTGGCTGGGCAGGCTGGGGTCGGCGAGCGCCTCGAGCTTGATGGCCTTCGCCTCCACCCCGGCGGGGATGACGGCCTTGATCGTATACGTGTCCTTGGCGAGGCTGCCAGTGACGGTGACCGTGCCGTCGGCAGCGATCGCCGCCGTGGCGCCGGCCATGCTCTTGAACTCGGTCGGCACGAGCGTCGTCGCCTTCTGCGCGGTGGCTGCAGCTGGAGCCGGGGCAGGCGCCGGCGGAGGGCTGGGGGGCGGCGGGGGCGGCGGCAGGAGCTTAGCCGCCGGCGTCGTCACAAGTTTGCCACCAGTATGCGACCCCACGAACATCGTTTTGCCATCAGGCGCGAAGGTCACGCACCAGACGCTTGCCTTCGCCGCCTCCGGTCCTTCCTGCTCCCCCTTGGCGTTCACGTCCCAGAGCTTCACGGCACCGTCGAGGCTGCCGGTGGCCAGTCGCGTGCCGTCGGGCGAGAAGCTGGCACTGGTCACCCAGTCTTTGTGGCCCGAGAGCGTGGCAAACTCCTTGGAGTCGGAGGTGGTCCAAAGCTTGATCGTGCGATCGGCGCCGGCCGTGGCGAGCTTCGACCCGTCGGGCGAATAGGCGACGGCCCAGAGCGCGTCGGTGTGTCCCTCGAGCTTGCCCTTTTCATTTCCTGTAGCCGCATCCCAGAGCTTCACAAGTTTGTCGCCGCCACCCGTAGCGATCGTCGCCCCGTCAGGCGAGAAGCCGACGGCCGTGACCGGACCAGTATGGGCGGCGATCGTCTTGATCTCCTTGCCGTCGGCCGTGTTCCAGAGCACGACGGTGCCGTCTTCGCCGGCCGAGGCCAGCTTTGTGCCGTCGGGCGAGAGATCGAGTGACCGCACCCAGCCCTTATGTTTCTTGAGGTCGTGCTTCAACGTCCGCGCCGGCAGGTCCCAGAGCTTGACCAGACCGTCGTAGCCGGCCGTTGCCGCAAGCTTGCCATCCTTTGAGACCTTCACCGCCCAGACCGCGGTGGGATGCCCTGCGAGATCACCCACCCGCGAACCATCGGCCTTCCAGACGACGACATCGCCGGGCCGGTAGAGCAGGCTCTCGCCGCCCGCTGTGACGAGCGTCGCGCCGTCGCGGGCATAGTCGGCCGCGATCACCCACCGCGTGAAGGCGGAGAGGTTGGCCGCGGGAGGCGGGACTGCAGCGGGAGCGGCTGCCGGTGCAGCGGCCGGTGCGGGGTCTGCCGCCATGGCACAGGCGAGAAAGCCTTGGCAGGCCACCACGCAGCACACTGCGATTCCGGCATGAGCGAAGCGTCGCATCACTTGGTTCTCCACGAAGTTCTCCACGCGAGGGCTGAAACGGGCACACCACCAAAAGGCCACAACGGCAACAGGCCGATGGCGTTTCGGCCATGTCGGTCGACCCGGGCACCGAGTATAGTTCCGGCTCAGCGTCCGGTTCCATCGTTTGCTCCATTGTGCTCCCCTGTCCGGCCCGGACCGTTTTTTGCCGGGCTTTCCCGCCATTCAGCGAGACATTCGACCATGGCCACGCCTTCCCGACCCACTTCCGCTCCCAAACCACACGCCGCCGGCAAGCGTCGGGCCGTGCTCGTCGCCAACGGCGATCTCCGCGAAGAGGCCAACCGGGTCTGCTGGCCGGCCCAGCAGGCGATGGAGGTTGACCTCGTGA
>JBBAVO010000408.1:0-2306 GCA_040397635.1 Pirellulales bacterium
TCAGGGGACGCAGGTCAGGTCGGTGTCATCGTGATCTGAAACACCTGGTTCGATGCACCGGTCGCGCGGAAGGTGTTACTCGACGTGTTGGACACGGTGGAATAGATCCCGCCAAACATGTAGCCCACCACGGTCGGGCCACGCAGCCTGCTCAGCAGAATGATGCCTCTGGGGGTCGCGGGCACCGCCTGATTCATGAAGAAGGCGGCGTTTGCGCCATAGTTGCCGGTGCTGCCCGGAGTGACGGCGGGGATGGGTGCCATGATGTACTCCTGGAACGACCCGTTGCGTGCCCGAACGAGCGACGTCACATCATCGATCCACGGCAGTTCGGTGTCCTCAGTGAGTTGTCCGTTGGCGTAGTCGTAGAGGCTGATACCGCCCATCCGGACGTCGTACATGGACCGGGTGCGCGAATCGTACAGAGGAATGTTCGCCGTGGTGTATTGACTGAAAAACTGCTGATATGCGGCATCGATGCGGACGCGACCATCCCGCCCGATCAGGATCGGCGCCTGATAGCCGATACCGCTGCTGCCGGGGGTGAAGACACCGCCCAGGAAGGCGAGTTGCGCCTGGCAGTCACGTCCGATGAAGCTGACGAGATTGCCGTCACGGCGCCGGAAATTCACCGGATCCCTCACCGCCCGGTAGTTGGCGATGGCCAGGCTACGGCCGTTGTCGATGATGCGGAAACTGCGGACCTCGCTGGTGTAAACCTGGCTGATGCTGGCCGACGCGCCGTTGTAGCCGCCCTGAAAGTTATGGCCGAAGGCCAGGTAGGTCCGGCCATTCAGTGCCGCCAGGGTGCCGCCCGTCACCGCAACCCGCGAATCAGACATCTGCCGAATCCTGGCCAGCCTGGCCACATCGCCGCCATGGATGACCGCCTGGGCCAGCCCCTTGATGCTCAGCCCCGTCAGCGTGCCGTAGGTCGCGAAGTTCCTGTTGAACGCGGCCATGGAAACGCCCGTCGCATTCACCACCGCGGCGCTGCTCACCGTGACCGTGTTGCCGTTGATGGCCGTGATTTTCGTGCCCGGCAGGAAAATCGACTCGCCCGATGGAAACGGCAGGACTCCCGACACGGTCCGCCCGACCGCAAGATTCTCCAGGCCGCTCGTGACGGTGATGTCCCTGCTCAGCGAGCTGACGTCTCCGGTGAAGTTCACCGTGTCGGGCACGGAGTAGCCGCCCGCCGCGTAGAGCGTGTCACCATTCGCGTAATACGCCTGGTTTGTCGAACTCAGGGAACTGGAGATGGAGGCCGACACATTGGTCTGGCTCCAGGGTCGCGACCAGACCTGCCAGTTGACCGGATTGATGACGTAGATCACGCCGTTCTGAAAACTGGGAGGGAAGCTCTGCTCGCCGCTGGGCGAGAAGTTGTGCAGGCCATTGGTTCGGCCGCCGAACACAAGCCACAGGCCGCTTGGATAGGCGGCCGAGGCCGCCATCTGGGCATAGACGCCAGACTGGATACCGGGCAGGAGTGCGATGCCGGGACTGCTGACCGGCGTGATGTTCAGCGTGTAGGGCAGGTTCGCGCTGGTGGCGACCACCGGGGTCGGCGACGTGGCCGTCGGCTGCGGCGCTGGGGCAGCCAGACCGCCCGACGGCACCACGACGAACGACGCGGGCAGCTGATTCGCGGCGCCATTGAGCACCAGCGGCGATGGAACAGGGATGGTCACCGAACCGATGGGAACCGTGCCGCTGCTGCCCCTGCCCACAACCACCGAGCCGGAAAGGGCAGTCGCGCCCGGCAGCACGGTGACCTGGTCGATGTCTCCGTTGAGTTCACGCCAGACGTTGAGGCCGCTGCCTCCGGTGGCTGCCAAAACCACCCGATCACCACTGAAATCGGTGAACGCCAGTCGTCTCCCTACGGCGAACAATCCGTAGAAGTTTCCGCAGGCCGTGTCGTCATTGTCGCCGTCAAACGTGACGCCGTTGCTGGGATTGCCGACGCCCCCACCGCCGGTGAGGGGATTCGAGGCCGGGTTACCGCTGGTGATGGGCAATTCACCATTGACGAAGATGCGATAGAAGATGCCCTGCTGCAGCGGACGCGCGAGCGTCAGAGTGACCTGGGAGGATGTTGTCGAGATGTCGCCGTACTGCGCGGCGACGACCCTCACCGGCGGCCCGCTGGACGTCACCACCTGTGGATTTCCGCCATTGGGTGCGGTGATGCGATAGTTCGAAAGGTCGGTGGCCGTGCTGGAGAGCACCGGCCCATCGAAGGTCAGAACAAGCGACCTACTTCCTGGCGTGCTCGTGATGGCGGTCAGCACGGGGCCGTT
>JBBAVO010000409.1:0-2306 GCA_040397635.1 Pirellulales bacterium
GGCAAATACTTCGACACCGAGTGGAACGTCAACGGCGAGCGCCGCGAAACGCCCAAGGGCTACTACACAACCGTGGTCACCGACTACGCCGCCGACTGGGTTGCAAAGCAGCCAGCAGGCAAGCCCTGGGCCCTCTGCCTCGGCCACAAGGCGCCGCACTCCTTCTATTTCCCCGAGGAGAAATATGCGCACGCGTTCGACGACGTCCCCGTTCGCTATCCACAGAGTGCCTTCCAACTCGACGGCCAGCCCGATTGGATCAGGCAGCGTCTCCCCACCTGGCACGGCATCTACGGCCCGCTCTTCGAATGGCGGAAGCAATTTCCCGACACGCGGCCCGAGGGGGTAAAGGACTTCGAAAATATGGTGCACGCCTACTGGGGCACGGTCCTCAGCGTCGACGACAGCGTGGGCCGGCTGGTGCAGTTGCTCGAGTCACGGGGCGATCTCGAAAACACGCTCATCATCTTCATGGGCGACAACGGCCTGCTCGAAGGCGAGCATGGCATGGTCGACAAGCGGACGATGCACGAGCCGAGCATTCGGATCCCGATCATCGCCCGTGGTCCGGGGCTGCCCGCCGGGAAGGTCGTGGAACAGCAGGTACTCACGGAAGACATCGCCCCAAGCGTGCTCGACCTCTGCGGGGCGATACCGATCCCGAAGACTCACGGCCGCTCGTGGAAGACATTGTGCAATCAGGGCGATCCCGACTGGCGCACCGCCTGGCTCTACGAATACAACTACGAGAAACAGTTCCCCTACACGCCCAACATCCGCGGCATCCGCACCGACCGTTTCAAGTTTGTGCACTATCCGCATGGCGACGGCACAGCCGACCGCCATCTGCCGGAGATGTATGACCTCGCGGCCGACCCCGATGAACGGAACAATCTGGCCGTCGATCCGGCCCATGCAGCGACGCGGGCAGATCTCGAGCGGCGGCTGGCCGATTTGCTGGCGTCTTTCGGACTCACACCGGACAAAGACACGATGCCGCTCGACGAGGGCATCAAGTCGGCACTGCCCGACCAAAAGATCCGCTGAAGCAACATCTCGATACGTCTTGCGCACACGACCGAGGAGTCCGCGAGGGGCTGCCCATGCCCCGAGAGCCGGCGTGCATTAACGGAGACCAGGATGGCAATCCTGGTCGGCTCGGTATCTGCCTTCCCCGGTGGCGGCAAGTTTTCAACTTGCCGAATGCGGCCCCCAGGCCGAACAAGATGCAATCTTGTTGCCACGTTTGATCGAGCAACAAGCGGCGCGCCCCCCTACAGCCCGCGGCCGCGGAGCCAGTCGAGCGCCCGGTTGGGCCAGTCGGACGTGCCGGGTGCGTTGTCACGCTTCCGCATTCCGAAACCGTGACCGCCCGCCTCATAGATGTGGAGTTCGGCCGGCACCTTCGCCTCCAAGAGCGCGAGGTAGAGGGCCGCCGCCGACTGCGGCAGCGACGCCGGGTCGTTTGACGCCTGCGCGATGAACATCGGCGGTGTGCCGGCATCGATCGTCACGTCGCCCCGTACTCCCTTGCCGTCCGGGCCACCCACCTTCCACGGATAGATGAGCACCACCGCATCGGGCCGCGTCGATCCCGCGGCAGGAGCAGGTTCGAAGCGAGGCGGGTTGGCCGCGGCCACGACCGCCGTCTGGCCGCCGGCCGAAAATCCGAGCAGGGCAATCTTCTGTGGATCGAGCTGGTATTCGCCCGCGCGGCGACGGACCTCGTGCACGGCCTTCTGCGCATCGAGCACGGGGCCGGCGTTGGCGGGTTCGAGGCTCTTCGTCGGCACGCGGTGCAGCAGCAGAAACGCCACGAACCCTCGCTCATTGAACCAGCGACAGATGTCCGAGCCCTCATGCTCGTCGGCCAGGATGCCGAAGCCGCCACCCGGAATGACGATCACGGCACTGCGGAGCTTCGCGGAATCGGCCCTGGGAATCTCGTAGACGACAAGCCGGGGACTGGAGACGTTCGACCGACGCGAGATGCCATCCTTGCCCATCTCCACCTTCTCGGCGGGCTCGGCCGGCACGCGGGGCTCGGGCACGCCCTCGGGCCAGAGCGGGATCTCGGTCGTCTCGGCGGCGGAGACCGCCATGCCGCCAAGCAGCACGATCACAGACGTGGCATAGGAAACAGCGTTCATCGGAAAATCTCCCAGAGAGCCGGTGAGGAGGAATAAGAAACACCGCTCACACTTCCCAGCCGCGGCGATACTGCCGCCGGAGCAGCGTGTTGACGTCGTCTCGGCTGCTCTTCATGGCGGCCGCGTCCCAGTCAAACTCGCCCTGCACCCGGTACG
>JBBAVO010000410.1:0-2300 GCA_040397635.1 Pirellulales bacterium
CGGCTTCGGCGGGCAGAACATCTCGCTGATCGTCGGCCGCTATACCGGCTAAGCATCGGCCGATGATGTGTTCGTTTGGCCCCCGGTGGCGGCAAGTTTTTAACTTGTCCGTGTCCCGTCGCGGATTCCACAAGTTAAAAACTCGTGGCCACGGGTCCAACTTCTTCGGTCTCGTCCTTCATGCAGAGACAGCCTCAACTCCTCTCCCCCGAGGATTGGCCGTCCTGCCCTGCTCATCTTGCCCGGCTTCGCGCCCGCAGAGTTTTTTCAACTGTTGCGGCCGGCACGACCGATACCGTTGGTGATCGCGGTGGAGTCCGGCAGCGGTGTGCGGCCGGCCCTTCCCGCCCCTCGGGAACCCTCGCCCATGAAACGCTCTGCCAGCTATGCCCTGTTGATCGCCGTGTTCGGCATGTCGAGCGGCTGCTCAATCATCGATCGCCTCTTCCTTGCCAACTTCGACGGCCCCTACGCCCATCAGGCCCGGCATGCGGGCGGCGGTTATCAGGACGGGGCCTGTCAGGATGGCGCGTGTCAGGATGGCGCGTGTGAACAGGGTGCCTGCCAGGACGGTGCCTGTCAGGGCGGCGTCTGCCCAACGGGCGGCTGCAAGGGTGGGGCGTGTCAGGGTGGGGCATGCGAGGACGGAGCATGCCACAAGCGACACGTCGGCCGGTATGGCGGCCTTGCCAAGCATCACCTGAGCCCGGAGGAAGAGGCCGCTCTCCAAGCCTCCGATTACGGAGCGACGGGCCCCGCCGGCCCGCCCACCGGTGCCGTCGCCTATCCGTATTACACGACCCGCGGTCCCCGCGACTTCCTCGCCAAGTGCCCGCCGTCGATCGGCCCGTGAGCGTGGTCTGATTTCTCTGCGCGATGGTTTGCCGATAGGCTTTTGGGCCTGATCGGCTTTCATCGTTTTCCGTGCCCTTCACAGGAGCTTGCCGCATGGCCGCGTCCCACGATTCCTCCGCTCGCACGAGCGGACTCACGGCCTCCGGGCGGCTGTCCACGACGGGCTGGCTCGTCTGCGCCATCGCGGCGATCGGCTTCGCGTTTGACATCTATGAACTGCTGATGCTGCCGCTGGTGATCAAGCCGGCGCTCGCGGCGCTGGGAGGCGCGACGGCCGCGGGCGTGCCGCTGCTTGTGCCGGGGTCGCCCGAATACACGAAGTGGGCCCGGGCGCTGTTTTTCGTGCCCGCGATCGCCGGCGGCGTCTTCGGCCTGCTGGGGGGCTACCTCACCGATCTGCTCGGACGGCGGCGGGTGCTCACGTACAGCATCCTGCTCTACGCGTTTGCGGCTCTGGCGGCGGGATTTGCCACGTCGCTACCGCAGTTGCTCTTCTTCCGTTGCCTCGTGTTCATCGGCGTGTGCGTAGAATTCGTTGCCGCGGTGGCCTGGCTCGCCGAACTGTTCCCCGACGCGCGGCAGCGGGAGAGCGCGCTCGGTTGGACGCAGGCGTTCTCGTCGCTCGGCGGCCTGCTCGTGGGCCTGGCCAACATCCTCGCGGCGAAGTTTGCACTGGCATTGCCGGCGATCCACGGTGACCACGAGGCCTGGCGGTATACGCTCATCTCCGGCGTAATCCCCGCTCTGCCGCTGATCCTCATCCGGCCGTTCCTGCCGGAGAGCCCCGTCTGGGCGGAGAAGAAGGCGGCGGGCACGCTCAAGCGGCCCAGCATCCGTGAACTGTTCAGCCCCGCGCTCGTCCGCGCCACGGTGGTGACGACGCTGGTCTTCGCCGCCAGCTACGGCATCGCCTTCGGCGCGATCCAGCAGCTGCCCCAGATTCTCGGCGGGCCGAAGGGACACGCCGCGATTCTCGCCACGGCGAAGGAAGCGCAGGATGAGGCGGTTGCTGCGGCGAAGGCGAAGGGGGAAGCCGTGGCTCCCGGGCGGCTGAAGAGCATCGCCGGAAACGCCACCGACGAGGCGGTGGCCGGCGTCACGATCTATCAGGAAATCGGCGGTCTCGTGGGCCGCGTGCTGCTGGCCTTTGCGGCGCTGCGGATCGCCAGCCGCAGGCTCTTGCTGCGGATCTTCCAGCTGCCGGCGCTCCTGCTCGTGCCGGCGCTGTTCTGGTGGATTTCGACGCAGCTGCCAAACGCTGGTTCGCTGCCGCTGATCAAGGCAGGCATCTTCGTGGCCGGCCTGTTCACCGTGTCGCAGTTCAGCTTCTGGGGCAACTACATCCCGCTCGTCTTTCCCACCCATCTCCGCGGCACGGGGGAGAGCTTCGCCGCCAACATCGGGGGTCGCGTGCTGGGCACGGCCGCCGCCTGGCTCACGCTCAC
>JBBAVO010000411.1:0-2297 GCA_040397635.1 Pirellulales bacterium
TAGAGACTGTCTGAGACCGCGCCGGAGAGGCCCCAGCCGCTGTCGAAACGGATATTGGCAATGCTGATCGGGCCTGTGTCCGACGCATCTCCCACGACGTTGATCGAGCAGGTATTGTGCTCGACGCGGACGGAACCTTTGACGACCACGTCGCGCCATTGCAGGCCGATGTCACCCGTACCGCCGTCGAGGAACTGATTGCGGACGAGCGTGCCGCTGTTCGATGCCGCATTCACCTGTTTCGCCGCCGCGGCCGGCGCCGCGGCCGACCCGTAGAGCGACACACGTTTCGCCGGGGTGGTGGTGGCGGGTTTGGCCGAGAGGGTGCGGGACGGCGCACTTCCCGGGAATGTGATGCCGCTCAAGGTGATGGGGCCGGCCTTGCCTCCTGAGGCGGACCCTGTCGTGCCATTGTTGCTGACCTGGAGCACGTTGTTGACGATCACCAGACCGGTGCCGTCGCGAGTGACGGTTTGCCACTGGAGCGATGTCGCCGCGGCCGGTCCGCTCAGCACCTGCTTGTTCGTCTGGTTCACGGCGTTTGATTTCTTGGCGAATGCCGCATTGGGAACGAATGGGGGCGGGCCCACCGCGCCAGCAGGATTGACCGTCAGCGGAGGGAGCGTCACCGGAGCGAGTCGCGGATCTCCGGCGGATGCCGCGGCGGAGCCGAAGGCGACGTTCTGCACCGAGATGCCCGCGACATTCGATCCCTCCGGCTGGATCGACAGGGAATTGTGAACGACCTGCACGCTGCCCTCGACGGACACGTTCGACCACTGCATGCCGATGTCGCCAAAGCCGCCGTCGGCGAACTGGCTCTGTGAAACCAGTCCACTGTTGGTGGCCGAGTTGGTCTGGGACCGCGTCGTGCCAGGACTCGTCGGCACGGGAAGCGATGGCGACACGGCGGTGCCCTGGGTGATGACAGCGGGCTCTGATGACAGCACGCCGTCACTGGAGGTCTGCGAAGGGGTGAACGCCGGCGGCGACGCCGAGAAGGAGACGTCGGCGACGGTGATCAGACCCTGGTTGGCGTTCTCGGGCTGAACGGAGAGCGAGTTGTGTGTCACCTCGACGCTGCCACTGACCTGCACGTTCTGCCACTGCAATCCGATGTCACCGAACCCGCCGTCGGCGAACTGGCTGCTCGTGATCCGCCCGCTGTTGGTGGCGGCGTTGCCCGAGCCGCTCCCGGTCGCGGTTCCGGCCGGACCGCTCGACGTGACGGGCGGGACCGACCCGTTGGGCGTCGCCTGCATGAGGCCCGCCTGGGCCGGAAGTCCGAACTCCTTCTGGCCAGTCGTGATGGAGCCGACGTTGTTGACTCCCGGCTGGATCTGCAGGCCATTGTGTTGCGTGGCCACCCGTCCGCCCACCGTCACATTGGACCACTGCAATCCGATGTCGCCAAAGCCGCCGTCGGCCAGCTGACTGGAGACGACGGCACCGGTGTTCGTGGCCGTGACAGGCGCGAAGAAGGTCAGGCGGATGACCCCCGTCGCCTGCGGCCGCTTCGAGAGCATGAGCCGGTAGGGACCGCCGATCGATTGGATCACGGTCTTGGGTGGAATGCCCCTGCCGGTGACCAGCATGCCAGGGTACAGCATGCTGGTGGGCGGAGCCGAGCCGGCGGGGCCCTTGGAGAACGTCACCAGCCGCGTCGTGGCCGTGAGCCTTCCGACGAGGATCGGGGGCCCGACAGACTTGGGGCCCGTCGTCGGCTGGATCAGCAGCCGCTCCGCGCCGACATCGATCGAGCCACCCACTTTCACGGTCCGCAGTTGCATGCCGATGTCGCCAAAGCCGCCGTCGGCGAACTGGCTGTCACGGATGGTGCCGGTGTTGACCGGCATGGCCTGCAATGCCGGCGAGAACGGCACGGTGATGGGCGCGACTGGCACGCTCGGCGAGCCAAGCGTGGTTCGCGACACGATCGACAGGTCGCCGCCGACGGAGAGTCCGCTGGCCTGAATGCCGATCGGACCGAAGCCGCCGTCATTGAACTGGCTGGAGGCGATGATGCCGGTATTGGTCACGACCCCTGGTGTGCCCGGCGGCACCTGCTGAGGCAGCAGGTTCGCGCCGCTCACGGGCACAGGCTGAGTGCCCCCTGCAGATGGCTTCCCGATCCCCTCGTCCACAACATCGACCCGCAGACCGCCGTTGGGCAGGGTGACGTTTTGCAGTTGCAGTCCCACCGTGGTGAAACCGCCGACATTCACCTGACTCCCGCTGATCAGCCCCGTGTTCACCGGCGTCTGTGGATAGCCGTAGTCGATGGGCGGAGTGGGCGG
>JBBAVO010000412.1:0-2263 GCA_040397635.1 Pirellulales bacterium
CCCCGATCCCGCCGAATTGATCATCTGCGAGCACTGTCGTCTGCGTGTCGCCCTCTGGGCACTGTCTGGCCCGCGGCCATGACCCTCTGCCATGACCCTCTGCGATGACCCTCTGCGATGACCCTCTGCGATGACCCTCTGCGATGACCCTCTGCGGCGTGAGCCGCACGCAGGAGATTCTCGACGAGGCCACCGGTGGCTGGGCCGGCCCGCCGTCCAGATACCGCAGATTCCGGGTGGAGCGTGCTACTGAGGTAGACTCGGCGGGCGAAGAGTGGCCCTCTGACTGGTGGCCAGTGTTGGCGGTTGCGTTTCGGGATTCGTATGATGCCGACCCGTCGGGCGCTGCGTGCCCAGCGTCTCGCCCTCTCTGACAGTGAAACAAGGAGTGTTCCCGTGACGAGTAACTCGGGCCTGCGGATGATGGTGCTGGTGGTGGTGGCTGCGGGCATCGCGGCGCCGGGTGAGGCTCACGCAGTGCCGCCGCGGCGGCTGGCCCGCCGTGGTGTGATCGTCGTGCCAGCGCCGGGAACGGAGGCCGTTGTCACGCCGGCACCCAGCTCTGCGGCGATCGTGGTGGGGCCTGCGCTGCGTCCTCGGCGACGGATGGTGGTCGTGCCTGGCCCAGTCGCCGTGCCTGCTGCGTCACGCATGGCAGCGGCAATGAACGTGGCAGGTCGGCAGCCTGCAGCAGCGAGCCCGGCTGCTCCTGCAACCGCTCCTGCAACCGCTGCGGCGACTGCAAAGCCGGCCGCCACCTCGCCGGAGCAGATTCCGACCCCACGGCCGACGCCGGCGCAGTCTTCCGCCGGTCAACCGACCGTCGCGGCCGCAACGCCCGTCGCCGCCGAGTCGGTCGCCTTCACGGCAGATTGGTACGCCAAGCATCCCGAGGCATGGCGGCCCGCGAAGTCGCCAGCCGATTGGTGGAAGAACGCCGATGTGGCCGCGATCACCGCCTGGCTGGGACAGCCTGTCACCGCAGCAGGCACTGCGGCTGACAGCGGCAACGCCGTGGCAACTGCCGGCGGTGCCGACGCTGGTGCCGATGGTCTGCAGAGCGTGCTCGTGCTGCCGGCGGGCCATCAGAATGCGGTTGGTCCGGCCGATGCCGACTGGCTGCCGCTCGGTGTGTTTGCCGTGGTGCCGCCAGGCACGCAGGAAAGTGACCAGGCGCACAACTACCAGCAACTCGCCGTTGACCGGCAGGGAACGATCAAGGGCAACTTCTTCGACACGATCTCCGGCACGATCCAGCCGATCACCGGCACCGTCGATCGCACCGCGCTGGCGGCATCGTGGACCGTGGGAGCCAATGGCAGTCGCTTCACCGCTCCCATGCGTGCGTTCGCGGGCCAGCCGCGGACGGTCAGCATGTCGTCCGGCGGACAGTCGCGGAATCTCGAACTGATGCCGGTGCAGAGGCCGCACTGACCATCCAAGCCTGTAGCGCAAGCGAGGGAAGTTTTTCCAAGGTCAGTAGCCCGGCATGAAGAAAACGATCCTGCTCGATCAGGCGACCACACCGGACGGCAGGCCGATGACGCTCCATGAACACGACGGCGTGTTCATGATCCGGGTTGATGGCGTGGAGTTGATGTCCACCCGACAGCACCACTCGGAGGAGAAACTCGCCGAACTGGCCTGTGCCCAAGTCGGTAAGCAGTCCGGCAAGCAGTCCGGCAACGCGAGGGTGTTGATCGGTGGCCTGGGGCTCGGGTTCACGCTACGCGCGGCCTTGGAAAACCTGGGCCCCGACGCAGCGGTCGTCGTCGTCGAACTCATGCCGGCTGTGATCCGCTGGAATCAGAACCCCGACCACCAACTCGCCGCCGATGCCATGGCAGATCCCCGCGTGGAAGTCGTCGCCGGTGATGTGGTCGATGTGCTGAAGAAGAGCCGCAGCCAGTTCGATGCGATCATTCTCGACGTGGACAACGGCGCGAGCGGCCTGACCGCGGCGGCGAACAGCCGTCTCTATTCCGCGACCGGACTGGCGATGATCAGGTCGGCACTCAGGCCCGATGGCTGCCTTGCGGTCTGGTCGGCCGATGCCGATCCGGCGTTCGTGGAGCGGATGGGGCAGGCGGGATTTGCCGTCACGGTGGAACGGGCCCGCTCCCACCCCACCGGCGGCAGCTGGAACTCCCTGTTCATCGGACGAATCGGGCGGCAACGCTGAAAGACGCCAACGCGTTAGACTGTTGGGTGTCGTCTGAGTGTCGTCTGAGTGTCGTCAAGGCGGCTGTCGGAGGCGAACAGT
>JBBAVO010000413.1:0-2252 GCA_040397635.1 Pirellulales bacterium
GGATCCCGTGGGTGACGTGCGGTCGAGCGCCACGGCGCTCCTCAAGAAGATCGAGCGGCTCGCCAAGCCGGCCGCGGCTGGCTGATCACGCGCTGAAGAATTCGTCGAGGGCGTCGCGGAGCATCTCCGTGTCGGCCTCCAGGCCAGTCAGCAGGTGGAAGTCGATCGCCGTCCGCTCGCAATGGATTTCAAGGCCGTCGATCACGCAGGCCCCGGCGGCGCGGGCCGCGGTCACCACGGGGGCGGGCTGACTGACCAGCGCGAGGTCCGCCACCACCAGGTCTGGACGAAGGCCAGCCAGCGGTGCAGCCGGCTTCTGGCCATCGGCCGGCACCGCCGTCACGACGATGCCGACCCGGTCAGGGATCGCGATCGCCGCCTCCCAGGGGAGGGCCGAGGCAGGGGCAGCGGCCATCGCAGTGACCGCATCGACAAGCGACGCCGCCCGCTCCGGCGTGCGATCGCAGATGATGATCTCGGCGACGCCGGCCAGCGACAGTTCGAGCGCCGCGGCCCTCGCCGCCGCTCCGGCGCCGACGATGAGCACGTGAGCGGCCACCGGATCGATGTGCGACCGGATCGCTTCCAGCACACCTCGGCCGTCGGTGATGTGGCCCGCAGGACCGGCAGGCTGCCGTTCGACCAGGCCGACCGCACCGGCGAACGTGGCTGCCGGACTGGCCGACGCGACAGCCGAGAGAGCTGCAGCCCGCAGCGGACCTGCGAGCAGGCAGCCACGAAACCCCATCGCCGACGTGCCCGCGATCGCTTCGGCAATCCGTTCGGGCTGCACGTCGAGCGAGACGAACTGCCAGTCGAGACCCGCCGCGGCGATCATCCGCTCAAAGAGATACTGTGCGGGATTCCCCGCTGCCGGGGAGCCCAACAGGGCAACGACTTCCTGAAGGGCTGGGCTCGTCATGGTGGATTGCCACGTTCAAACCGTGACGTGCGTGACTGCAACAAACCGCGGATCTTGCCGGATGGGATCGAAGTCGGGCTCGGCTCCGGTGAGGTCCCGATAGCGATCGTCAAGCGAGATGGCCTTTGTGAGGTGCTCGATGGCGGCCTGCACTCGGCCGGCGAGCGAATGATAGCAGGCGAGATTGTAGAGCAGGATCGGCTCCCGAGGCGAGGCGTGCAGCCCCTGCTCAAGCGACCCAATCGCGTCTTCAAGCCGCCCCAATCGCTTCAGGCACCAGCCCATGCCCAGCCATGCTTCCAGCCGCTTGGGCTCCTGCTCGGTCACCAGACGGAGCGCGACCAGGCCCTCCTCAAAGCGGCCCAGAGCCCGCAGGGCTTCTCCCTCGAGCAGTTTCGCCATTGCCATCGAGCGTGTCGGCTCCGGCAGCAGTGCCAAGAGGTCGAGCGCACGATGCAGCAACTTCTGGCCGCTCGGCGGCACGGGGGTGTCCTGCTGCACGAGCAGTTCGCCCAGTTCGATATAGCCGGACGCCTCTCGCAGGATGGCTTGGCGACGGTGTCGGGGCATGGCGGTCATGGATGCGGAGTGTCTCCAGAAGCCCTTCACGAACCTGCAGAAGTGTAGTCCGTCGAAACGGAACGTCTGCGCTTCTTTCTCTACGCAGATCCGGGGCGGAAGGGTCGCCTTCGGCCGATTTTTCCATTTCGCCTGTTTTTTTCCGCTTTCCGCACGAAAATTCCGGCAGGCTGCCACTCTTAAAGGAGGAGCCCTCCTTCCCCCCTCCGCAACGGCGGCCAGGAGCAACACCCATGCGTCTCACACTCAGAACCCTGCTGGCCTGGCTGGACGGCGTTCTTCCCGACGGCGAACAGCAGGAGCTGGGGGCGAAGGTTTCATCCAGCGTGGTGGCCACGCACCTTGTGGACCGCATCCGCACGGCGGTCGGCCGGACTGCGATTGGCGCACCCAAAACAGATGGCCGCGGTCTCACGGAAGACCCCAACTCCGTGGCTGAATATCTCGATAACACACTCCCCTCCGACCAGTTGGAGGCCTTCGAACGGATCTGTATCGAGTCGGAACTGCATCTGGCGGAGGTGGCCGCCTGTCACGGACTGCTGGCGGAGTTGGCCCGCGATCCCACCGTGCAGCACGGGTTGCACGGCGATGAGCGGCAGCGGATTCAGCAGCGGTTGTGGGGCCTGCTGGCAGGCTTGAAGGATCGGGCTGCAACGGAACATCAGGCGACGAAATCCGCCGGCGACGGTCACCACGAGTCGCGGGAAACGGCGCACGCCATCCGCGATGCGGTGGCAGCGGCGACGGG
>JBBAVO010000414.1:0-2243 GCA_040397635.1 Pirellulales bacterium
GGCAGGCGGATCGTGAACGTGCTGCCCACGCCCGGTTCACTCTCCACGGCCACCGTGCCGCCGTGGGCCTGCACGATGTGCTTGACGATCGACAGGCCCAAACCCGTGCCGCCGAGCTTGCGGCTGCGGGCCTTGTCCACGCGATAGAACCGCTCGAAGAGTCGTGGCAGATGTTCGGCCTCGACGCCACAGCCCTCATCGCGGACCGTGATGACCACGGCCCCAGAGCGTTCGGTTTCTGCCGGCTCGACGCCGACCGTGATCCAGATCGTACGGCCGGGATCGCTGTACTTGATGGCATTGTCAACGAGATTGATCAGTGCCTGTTCCAGGAGTGGTGCGTTGATCTCCGCCTCGATGTGAGGATCGCAGGAGACATCGAGCTGGATGGAGCGGTCGCTGGCCCGTGGCAGGCAGTCGACCGTCACGGCGGAGAGCAGATCGGCCAGCAGCACCGACTCGCGTGGCAGGTTGCCCGTGCCTTCGCTCTGCTCGATCCGGGAGAGAGCCAGAAGATCTTCGATGATCGACGCGAGCCGGTCGGCCTGTCGCGCGATGATGTTAAGAAATCGCCGCTGGTCGGCCGGGTCATCGCCCGCCCCATCGAGCAACGTCTCCACGAAGCCCTTGATCGAGGCGATCGGCGTCTTGAGTTCGTGCGACACGTTGGCGACAAAATCGCGGCGGACGTTCTCCAGCCGCTGCATGGCGGTCACGTCGTTCAAGACGATCACTGCCCCGCCTTCCCCCGAAAGATCCCGCAGCGCCGTGCCCCGCAGGCGGATCGTACGGTCGCGGCCTCCGCGGAGCAGCAGATCGTCCTCGACGGGTTCGCGGCAGTCGATCGCCCGCAGGGCAAATCGCCGCAGGTCGGGGTTACGGACCACCTCCTGCAGCGGACGACGGATGGCGCGATCGGAGTCTACGGCGAGCAGTTCCGCCGCTGCGCGGTTGATTCCCACGACCCGCTGCCGGGCATCGATGGCGAGTACGCCCTCCATCATGCTGCCGAGAACCGCCTCCTGCTGGCTGCCCTGCCTGCCGATCGTCAGCCCGCGTTCGACGAGCTGTTCGCGGAGCGAGGTAATCGCGTCGGCGAGTTCGGAGAGCTCCGCCGATTCTGCCGCCGGAATGGGTGCGCTGACGTCGCCATCGGCCAGCCGCGCCGCGGCCATCGACAGGTCGGCCACCGGCCGAGCGAGTCGGCTGGCCACCGCGAGGCCGGCGGCCAATGCAGCCGCCGCCCACACCAGGAAGCCAAGTAACAGCCACCGCAGGGACCGCGCCAACTCGGCGTCGGAATCGACCGTGTCTGCCGTGACGCGGACGATGCCTGCGGGATGTCCGACCGGACCGACGGGTGCGGCCACCACGAGAATGCGTTTGCCGGCGGCGGCATCGTAGCGGCTGGACCGGGCGATCCGTCCGGCGCGGGCCTCCTCGACGAGCGCATCAGCCGGAGCAGACCGCTCCCCCACGATGCCACCCGGGGCGGACGTGGCCAGCACGGTTCCGTCGGGGGCGAGCAGGTCCATTCGGGCCCGCGTACCGCCGACCAACCGTCGCGTGGCGTCAGAGAACGCGATGGGATCGACCGCTTCGGCCCGATCGGGAAAGATCACGGTCAGCCCTGTCGCCACGTCGGCCACCCGCTGCAACTGAGAGGCATCGGCCAGCCGGGCGAGCTGCACGCTTGCCATCCAGAAGCAGCCGACCAAGCCTGCCGCGACCATCGCGCAGAAGCCCGCGAACACATGCCAAACGAACCGCGAGCGGGCCATGAAATAGCTGCGAAGGACTGCGAACGACCGGGACGGACTGGGACGGACTCTGGACCGAGACTCGTGCTACGCCCGGAACCGGTATCCCACGCCACGGACGGTCTCGATGTAGGATCCGAACTCGCCGAGTTTCTTGCGCAGGCCGGCGACTTGCACGTCCACCGACCGCTCCGTCACAGGATAATCCTCTCCCTTGACCGCGTCGACAATCTGCGTGCGGGTGTAGGCCCACCCCGGCCTCTTGGCCAGGAATTGCAGCAGGGCAAACTCGGTGTAGGTCAGCTCGACCGGCGCGCCGGCCAGAGTCACCTCGTGCCGGCCGGCGTGGATCGACAGTTCGTGGACGTCGATCGTCGTTTCCTGGTCTGTCTTCGAATCGGCCTCCTTGCGTCGCAGGAGGGCCTTGACGCGGGCCGAGAGCACCCGCGGGCTGAACGGCTTGGCGATGTAGTCGTCGGCGCC
>JBBAVO010000415.1:0-2241 GCA_040397635.1 Pirellulales bacterium
TCGTTCATGGCGAAGATGCCGCGGTGCATCCGCGGGATGAGCCCGAGGTGGAGTGCTTCCTCGCTCGCCATGCTCGTGCCGCCGGCCAGTTTGGCCGGGTCGATCTCGCCGATGATGTCGGCGAACTTCGTGCCCGGGGCCAGTCGCTCCGCGTAGCGATCATCCCGATGCCACCAGGCGATCGGCACCTCCCGCGGATCCCGGCCAGCCACCAGCCTGCGGCCGGCGGACGTGATCGGAGCATAGGGATCGTCGTGAAGCGGGATCGACGGATCGTCGAGGTAGGGGAGTTGCTCGTCGAGAAACCGCACGAGCAGCCGCATCAGTCGGCTCTTCGCCTGCCCCTTCTCGCCGAGGAAGAGCATGTCGTGGCCGGCGAGCAGGGCGATGTTGATCTCCGGAATCACGGTGTCGTCGTAGCCGACGATGCCGGGGAAGAGTTCCTCGCCGTCTCGGAGACACCGCGTGAAGTTCGCTCGCAGTTCGTCCTTGACGGTGCGGCTCTGCCAGCCACTGGCGCGGAGGTCTGCAAGATTGCGGGGAAGGTGGGCGTGGGGATGCTGCTGCGTCATCGGGCGGGTGTCCTCGTGAGTGTCGCCCTGATTGTAGGCGACTCGACGCGAGTGACGCATGAATTGGTTTCACGACTGGCCAGACCGCCACCGAACGAGAGGATTCCGCGAGGGGCTGCCCACGCCCTGAGAGCCGGCGTTGCTGACCAGCGCAGGCAGGACGCCGGAGCGCAGTCAGCATCGAGTGAGCGAAGGACAGGATGTCCGCAGCGAACGTCCGGCGACGGGGCGTGGGCAGCCCCGGTCTGGCTAGGACGCGGCCTGCTGCTGCACCGGCAGGCGGATCGTGATCGCCGTGCCCTTGCCCGGGGCGCTCTCCACGCGGATTCTGCCGCGGTGGGCGTCCACGATCTCCTTGCAGGCCGACAGGCCGAGGCCCGTGCCCCCCTTGCCGGTCTCGTCCGGCCCTGACTTCGTGGAAAACCGCGGCTCGAAGATCCGCCGCATCACATCGGGGGTCATGCCGCAGCCCATGTCGCGGACCATCAGGTCAACGAGACCCGAGGGCTCGTCGTGCGAGAGTCGCAGAATCAGTCGGCCGCCGCCGGACATCGCCTGCCTGGCATTCACAAGCAGGTTCAAGAGCACCTGCTGGAGCTGCCCCGGGTTGCCCGACACCTTCGGCACCGGGGCGAATTCCCGCTCCACCTGCACGCGGTATTTCATCAGTTCCCGCTCGAGCAGCACGAGCACGTCTTCGATCAGCAGGTGGAGGTTCACCGGCTCGAATCTGGTGGAACCGGATCTCGACATGCCGAGCACGCTGGCGGTGATCTTCGCCGCCCGGGTACCCGCCGAAAGGATGCGTTCGAGCGCCTTGTCGCGGGTCGGCTGGTCGCGGTGACGGAGGCCCAGCTTGGCATAGTTCAGGATCGTCGTCAGGGCGTTGTTGAACTCGTGGGTGGTGGTGCCCAGAAGTTCGCCGAGTCCGGCCAGTTTTCGGGCCTCGAGCACCTGACGACGGAGTTCAGTGACCTCTGCGGCATGCCGCAGTCGGGCTATTTCCAGTTGTCTGTGCAATGCGGTGGCCTCGTCGATGCGGGCCGACGCAATTCCGCCGAGCGGGGCGTGCGGAGGCTGCGGCGTCGAGCCTGCTAAAGGCCGCTCGAATGCCCCGGCTCCAGAGGATTGGTCTGTCAGATCCACGATCCCTCCCTGCTGCTGGCCCCACCACCGAACGCGGCTCTGTGTCCCCGTTTACCCATGTCAGGCCGCCTTGCAATTCCGGGAGCAACGGGCCCGGCCGCACACCCTCCGCGATCGGCAGGGACAGGGTAATCGGGGTTTTTGCCCCGGTCCCTCACCCCAACCCCCTTGGAGACAAGCAGTTGCGTATCCTCGTGGCGTATCGACCGGCTGGCTGTACCGACGGTACAATTGCGGCGGCGTACCTTTTGGACGACTCGACCGTTTAAGTGTCGGCTAGTCCATCAATCCCCCGCACCTTTCCACCGCCGGCTTTCCGGGTGACTCTGCCCCTGGTGACTTTGGAGCAACGCATGCCCGTCAAACAAGCCGTCGCCTCCTCTTCTGCGATCACGGTCCGTCGGCACCATGGCTTCACGCTGGTCGAACTGCTGGTGGTGATCGCAATCATCGGAATGCTGCTGGGCTTGCTGTTGCCCGCGGTGCAGTCGGCCCGCGAGGCGGGACGGCGAATCACCTGCAA
>JBBAVO010000416.1:0-2239 GCA_040397635.1 Pirellulales bacterium
GCCCGCAGCAGGCCGCGGATCGTCTCGCGGACGTCGATGATGTGGATGAGGTTGCGGCGGCCGTGGATGTAGGGCCGCATCTTGGGATTCCAGCGGCTGGCACGGTGGCCGAAGTGAACACCCGCTTCAATCAATTCTTGGGCCAAAACGTTCGACACGCTCACGTACTCTCACAGGAGGAATGGGATCACTCGTACTTGGCGGGGCCGAAGCCGACGCGCCCGAGCACCGCAAACTATCGGCTTTTTCGGCCCCGTGTCAACGCTCACGCCGCATCTCCGGGCGCCGCCGCAAACCCGGGGCCGTCTGCCGGCCCCGGTCCGCAGTCATGGCTTGAATCCGCCCATCCGCCCACACTAGACTCCCGTCCGCCGGATTTTCCGCGTTTCCGGCCCAGTTCGACCAGTTCCCTCCCCTCACAGAACCCGGCAGTTCTTGCTGGAAGCCGCCATGCGACACGTCCTCTCGGCCACGGTCCAGAACGTCCCGGGGGTGCTGGCGCACGTGTCGGGCATGCTTGCCTCCCGTGGATACAACATCGACAGCCTGGCGGTTGGCGAGACCGAGGACCCGGGATTTTCGCGGATGACGTTCGTGCTGCGGGGCGACGACCGCGTGCTCGACCAGGTTCGCCGCCAGCTGGAGAAGATCGTCACGGTGGTCCGTGTCGACGACATCAGTTCGCGTAACTATGTCGAACGCGATCTCATGCTGCTGAAGGTGGCCGCCCCGGTCGGCCCGGCCAGATCGCAGGTGAAGGAACTCGCCGAGATCTTTCGCGGTCGGATCGTGGACGTGGCCGCTGACAGCGTGATCGTCGAGATCTCGGGCACCGAAAAGAAAATTGAGGGCTTCATCGAACTGATGCGGCCGCTGGGCATCCTGGAACTCGTTCGCACCGGCCGGATCGCGATGGTTCGGGGGAGCCCCCCGACCCGCGAACTCACCGAGGCCGCCGACGGCGGCCGCCCGGCCGACTCCGCCGACGCCAGCGAATCAGGAGCGTAAAAGGGAAACTTCTGCCGTTCCGGCGGTGCCAGACATCCGACTTTTTTTCGTCATCTCAAATTTGTTTCATCATCTCAACCTGGAGTGAACTGTGGCTGCAACGATCTATTACGACGCCGATGCTGACCTGAAGGCCCTCGCCGGCAAGACCATCGCCATCATCGGCTACGGCAGCCAGGGGCATGCCCAGGCCCAGAACCTGAAGGACAGCGGCCTCAAGGTCGTGGTGGCTCAGCGGCCCGGTGGCCCCAATTACGAACTCGCCAAGAGCCACGGTTTCGAGCCGATGAGCGTCGAAGACGCCGTCAAGCAGGCCGACCTTGTCAACATCCTCCTGCCCGACGAACTGCAGGGAGATGTCTACAAGACTTCGATCAAGCCGAACCTGAAGAAGGGCGCCATCCTGATGGCCAGCCACGGCTTCAACTTCCACTTCGGCCAGGTCGAGCCGCCGCCGGGCCACGACATCATGCTGGTGGCCCCCAAGGGTCCGGGCCATCTCGTCCGTAGCGAATACGTGAAGGGGGGCGGTGTGCCCTGCCTGATCGCCCTGGGCCCCAACGCCTCGGCGGAAACCAAGAAGATCGGCCTCGCCTATGCCAAGGGCATCGGCGGCACGCGGGGCGGCGTGATCGAGACGACGATCGCGGAAGAGACCGAGACCGACCTGTTCGGCGAGCAGGCCGTGCTCTGCGGCGGCGTCTCGGAGCTGATCAAGGCCGGCTTCGACACGCTCGTCGAGGCGGGCTACCAGCCGGAGATGGCCTACTTCGAGTGCCTGCACGAGATGAAGCTGATCGTCGATCTCTTCTATCAGGGCGGCCTCGAATACATGCGGTACAGCGTGTCGAACACGGCTGAATATGGCGACTACACTCGCGGCAAGCGGATCATCACGGAAGAGACCCGCAAGGAGATGAAGAAGATTCTCGAAGAGATCCGCTCGGGCGAATTTGCCCGCGACTGGATCCTCGAAAACCGGGGCGGCGCGGCGATGTTCAAGAGCACGCGGCGGCGCGAGCGGGAGCACAAACTCACGGAGACCGGCCGAAGCCTTCGCAAGATGATGAAGTGGATCGAAAGCAAGGAAGTGTGATCGTATGACTCCCGAGGAATACCAGTCGCGCAGCCTCTACGAACAGCTCCAGCCGGGCGACCGGGTGGAGGTGATTCATGGCGTCACCGTGGGGTCGAGCGCCAAGTGGAGCACGACCACGGTGGGGCAGGTGCT
>JBBAVO010000417.1:0-2239 GCA_040397635.1 Pirellulales bacterium
GGCGACGACGGCAAGACGCTCTACATCACCGCCGACTCGCATCTCTGCCGCGCGAGACTCTCCACGGCCGGTCCGCTCCCGGGGCCGTGACGAGGATTCCTCTCGCTCGCGCTTCGGGCTTGCCTGGGAATGGGAGATGCGGGATGGAAGCCCGAGGGGGTTTATCCAAAGGCTCAGCCCTTCGGAACGGCAGTCACCGTCGGCAGGAGCTCGATCCAGCCCGCCACGTGATCGCCGGCGAGGGCGGCTGCCTGCTTCGGGTCGCCACTTCGGATGACCTCGAGCAGTTTGTTGTGGCTGTCGACCGTCTGCTGCCGCGTTCGTTTCGTGATTGCCTGATGCCGGAGCTGCATCTGTGTCAGCCAGAGTTCGACCTGGTCTCGCAGCCCACTCCAGCAGAGCATCAGCCGCCGGTTCCTTCCCGACTTGACGATGCGGTCGTGAAAATCGGCGTCGAGCCGGGAGACATCGGCGAGGGTCTTGGCATCCTTGGTGGCCGCGATGTTGGCCTCGAGCGCCGCGAAGACGTCGGCCGTGGCGTGCTCTGCTGCCAGCGATGCCGCCAGTGGATCAATCGCCAACCGCAAGGCGTGGATCTCCTGAAGATCGGCAGGCGTGAGCGTGGGGACCCGCGTGTGGCCCTGCGGATCAAACTCGACCAGGCCACGCAACTCCAGTTCGATCAGCGCTTCGCGGACGGGGGCACGGCTGACCCCGAGCGTGGCCGCGAGCGACGGTTCGGAAAGCTGCGAGCCGGCGGGGAAATCGCCCGCCACGATCGCGCGCGAAAGCTGCGAACTCACAGAGTGGGCCAGACTGACGCGGCGGACTCTGCTGAGCGACATGGAGTGTGCGGGAGGGCGTAGCGGGGGATTCAAAATCTTCTCTGAGGGTACCATCTTGATTGTATGTTGTCGACAGAATGAGGCCCTCCGGACTTGCCCCTGAGCCGTCGTCGGGACATGGCTGGTCTGCTCGCTCGTGCAGTTGGAAACCGCGGCAGGATTTCGCGGTCCGGACGCTGCTCAAACCCGCCGGGCAGGGGCCGAATGTCGGCGAGCCTGTATCATGGGGATTGTCGGAAACGTGGTCTCCGGAAAAAATACTGAGAGAGAGGTGCCACGGAATGCGGCGGGCCTCGCTGTTTTTGTTTCACCCAAGCCGATTCACCAAAGCACAGACGATGCACACACCCTCCACCGCCGCTAGCGACGCCACCCGCGATTCCATGATCGAGGCCGACGGCCTCTGCAAGTATTACGGCTCCTTCATCGCCACTGAAGACATCACCTTCAGCGTGCCCCGCGGCCAGATCGTCGCCTTCCTGGGGCCCAACGGCGCCGGCAAGAGCACGACCATGAAGATGCTGACCGGGTATCTCGCCCCCTCCGCCGGCATCGCCCGGATCGCCGGCTACAACATGTCCACCGACCGGCTCGCCGGAGCGGTCCGGTTGGGCTACCTGCCGGAGAACGGCCCGCTCTATCCCGACATGACTCCCCGCAGCCTGCTCGAATTCTTCGCTGACGCGCGGGGGCTCAAGGGGCCCCGCCGGGCGGAGCGGATCGAGGCTGTGGTCGATCAGTGCGAGCTTGGGAGCGTGATCGGCAAGGCGATCGGCAAGCTCTCGAAGGGGTACCGTCAGCGCGTCGGCATGGCGCAGGTGCTGCTCCACGAGCCCGACGTGTTGATCCTCGACGAGCCGACCAGCGGCCTTGACCCCAATCAGATCCGTGGAGTCCGCGACACGATCCGCCGGCTCGGCGAACAGAAAACGATCCTGCTCTCCACCCACATCCTGCAGGAGGTGGAGGCGATGGCCGACCGAGTGATTCTGATCTCGGAGGGCCGGATGCGTTTCGACGGCACGCCCCTGGAACTCCGGGCGGGCGGCCGCGGACTCGACGAGCGTTTCCACGAACTCACGCGGGGCGTCTCCGTGTGAACCGCCCAGCCAACTGCTGGATGCCACGGTGCCGCAGTGGCATCGCGACGTGAGCGGGAACAGGTTTGGGAACAATTGCGGGACCGGTTTTTTCTGGAACAGTTTTCAAGGATTGATACCCATGAAGTGGAATGTCCTCGACGCCGTGTTCAAGCGGAATTTCGTCGCCTACTTTTCCAACCCCACCGGCTACGTCTTCATCTGCGTCTTCGTGCTGCTGGGATCGCTGGCGGCGTTCTGGCCACCGGAGTTCTTCAACTCCAACCTCGCCAACCTCGACCAGCTCAACCGCTA
>JBBAVO010000418.1:0-2236 GCA_040397635.1 Pirellulales bacterium
GGCAACCGCATGGGCATCCCCACGATCGCCGGCGCCGTCGCCTACGATCCTGGCTACATCGGCAACCCGCTGGTCTTCTGCGGCACGGTGGGCATCATGCCCCGCAACTCGGCCGACGCCGCCGTGCAGGTTGGCGATCTGGTGGTCGTGGCCGGCGGACGAACCGGCCGCGACGGCATCCACGGCGCCACCTTTTCAAGCGTCGAGCTGTCGAGCGACAGCGAGAGCCAGTCGGGCGGCTCGGTGCAGATCGGCCATGCCATCCACGAGAAGATGCTCGCCGACTTCGTGCTCGAAGCATCGCGGCAGAGGCTCTTCAATGCCATCACCGACTGTGGCGCCGGCGGGCTCTCGAGTGCCGTGGGCGAGATGGCCGCCACGCTCGGCGCGGAGGTCGACCTCGATCGCGTGCCGCTGAAGTATGACGGCCTCTCCGCCACCGAGGCCTGGATCTCGGAGGCACAGGAGCGGATGGTGCTCGCCGTCGCGCCCGCCGACTGGGAGAAGCTCTCCAAGATCGCGGCCGACGAGGGGGTGGAGGCCACCGCCATCGGCACCTTCACCGGAGCGGGCAGACTCGTGCTCCGCTGGCAGGGCCGGACAGCCGGTGAACTCGACTGCCACTTCCTCCACGAGGGCAGGCCACGGCGGAGGCTCGTGTCGCGGTACGTGCCACCGGCTGTGAAGCCGACTGCGTGGACGCTCCATGCCGACGACTCGCTCGCCGCCAGCCTACTCGATGTGCTCGCCGCACCCGACGTGGCGAGCAAGGAATGGATCATCCGACAGTACGACCACGAGGTGCAGGGCTGCAGCATCGTCAAGCCGCTGCTCGGGCCGGGCGCCGGTCCCGCCGATGGCACCGTCGTCCGCGGCGTGCTCGGCCGCGACCGCGGCATCGTGCTGGGCGTCGGCCTCCGCCACCGACTGGGCCCTCTCGATCCCTACCAGATGGCGGCTGGCGGCATCGTCGAAGCGATGGCCAACGCGATCGCCGTCGGCGCCGATCCCGCGCGGATCGCCCTGCTCGACAACTTCTGCTGGGGCGACTGTCGCCGCGAGGAATCACTCGGCACGCTTGTGGAGGCCTGCCGTGCCTGCCACGACATGGCGGTCGCATTCGCCGCCCCATTCGTGAGCGGCAAGGACAGCCTCAACAACGTGTTTGCCTGGACCGATGCGGCCGGCACGCACCATGAGCGGTCGATTCCGCCCACACTGCTCGCGACGGCGATGGGGCAGGTGGAGAATGTGCACCGCGCGATCACCCCCGATCTCAAACAGGCGGGCAATCGACTGGCGATCGTCGGCCTCTCGCGGGCTGAACTGGCTGGCAGCCAACTCGAACTCGTGGGCCGCGTCCACGGCGGACGGGTGCCGCAGGTCGATGCGGCGGCCTGCCGTGAGGTGTTTGCGGCAGTGGCGGCCGCCCAACGGGCGGGGCTCGTGGCCGCCTGCCACGACTGCTCCGACGGCGGGCTCCTGACCGCGGTGGCTGAAATGGCGATCGCCGGCGGCTCAGCCGCGCGGATCAGCCTCGCCGACGTGCCGATGGAGGCCGACGGCTCTGCCGGGAACGGGCCCGCCCTGCATCGCGATCTCGCGATCGCCTTCACCGAAACACCGGGTCGCTTTATCTGCGAAGTGCCTGCCGCGGTCGCCGACCGGTTTGCGGTTGAGATCAGCAAGACCAATGCAGTGCCGTGGGCATGGATCGGCAACGTCGTCGCCGGCGACCAGCTGGAGATCGTCTCCACCGCCGGTTCGGCCACGACGGTGCCGGTGGCGAGCCTCGCCCGGGCCTGGCGGGGAGGAGCGTGAGCATGCTGTCACCACGGGCGATGATCCTGCGGGCACCGGGCACCAACTGCGACCACGAGACGGCGCACGCCTTCGAGCGGGCCGGCGCGATCGCCCGCCGCGTGCACGTGCATGCGCTGGCACAGAAGCCGTCGCTTGCCGACGACTTCCAGATCCTCTGCATCCCGGGCGGATTCTCCTACGGCGACGACATCGCCAGCGGCCGGATCTTCGCGCTCGAGCTGAAGTCGCGGCTCGCCGACAGCCTGGCGAAGTTCCGCGACCGCGGCGGGCTCATCCTCGGCATCTGCAACGGCTTTCAGGTGCTCCTGCAGACAGGCCTGCTGCTCAGTGACCCGATCTCGGGGGCAGCCCGCGCGAGCCTCGCCCACAACACGTCCGGCATGTTCCTCGACCGCTGGGTGCATCTGCAGGC
>JBBAVO010000419.1:0-2222 GCA_040397635.1 Pirellulales bacterium
GTGGTCCGCACCGTGCCCGGAGGTTCGACCGACCAGCTTGCCTGTGAACTGCTGGCAATCGTGCTCGGCCGGCAGGAGCCTGCAGCCGGCGGCAAATCGGAACTGAAGCCGGTCGAGATTCAGGCCAAGGGCACGCCGGTGGTCGCCCGGTCGAGTGGCGCCGGGCTCGAGGCCCGCGCGGCACGGCTCGGCTATGAGATCGCGACGAGGCGGATTCTGCTCGATGGCGAGGAGCCGGTGTCGCTGGTTGCGCGGGGCACGGAGATGGAGGCCCGCTCGATCGACTACGTGCCGGGGCCGGCCTCCGCGCCGGGGTCGCTGATGGCCGTGGGGCCCGGCTGGCTGCGCACACAGTCGGCGGGGTCGCCGCCGGTGCAGGCCCGCTGGCAGAAATGGCTGCGGATGCGTCCCGACGGAGAAGGGCATGTAGCGTCGATCGCTGGCGATGCGGAGGTGGCAGTGGAGACACAGGGCCGGCTCAGCGGCTCCGAAATGCACCTCTGGCTGGAACGCGCCAAGCCGACCGGATCGGTCACGGCGCCGCCGACGGCTGTGGTGGCGGATGCGAGCGGCGCGGGCCCGGATCTCTCGGGAGTGCGGCCGACGCGCATGCTGGCCCGCGGCATGGTGGAGGTGGAGGCGGAGCAGTTGGCCGCGCGAACCGACCGCATGGAGGTCTGGTTCCGCAATCAGGAGCAGGCACTCGCGGCGCCCGCAGGAAGCGCCCCGCCACCGCAGGCCGCCGGCGGGGCAACACGCGTTGCGGGGCCGAATCCTGGGCCGAATCCTGGCGGCCCCATGACGCCCACGCCCCATGGGCAGAATGGGCAGAAGAGCCCACGTGCGGGGAGGCTCGTCGCGACTGCGGCGCTCGTCCGCGGCCTCGTGAGCATGGCTGGCAACAGGAGCGAACTCGAGGAGATGTCGCTCGAGGGCCAGGTGCATGTCGTGGAGGAGCCGCGTGAGCAGGCCGTCGCCGGACCGCGGGATGCGACCGCCGAAGCCGGCCTGGAGATTCGCGGCGACCAGATGCAGCTCACGCGGCCCACGCGGTTTGACGCGCGGGCGATCGTGTCGGGCCGTCCGGCGGAGGTCCGCGGACGGGGACTCGATCTGCAGGGGCCGCTCGTTGACTTCGATCGGGGCAGGAATCGGCTCACGGTGGACGGCGCCGGCATGCTGAAGGTGCCGGTGGCGGCCGGCGTGGGTGGATTCGAGTCGTTTGGATTGACCGGCGGCATGACGCCAGCTCCAGCAACGCCGGCGGCTGCACCCCCTGGCTCGCTCGATGTGAACTGGCAGGGTCGCATGGACTTCGACGGGCTCACCGCCCGCTTCGTCGATCGCGTGGTGACGGTCAGCGGCGGCACGACCGTGCGGGCCGGGTCGCTCGATGTAGTATTTAACAGGCCCATTGAGTTCTCAGCTGCCCAGCCGCAGCCGGCGGTGCGGCCCGACGTGTCGCGGATCGCGTGCGGCAGCGGCGTGCGGATCGAGAGCGAGTCGGCCGCACAGGATGGCGGCAAGTCGGTCGAGCAGCTCTTCGTGCGGGACCTCGTCATTGATCGCACCACGGGGAACGTCACAGGCACCGGCCCCGGACGGCTGGCAAGCACCCGGTTTGGGCAGCCACCGGGCATGTCGCTGCCGACCGGTCCGCAGACGCCCGGTGCAGTTCCGCCTCCGGCGGCCGCCCCGGCAACAGCGCAGCCTGACGAACTCACCTACCTGGGCGTCGATTTCCAGCGGGGCATGCGGGGCAACATCAACCGTCGCGTGATGGAGTTCCATCAGCGGGTCGAGGCGATCTGGGGGCCGGTCGCGAAGTGGGGCGACACGCTCGACCCGCACGCTGCCTCAGGCCTGCCGCCGCGGGTCGTGACGATCTCCAGTGACGTGCTGGGAGTGGGCCAGACGCCGCCGGCACCGGGGCAGAAACGGAGTTCGATCGAAATGGCCGCAGGCGGCAACGTGCTCGTGGAAGGGGAATCGTTCACCGCGCGGAGCGCCCGGCTCACCTGGAGTGAGGCGAAGGACCTACTCGTCTTCGAGGGTGACGGCCGCAGTGACGCGCAGCTCTACCGGCAGGCGAAGGTGGGCGCGGCGACGTCGAGCGCCTCAGCTGGTAAAATTCTCTACTGGCGGGCGCTCAACCGTGTGGACGTGGACGATGCCCGCTACCTCGACCTCGATCAGCTCAATGCCGGGGCTGGCGGCATCGG
>JBBAVO010000420.1:0-2217 GCA_040397635.1 Pirellulales bacterium
GGGATCGTCTTGGAGAAGTGGGTCGCCACCTGTGGCGGCCAGCTCCGCACCTGCAGCTGCTGGCTGGCACCCATCAAGTCGAGCGTGTACCGCTGGGCAATCAGTCCCATGTCGGGCATACGGGCCTTCTCCAGAGCGGCCGGATTTCCGAAGGCCTTCGCAAAGGCATCGGCATCGGAGCCGGGGGTTGATTGTGGCGTGGTTGAAGCTGGAGTGGATGCGGTTGCCGGCGTGTCTGCAGTCAGCTTTTCGACGCCCGTCTCCTGGGCGCGGAAGTCGGCCTTGATGCTGTAGTCGTGCAGCCCGATCGGGCCGATCCAGCCCTGGCTCCGGGTGCCCTTGGGGATCGTCGTCACCTTCACGAGGCACTTCGAACCGTCCACGGTGCGGACGACATGCCGGTAGCGCATGCCGACCCATGGCAACGGCGGCTCGCCCCGCGGCGGGCCACCCTTCGGATTTGGCTCGAGCGCGATCTCCTCGAAATCGAAGGTCCAGGGGAGCGGCGGCATCGAACGGATGCGAGCCTTGCCCTCAAGCGAGCCAACCTTCGCCGTGACGAGCGCCGCGGCATGCGTGCCGACCGGCGCGGTGAAGCGGCCGTCGCCTGAGACCGTGCCGGCGGTCGTGGTGAACTCGGCCGAAGACTCCTTCACGAAGCGGCCGGCGGCGTCGAACAGCCGCACTTTCAGCGGCAGCGTTTCGCCCGCGGCGATCTGCGCCTCGGCCGGCACCACCTGCAGCCAGGCGGGCTCGCCGGCGGGGGCCTTGGTCGCATCCGACACCTGCTGCGGCAGCGTCGGCGGGACGCTCGCGGAGGATGACAAAGCGGCTGACTTGTCGCCCAGACAATAGAGCCGTTCGCCGGTCGTCAGGTAGATCCGTCCGTTGCAGGCGATGGGTGAGGCTGTGACCTCATCCTCCTCGCTGAGCCGCATCCGGTTGACGAACTTCAGGCCATCCTTTGTGGGCTCGAGCACGTGCCAGCCGCCGGTCGAACAGATGTAGAGTTTTCCATCCGCTACGAGTGGGCTGCCGCGGACGATCGTGCCGAGTAGTTTCTGGGGTTTGCCGACCGGTTGGCCCGTCGCCTTGTCGAACACGTAGACCTTCGCGCCGTCATCGACGAAATAGATTCGCTCGCCAAGCACGACCGGCATCGCCCGGCCGTCCATCACGCCCTTTCGCTGCCAGATCGCGTTGGTGGCGGTGATGTCGCCCGAACCGGCGGCCTTGAAGGCGGTGGCCGAGCCCATCGTGGTGTTGTCGAGATTCTCCTCGGCCTGCGAGATGTAGACCGTCTCGCCGTCAACGAGGGGGGCGACATTCAATCCCCGCCGCGACAATTTGAAATTCCAGACGGCCTTGCCCGTGCGCGGCTGGAGGTTCCAGACGCTGCCGTCGCTCGACCCGAAGATGAGCGCCGCCTGTCCGCCGACATTCGCCAGCGATGGGGTGCTGTAGGTCGTATCTTCGGGGAGTTCCTTTGTGCCGTTCATCCAGCGGACCTCGCCTGTCTTCGCGTCGAGCCCCAGGAAGCGGTGGGCGGGCCGGGCCGTGTCGCCCCAGCCGGTGACGACGGCGCTGGCGATCACGAGATCCTCGAACACGACCGGGACATTCGTCCGGCCGCCGTAGGTGGAGAGAAACCCGAACTCCTCGTGAAGCGAACGCTGCCACCGCGTCTTGCCCGTTGCGGCATCGATCGCCGTGAATACGCCGCAGACACCATGGGCAAAGACGGTATTGCTCGCCGGATCGGCGATCACGGCCGACCAGCCGACCCGCTCGGCCGGCACGTCGGAGAGGTAGACATTAAAGATGTTTTCCCAGAGCTTCTTTCCGGTGGCCGCATCAAGACAGAGCACCTTCTCGGCCTCCTCCTTCGTGCCAGGCTTGTGCCGCACGAGGGTGTAGAGCTTGTCCCCCATGATCACCGGTGTGGAGATGCCCCCCGCCTCGTCGTTCTTCCAGAGAATGTTCGTGCCCTTTTCGGGATCGAACGACGTCACCAGCGGCGGGCCGCCGGCAGCGCGGTTTTCCTGCGGTCCACGCCAGTCGGGCCACTCGGCGGCAGTGGAGACGCAGGATGCCACGCACGCAGCCAGCACGGTCAGTACACGCAAAACCATCGAATCACCTCGTCAGTTTGTGATGCCCTTGGCCTTGAGATCAGCGGGCACTTTCGGGTCAACGATGCCGCGGGCGCCGCGGCCC
>JBBAVO010000421.1:0-2212 GCA_040397635.1 Pirellulales bacterium
TGTTCTCGTGGCCAAACCTCTGGTTCATGTTCACCTACCGCAAGCTGGCCACGCGGTGGCATCTCCGCCACGGGAAGTCCGCACCTGAACAGAGTGTGCACTCATGAACGATCATCGCGATGCTGAGTCCACCGATGCTCGCCCACGCCGCCGCCTGCCGGGCTGGCTCATGCCGCTGCTGCGGGTGGTGGTGACGGTGGCACTGATGGCGATGGTGCTGTCGGGGATCAAGTGGGAAGCCTTTCTCAAACTCCTGCAGGACTGCGACTGGCGTTGGTGGATCGCGGCTTTGGGAGTCAGCGTGCTCGTGCAGGCAGTCGCTGCCATACGCTGGGCCTTACTCGCCAGGCCGATCGGCTTCCCGTTTTCGCTCGGCACGTTTCTCTGGAGGTTCTTCGAGGGCTTGTTTTTCAATCTCTGTCTGCCATCGTCGATCGGCGGCGACGTGTTCAAAGCCTTCCGGCTGGCCGACTCGACATCCAGCCGGCTGCTCGCCGGTTGCACCATCGTCGCTGACAGGCTCGCCGGCCTGGCGGCGGTAGGAGTGCTGGGAGGCACGGCTCTCCTGGCCACGCGAGGTGCACTGTCGCTTCCCGCCTCGCTCGCCGTGGGAGCAGCACTGCTGGGAGCGGCGATGCTGGCTTTCTGGCTCGGAGTAGGCTCGATCGATCGGCTGCTGGCACTCATTCCCGAACATCATGCGGCCCGCCAATTCCTTGCCCGATTGCTGCCATACCAGCAGCAGCCTGGCCTGATGACCCGCGCGATCGCCTGGAGCCTGCTGATCCAGATGGGCGGCTCCGTGGCCGTGGCGCTCGTCGCCAAATCGCTGGGGGTGTCGCTGTCGCTGGCCGTGTGGTTCGCCGTGGTGCCCATCTTGACGCTGGCGATGGTGCTCCCGATCAGCATGCTTGGCCTGGGAATCCGCGAGCAGGGGCTCGAATTGCTGCTCGAGCCGCATGGCGTGCTGCCGGAGCGGGCAGTGGCCATCGGCCTCCTCTGGCTCGCCTGCTCGATCCTCTGCGGCCTGATCGGTGGCGTGCTCTTCATGCTCGATCGGAAGCAGCCGGAATCGCAAGCACCGAAGTCGTAGGCCTCGGACCCCCGTCCCCACCTCCGGACGCGTCAGGGAGGTCACCGCGCGAGCGGCCGCACGATCATGTCGAGGTCATACGACACCTGCCATTCCAACTCAATTCGTGGTTGGTGGTTGGCAGAGCCTTCTTCACGGATGCTGCACGTCGGCTGAGTGCCTCGTCTTGGACTCGAACCAAGAACCCTCTGATTAAGAGTCAGATGCTCTGACCAATTGAGCTAACGAGGCTTCAGCGACAGTTTTACCCATCGGATCATCGCCCGGCAAGGCCCGCGGCCCACACGCCGCGTTGAGCGATTCCGGCAGACCCGCTACATTTCCTCCTCCGCACACGACACCACTTGCAAAGAGGATTCCCATGGGCAGGTTCGATGGAATGAAGGGTCTGGTTCTCGGCGTTGCCAACGATCACTCGCTCGCCTGGGCCATCGCGAAGGAGATTCTCGCGGGCGGCGGCCAGATCGGCTTCTCCCACCTCCCCGACCGCCCCGACGACGAGCGGCAGCGAAATCGCCGCCGCGTGGCCCAGCTCACCGATCCCGAGCCAAACGCGAAGTTCCTCGTGCCGATGGACGTTTCCAATGACGAGCAGATCGCCGCCGTGATGGACCGGGCCAAGCAGGAGTTTGGCACGATCGACTTCGTCGTGCACTCGATCGCCTACGCCCCGCTCGACGACCTCAAGGGGGAGACCACCGACTGCAGCCGCGAGGGCTTCCGCACCGCCATGGAGACGAGCGCCTACAGCCTGCTGGCGGTCGGCCGTCTCTGCCGCAAGATCCTCTCCAAAGACGCCTCGATCCTCACGCTCACCTACTTCGGCGGTGAGAAGGTCGTCCCCGGCTACAACATCATGGGCGTCTGCAAGGCGACGCTCGATGCCTGCGTGAAGTACATGGCCTACGATCTCGGACCCGCTGGTGTTCGCGTCAACGCGGTGAGCGCCGGCCCGGTCCGCACGCTCGCCGGCCGCGGGGCTGGTGTCGACGAGATGCTCGGCCTCTATGAGCGGATGGCGCCGATGGGCCGCAACATCACGCAGGACGAGGTCGGCAAGGCCGGCGCCTGGCTGCTCTCGAAGGACTCGTTCGGCATCACCGGCGAGATTCTCCACGT
>JBBAVO010000422.1:0-2210 GCA_040397635.1 Pirellulales bacterium
ATTCCGCCTACCTCTTCGGCCGCTTCCGCCAGATGATGGCGTGAGGTTGTGAGTCGGGCTGATGGGGAGGTTCGGGGCAGTCCGTGCCCCTCTCGGATTCATCAGAAGGAGGCGCCTGAAACAGCGGAAAACAGCGCTTTTTGACATTCGCCATTCGTGTGCCAGAGTTGCTTGAAGCTTCGGGCGGCATCCCGGCTTCACCCGCGGAATGCCCTTTCGCGGTCCCCCCAGTCACTGCCAACTTTTCTTTTGGAGGCTCAAATCATGAGTCGTTCGCTGTTTTGCGGTCTTGCGGTCGCCCTGTCGTTTGCCGTCTCCTCGCTCGCCGACGCGGGTTTTGGCCACCATCGTCGTCAGGCTGACCCCGGCTGTGCGGCACCGGAAGGTGTTGGCTGCAGCCAGTTCGAGCCCGGCTGTGCTCTCGAGCCTTCGTGCGGCCTCGAACCAGGCTGCGGTGCCGAGACCTGCTGTCCGACCAACCCCTGCATCAAGTATCGCCACAAGCATGCCCACAAGCACAAGTGTGCGAAGGGCTGCTGCGCGGAGCCGACGTACGAGACGGTCTTGAATCCGACGAGCCCGGAAACCTGCCAAACGGTAGCTGTGCCGGTCTGCCTGCCGGCCTGCTGCCAGGGCTGCCCCTGCGAGACCTCGCGGTGCACGCTGCTCGGCTGCGGCCAGGTGCGGTATGACTACGCCTGCGGCTGCTCGGTGATCATCCGCTTCCAGAAGCACGGCGACATCCTCGTCACCTACGCCGGCTTCTAGTCCAGCGTAGACGGATCAGAGCCCTCTGGTTCAATCACAACGAGCCCGGCCGGGAGTCCTTCCCGGCCGGGTTTGTGTGTTATGCATTCCCTAGTTCTTGGGCTGTTTTGGTGCCGAGAGCCGGAACGACTGTTCGCCGGCGATGTGCTTGAAAAACCCATCACGGTTCCAAGCGGGTTGCTCCTGCGCGGGAGGCGAGGGCAGGTCGAACGTTGCGGTGAGCGTGTACGTGTCGGCGTTGATCCGCTCGTATCGATACGGTTGTCTCGTCGCGGGGTCGGTCGTGTTCTGCAGGAATGTTGCCGGGTTGTCCGCGAGCGCCTCGAGCGTGACGGGCATGACGCCCTCGCGTTCGAAGTAGGTTTCGACATTCTGCTGGATAGCACGGAGGTCACCAATGCGTCGGGCGTCGAGCCGGAGTTGCCGCTGTCGGAACGGACTGCCGGCGGCATAGAGCGCGGCCAGCATCGAGACAATGGCCACAGCCGCCCCAATCCGGTGAAGCCAATCCCGCCAGGGCGGTGGAGGCGGGATCGTGGTTGTTCCGGTCGTGGCAGTGATGCTCTCCTCGCGGCCAACGTCACTGGCAAACCAGAGGTAGATGCCGCCGGAGAGCAGGAGAATGATCAACGCCTTGAGGATGAAGCGAACCGTCAATTCGCCAGAAAGAAAACAGACGATGGCGGCGATCAGGTCGCCGGCCATGACGAGCGATGTGATCAGCAGCGTGAGGTAGGCGAGCGTGCGATAGATCGGGGTCAGCCGCAGGGCCGGGTCGCGGCTCGCATCGCGGCCGATCGTGCGGTGCGCCAGCCCCAGGATCGGAAGCGATACGAGCAAAGCGGCCGCCGCCGCCCGCAGCGAGCCACTGGAGATACCGAGCGCATCGTCCGCCGCCGCGGGCAGCCAGCGATCGACGAATTGAAACAGGATCGTGCCTGTGGCGAATGCGGCCGTGTAGAGCATGGCCATGCCAAGCAGATGGAGAAAGGCGTCGCGTGGCGAACTCGACACCCGTTTCCTGGGCACGGGCACGGGCAGAAGCGAGTCGGCGAAGGCGTCGAGGGCACCCTTCGCCTCACGCGGTGACCACCCGCCGGATTCAATCGCGCGGCCGATGTCAGCCCGGGGCATCCCGCGTTCCAGGCAGGCTTTCACGAATTCGACGAGCACGTCGGGAGCGGATGCCATGGGGCAGGTCTCGGGGGCGTTGGGGGATCAATCCGTATGACTGTCGCCACGTAACTGTCGCCAGGCCCTCGGGATCCGTCCAGAAAAAAGTCGCGGTGGGCAGGGTTTTTTCTTTTTTGGGCGGGCTGTAACGAATTCCGGGCGGCAGCGTTCTTTCTTCCAGACGGATCGACAGTTCATTCTGTAAGGTCGTTCAGCGTCAGAACCTCCGGGAAACAACGTATGTCTGCCAGCGGCGAATCACACGGCTG
>JBBAVO010000423.1:0-2205 GCA_040397635.1 Pirellulales bacterium
GCACAACAAGTCGGACATCCTCCTCGTCTCCTCCAGCTTCGCCGATCCCGGCTCCTCCTCCGACGAGCATGCCGCAGCCGGCGAACCAGTGCGGCCCGTCAGCACCGGCTTCATCGATCCCGAATGTCGCGCTACTGTGCGGCCGGGGGCTTGGACAGGCAGGAGGCCAGCGCCAGCAGCGTGTAGCTGGTGACGAGGTTGGGGTCTCCCTCCATCCAACGCGGGTTTGAGTTTACCCACGAGCCGTCAGGCTGCTGCCGCGCGATGATGGCGTCGGCCAGTTCGCTCCGCCAGGCGTGATTGACGCCGGCTGCGTCGGTGAACGTCTCGTCGCCGAGGGTGTCGAGGGCCTTGGCGGCCGTCTGGAAATAGTAGTAGAGGCCGGCGTCACCCAGGCCCGGGTTCTCGGTGAAGGTGTAGTGCTTCGCCAGCCACGCCACCGCCGCCTTGACCCGCGGATCGTCCCTGGTGAGCCCGGCGAAGATCATGCTCTTGAGCCCCGCGTAGGTCATCGAGCCGTAGCTCCTCAAGCCCCCCTCGGGCGTGGTGCCAGCCTGGCTTTCGCCCCCGGCGGCGGGCGTGTAGTAGAAGCCACCATCAGGGTTCTTGGCGGGAAACGGCAGCGGGTTGTGGGAGCCCTCGAGGTTTTGCGTTCGCGACACGAACACGAGCGCCCTTTGGATCGCCGGGTCGTCGGCCCCCGTGCCCACGCTCCGCAGGGCCTCGATCAGGAACGACGTGTTGGAGAGATCGGGCCGGCCCTTGCGGCCGTAGCCGGCGCCGCCGTAGGCCGGGTCGGCTGAGCCCTTCCCCTCACCATCGTCCCACTGCAGTCCCTTCACGAAGGCCTGTGCCGCCTTGATCGGTTCGTCGTAGCGTCCGTCGCGGTTGCAGGCGGCCAGTGCCACCAGTGCGATCGAGGTCTCGTAGTTCGACACGAACGAGTCGGGCGGATAGATGCCGCCGTCTGCCTGCTTGAAGCGGAGCAGGTAGTCGATCCCCTTTTGCACGGCCGGGGCATCGACGGGCGTACCGGTCTTCACCAGCGCCGTCACCGCCAGCGCCGTGACGGCGGGGCCGGCCTGCGTCGAGAAACCGCCGTCGGCGGCCTGACCCCGGTCGATCAGATAGGCCGACGCCTCCGCGATCGCCGTTCGGATCGCCGACTCGTCGGCTCCACGGGCGACCGGCAGCAGGACCGCGAGCATGCCGAGGCAACCACCAAGGCAGGTGAACCACTGATGTCTGCACTTCACGATGCATCTCCGCAGGATGACGACGACCTCCAGAAGCATACGGCTGGAGACAGCCCAGAGAAAACCCCCGGAGATGCTGCGGGACGCGGATCAGACCGGCGCGGTCGGCAGTGCTCGCGGATAGGGCGGAACAGCCCGCGGAGGGGGATCACGGCCTTCTTCGAGGCTCCACTGCTCCCGCTCCTCGTCGGTGGCGTAGTAGGTGAGCCAGACCGTTGCATCCTCGGCATCGGTGGTGCCTGAGTCCCGAGCACCGCAATCCCACGCGCTGCAGTCCCAGTGGAAATAGTTGTCGGGCAGGTCCACCCGCTTCACCGTGGCCGGCAGGATGTCGCGGCGGATGAGGGCATAGAGTTCCCGGTCGGGAAGATGATCGGTGAAATCGAGCACGATGCGCTGCGAGTAGAGCTTCTCGATCGTCTCCCAGAGGCGTTCCCGAAGTTGGTCGTCGTCGAGCGTGCAGGCGGGTTGCAGGGCCATCGGGGGTTCGAACCAGCGGGCGATCGGAACCAGCGGCGCCCGCTCCCAGGCCAGCATCGATTCAAGGAACCGGTTTTCGACGGCAGTGGGCAGAAGGCGAAAGTCGATCTCCCAGATCGCCTCATCGAGGTAGGGTTCGATTTCATTCCGCAGTTCGCAGTTGCGCAGGAGGCAGTCAACTTCGTCGGAATCGGGATGGTGTGCGAGAGGCATGCCGTGCGAATTCCCTGGGGGATGGGGGCGTGGGGAAACGTGCCGTAACCGGATCACCGGCCGTCGCCGATTGCATCCGAACTGGAACTCGAAAATACCAACGCCCCCGACCGGTTCAATGATTTTTCAGTCGTTTTTTGCCCGTTTTTCAGGCCAGCGGGCGGCACGATCGCTACGACACCACCACTTTCTGTATCCACGCGAAACATCGGCATCTTGCCGCAACGACAGGCGGAAGCCTGTCCTGAGCGAGTCG
>JBBAVO010000424.1:0-2178 GCA_040397635.1 Pirellulales bacterium
GCGGGGCCGTGAATGGTGCGGGGCCGTGAGCCGCCACGGCCGTGGCCGGAATGTCGGTAGAGCCGCCGGAAAAGTCAAATCGGGCCCGCCACAGCACCTCTTTGGAAGCCTGTTTGGGGCCCCAAAAATTCCCCGCACCCCCGCTCCGGTGGCTATACTCCGGACTGGGCGGGCGACCGCTGCATGGTCGCCGTTCGTTCTTTCGTCACCGGACTTTCGGCATGGGGTTTTCCCCCGCGAACTTTTCCCGCTGGGCCCGCGTAGGACCGATGGATTTGCACGAGTCCCACTCCAGTTCAGGGCACGACAACCGGTCCGGCGGCGGTTCGGCTGTCGAACCGTTGACGCAACGCCTGGACGTGGGGGCTGGGACAACCGATGAGGAATTGATTGGTCGGGTTCGGTCTGGGGACGACGCGGCCGCATTCGAGTCGCTCGTTCACCGGTATGAACGCGAATTGTTCAGCTACCTTCGTCGCTACCTCGGCAGCGCGGAGATGGCGGAGGATGTGTTTCAGGCCACGTTTCTACAGGTCCACCTGAAGCGGGAGAATTTTGAGGACGGCCGGCGGTTTCGCCCCTGGCTCTACACGATCGCAACCAATCAGGCCATCGATGCCCAGCGTCGCAATCGTCGCCACCGGATGGTGAGCCTCGATCATCGCACGGGTGGAGATGACGACGTCGGTTCGCTCGTGGAAATGCTCGCGGGCAGGGGCCAGACGGCCGATCAGAAACTGGAGGACGAGGAGGCGAAGACCTGGGTGCGGTCGGCGGTCGAGGAACTCCCCGATCCGCTCAAGAGCGCCCTGATCCTCGTCTACAACCAAGGCATGAAGTATCGCGAGGCGGCAGATGTGCTCGGCATTCCGGTGGGAACCGTGAAGAGCCGGTTGCATGCGGCCTTACTCAAACTCAACGAGGCATGGCAGGAAAGCGGTCATGCGCGTTGAGCGTCCGGAATAAAAACGATGAAAACGAACCTGACGCCCCACTGAAGGTTCGTCGTGAATCACGAATGATGTGAGTATTTGTCATGCGAGAAGACCTTGTCGGCCACCTTCTAGGGGCCATCGAACCGTCCGAAGCGAAAGCGATCGAGATGGCGTTGGCAGATCCGCTGCGCGGTCCGGCGCTGCGTCATGATCTCGATCGACTGCAACTGGCACTCGAACCGCTGGCGGGCGATCGCGACGTGTTGCCGGTTCCTGCCGGTCTCGCGGGCCGCACGATGCGATTCATCGTCGAGCAAGAGGCCGCCGCCAAGGCTTCGGCCAGCCGACCGCTGCCGATGCCGCGAGGCCTGACAGCAGAGGACGCGCCGCCGCAGGGCCGTGGGGCCCGGGCCTGGGTCGATCGCGCCATCATGGCTGCTTCGGCACTGGCCGCCTGCGTGCTCGTGGCGCCGCTCCTGCTCGATTCCATCTCGCAGGCCCGCGCTCGGCGTGCGGAACGCAATCTGCTCAAGACGTCGGGCGCACTTCAGGGCTATGCCGACGCCCATCGGGTCTTCCCCACACCGCCCGACTCGGGGCCGCTGTCGAGAGCCGGACTCTATGCTCCCACGCTCGTCTCGGAGCAGCGTCTGGTGGCAGACGACGGCACGCTCATCTGTCCCGATACGCCGCTCTCCAGGAGCGGTACCTTCCGGGTGCCGTCGCTGGAGGAACTCAACGCGGCTGTCGGCACGCCGCAGTTCGAGGAGATGGTGAGGACGATGGGGGGTGACTACGGCTACACGCTCGGCCATCGTGATGGGTCGGGAGCATTGCGGCCGAATCTCGATCGTCGCCGTGCCCATCATCCACTGATGGCCGATGCCCCGAACGATGGTGGCGAACGGAGCAGCAACCATCCCGACGGCATCCACCACGTGCTCTTCGAAGACGGCCACGTGAAGCGACTCGGGCCGGGAGATCTCCACGGCGACGACCATCTCTTCAAGAATCACGACGGCAAGGTGGCCGCCGGGATCGACGAAGAAGACGCCGTCATCGGTGACTCTGAAGACCAGCCGTAGGGTATGGCGACGGTTCGGGGCTGCCCACGCCCCGTCGCCGGACGTTCGCTACGGGCATCCTGCCCTTCGCTCACTCGATGGCGGCTGCGCTCTCGGCATCCTGCCTTCGCTTGCCGCCAACGCCGGCTCTCGGGGCGTGGGCAGCCCCTCACGGATGC
>JBBAVO010000425.1:0-2178 GCA_040397635.1 Pirellulales bacterium
TTTTTCGTCGGTGACTACCGACTCATGGAGCGTCTGGAGAACGACGGCCCGGGGCGTCTGTTTCGCGGTCGGCACGAGCCATCCGGCCGCAGTGTGTGCCTCATGCTGCTCGACCGGAAGCTCTGCCAGCGGGTGGACGTCTGGACTGAGGTCGTGCGGCGAACGACGATCGCCCACGATGCGATCGACCCGATCCTCAGCCGGACCTGGGCGCTCGAGCAGGCGCATGGCAATCGATTCATCGTCTGCGAAGACGTGGCTGGGCTGTCGCTGGCCGATGAACTGGCCCGGCTGGGGCCGCTACCGCCGGCGGAGGCCTGCCGGCTCATGCTCCCGATCTTCTTGGCTGTGGCCGAACTGCATCGCCGCGGCGCCGTGCACGGCGACCTGTCTCTCGACGCCCTGCGCCGCGAGCCGGCGAGCGGTGGAGGTGGCGAGCGCACGGGGCGGGTGCGGCTCCTGCAGGTGCCGCTGGCGGGCGACCCGCACGCCGTGCCTGGACAAGCGCCGATCGATGCCACCGAGCGAGTCTCCGCGTTGGGACGTCGGGCCTCGTTCGTGGCTCCCGAACTGATGCTGCCGGGCCGCTTCAGCGACGAACGCAGCGACGTCTATGCGCTCGGCTGCATGCTCCACGCCCTGCTCACCGGTGTGGCCCCATGCTGGCAGGGAGATGCCCAACGCACGCTCTCACAGGCGGCGTTCGTGGGCCCGCCGCCGCTGGGCCCGCCGCAGGTGCCCGTTGAAGTGGCGACGCTTGTCTCCTACCTGGTGGCCCGGGATCCGGCCAGCCGGTATCCCGATGCGGCCGAAGCGGCAGACGCGTTGGCAGGCTGCATCGGCATGTCCCCCGTCTCCGGCTCGCTGCCGCCGCAGACGACGGCCGTCGGTGCCGGAGGGCAGGCCGTTCCGCCGGCGGCGTCCGCGGCCCCGCCCGCGATTCCTCCGATGGGTGCCGCGCCGTCACCGCCGGCGGCTGCGTTCGCGAGGACTGGGGTTGGGGTTGGGGTTGGGGTTGGCGGTGGGGGTGCGGCGGGATCATCGGTCATCGACGTCGCGAGCCGGGCCGCACGCAAGCGGGCGGCCCGGCTCGGCATGATCGGCCTGGGTATTGCCGGTGGCCTCGTGCTGCTGTCGCTGGCGATCGCCCTGTGGCAAAACGGTTCGGCACCGGCACCGCGAACGCAACAGAAAAACGGCGATGAGGAGCCCCAGGGCGGCGTTGCCACGCGTGACGCTCCTCAGCAGAAGCCGGGCGAAGAACAGACGGAAGAGCATCCGGCAGAGTCGGCAACCAGCCAGTCTGCCGGCACGAAGCCTGCGAACGAACCGCAGCTGCAGATCGTCGAGTCTGCCGACCTGCCGTGGGCGTCACCCACCGCCGGCAAGCCGCCGTCGCTCGCCTATCTGCCGCCAGGATCCCAGCTGATTCTGCTGGCCCGTCCAGCGGCGATCGTGGCCGATCAGGAGGGCCGGCAGTTCGTCGCGTCGCTCGGCCCCCGCGTGGCGGAGGGAATCGCCACACTCGACACGCTCTGCGGCTGCAGGCTCGAGGACATCGCGGAGGTGCAGGCAGGCTGGCAGGCGGGCGGCGACGCCGCGGCAAGCTCCGGAGATGTGGTGAGCGGCTGGACGGTGCGGTTTCGCGAGCCGTCGCCCCTGCTGGACGATGCCGATGCGCGGGCGAAGGCGTGGGGCGAGACGACGGAGAGGGATGTTGACGGGGAGACGGTCCATGCCGGCACGTCGCTCTCCTTCTGGCTCCCTGCAGCTGAGGAGGGCCGAGTGCTCGTGATGGGGCCGGCGGCAATTCTCGACGCGATGGTAGCGGCGCGGACTGCCGGCCCGGAGCAGGACGACGATGCGCTTGCGGCGAGCCTGCCACAGGATCTGGAGCAGCTCGTCGGCATGCTCGACCGCACCCGTCATCTCACGCTGCTCGGGTCGCCATACTACCTGCTGACCGACGGCCGGCCCCTGATGGCCGGTCCACTCGCCGGGCTCGTCGAACCGCTCGGCAGCTTTTTCGGCGACGGCGTGAAGGCGGCTGCCCTGTCGCTGCATTTCGGCGACAACTTCTACGCCGAGATCGACACGATCGCCACCCGCGCCGAGCCGGCGAAGTCGCTTTCCGGCCGGCTTGCGCGGCAGATCGAGAAGGTTGCCGAAGCGGTCGAG
>JBBAVO010000426.1:0-2160 GCA_040397635.1 Pirellulales bacterium
ACCAAAACCAAGCAGGAAGCCGCCGCCGTCCAGCTCGCCGTCCAGCGCACGGCCAGCTTCCCCATGGCCCTCATCGTCCAAACCTCCACCCCCACCACGCAGGAAGGTTCGATCTGGAAAGCCTGGCTCGAAGGCGACCAACGCCGCTTCTGGGTCCCGTGCCCCCACTGCTCCGCCGCCACCACCCTCGCGTGGCCCATGATGAAATGGGACGACGACGCCCGCCTCGACCAGGACAAATGGGACCTTAAGCGCGTCCGCGAGACCGCCCGCCTCGAGTGCCCGCATTGCGCCGGCCCCATCACCGACGCCAGCAAAACCAAGATGCTCCGCGACGGCCAATGGCGTCCCGAAAACCCCGGCGCGCTCCCCGGCCACCGCAGCTACCACCTCAGCGCCCTCTACTCCGTCCGCCGCAGCTTCGGCGCCCTCGCCGTCAAATTCCTTCAAGACAAACAATCCCTCATGGGCCTGCAAGATTTCGTCAACAGCATCCTCGCCGAGCCCTGGGAGGAAGCCATGACCACCGAGTCCCGCCCGCTCACCGTCGGCGAATACACCCTCCGCGCCCCCGTCGAGGAGGGAACCGCCCGCATCATGGCCGTCGACGTTCAGCAAGACTGCTTCTACTTCGTTGCCCGCGCCTTCGCCAAAGACGGCAGCAGCCGCCTCATCGACGAAGGCCGCCTCACCACTTGGGCCGACATCGAATTCAAAGTCACCGAGCTCGGCCTCGACCAACTCCGCAATATCGGCGGCGCCATGGCCAAACTCGTCGTCATCGACTCCGGCTTCCGCACCGACGAAGTCTTGGACGTCTGCATCCGCAACCGCTACATCCCAGCCAAAGGCGAAGACCGCCTCGAAGGCTACGGCGTCAAACTCGGCAAAACCCTCCGCAAAGCCATCTCCGTCATCCGTCCCTACCGCCGCGGGTGGTTCCTCATGCTCTTCAGCTCACCCGCCGCGCAAGACGTCCTCGAGTGGCTCCGCGGCGGCAAAGGCCCCGCCTGGACCGTCGCCGCCGACGCCAGCGAAGAATACAAAGCCCACCTCGACGCCCACCGCAAGATCGTCCGCCGCAGCCCGCTCACCGGCCGCGAGACCTACCTCTGGAAACAGATCGGCCGCCGCCCCAACCACATGCTCGACGCCGAGCTCATGATCCTCGCCCTCGCCGAATTCGGCAACATCATCAAGCCCAAGCCCGACCCCGCCGAATAATTGACACGCCCCCAGTCGCGTGTCTCCGCGCGCGTTCATTTTCTCAGCCTGGTTATCCTCCGGTAAGAACGCAGCGAAAACCATCACCGCGCTCGAAACCATCGGCGCCAACCAATACAGCGCGTCCAAAGAAGGCGGCCGCCTCCTCGTCAGTGCCAGCATGGGCGGCAAATCCTTCAGCTACTCCCTGCCGCCCGACATGACGGCCTCGACCGTCGCCGAGCTCGCCCTCAGTTGCTGGGCCCTCATCAAAGACATGACCGACGCCCAGCTCGAAGCGTATCTGACGCGCAAGCCGCAGAAGACCATGATCGCCGCGTTCAACTATCCGATGACATGAAAATCGCCGACCGCTGGAAACTCCTGACCCGCGCTTTCAACCCGCGCGCCCAAAGCTACGAAGCCGCCCGGCCCTCAATCCAGCGCCGCTTCCCCTACAACGCCACCGCCGTCGACTCCCACATCGACGTCAGCGGCGCCGACCGCGAGCGCCTGATGAAATTGAGCCGCTGGCTCTACAACAACGCCCCATTTCTCCGCGGCCTCGTCAACGAGAAAGCCCGCTACTCGGTCGGCAGCGGCATCAGACCGCAAGCCCGCTCGGGCGACGAAGCGTGGGACTTGGCCGCTGAGACTTTCTTTGAGCAATGGTCCCGGGTGGCCGACCTGCAAGGCCGCTACACCTGGCGGGAAATGCAGCGCATCGCCTCCATCGCCATCGACCGCGACGGCGAGGTCTTCTTCCGCGCCACCGCCCAGACCACGGGCTATCCCGCCCTGCAACTCATCTTGGCCCACCGCATCGGCGACGCCCGATCCTCCGTCTACGAGCCGTCGAACCCCGCCGCCCGCGAAGGCGGCCAGAACATCATCGACGGCGTCGTCGTCAACGCCCAGATGCGCCCCATCTTCTACCGCCACCTCATCGGCGACGGC
>JBBAVO010000427.1:0-2154 GCA_040397635.1 Pirellulales bacterium
GAATCGGACGCGTGCACGAGATTCATCTGCCGGCTCGACGAGAAGTCACCCCGGATCGTGCCGGGCGCTGCCTTCAGTCCGCTCGTGGCTCCCAGCATGTCGCGAACCACCCGAATCACCTCGGGGCCCTGGAAGACGGTCGCCACCACCGGCGATGCCGTGATGAACTCCTCGAGTTGCGGGTAGAAGGGCTTCTCAACGTGCTCGGCATAGTGCTGCTTCGCCAGCACCGGCGTCACACGGAGCATCTTCATCGCCAGCAGCCGCAGGCCCTTCTCCTCAAACCGACTCACCATCCGGCCCAGCAGGCCACGCTCCAGGCAGTCGGGCTTGAACATCACGAACGTCCGCTCCATCGCGCATCGTCTCCAATAAAGAAGGTTGTAGAGAAGGTGTGTGTCGAGGCTGTTTGGCAGTCTTCGCCGCAGTTTTGTAGCCGCTGGCGACGGCCGTATCCAGCCCACCTTGCTGCCGATTCCCCACACGCCTACCCTCCCGCCCCACGCTGGTGGCAGGTGCCGCCACGCCCCGCGAACGGATCGTCCCCATGCCACGCCTCAGCCCGGTGTCTCCCGCCCGCACATGCCGGCCTCCACGCCGTCTCTTCAAGGCTCTCCGGGGGAGCGTCGTCGCGATCGCTGTCCTCGTCGGCACGCCGTCGCTGCTTCCCGCCGCCGACCTCCCGCCCCACCTGATGGCCCGGTTCACAAAGCACGTGCAGCCGCTGATCCTCAATAAGTGTGCCGCGGGCGCATGCCACGGCGGCCCCACGGCCCACGCGCCCCACTTCAACCGCGGCGACGTCTCAGGCCGGATCGATCGCGGCGTCACGCTCGCCAACGTCGAGACCCTCTTTCGCTCGATCGGCAAGGAGGGCAACGCCACGCCGTTCCTCACCACGATCAGCGCCCGTCACCCTGTCTCCTCCACCGGCATTAGCCTCACCATGGCTCCGCTGACGACCGCGGAGCGGGCCACGCTCGAACAGTGGCTGACCGCTGCGACCGGCCGCCGTGATCTCGAGGCCTCACGACAAAAGACGCCGGGCACCGCCCCCCAGGCCTCCGCGGCACCACTCCCCAACCGCTTCCGCGCCATGCTCGACGCCGCCGCCAACCCGGCACCACTCCCACCGCCCCAGGAGCCTCAGGGCATCATCCTCGGCAAAGATAGCGAATAGCGGAACTCTCTCATCCCTCCAGCCGCACGTCGCCGCTGAGCACGGCCTCGAGAAACGTGCGATTGCCTTCGAGCAGAGTCGGCTCACGGATCATCTCTTCCGCAGAGAGCCAGAGGATCTCCGCCACCTCGACCGGATGCGGCACAAGTTCCGAGTCGCCAGACACCTCCACCGTCCACCACGCCAGCGACGTGCCCCACGACGTCACACTCCGCCACACGCACTCGCGGGGCTGCACCAGCGCGGCCAGTTCCTCGCGGCACTCGCGCACCACAGCCTCGTGTTCCGCCTCTCCGGGCTCGATGTGCCCCCCAGGAAAACAGAGTCGGCCGGGGGCGGCGACCAGTTCTCCCCGCCGGATCGCGAGAAAGCATGCACCCCGCCGGGCGACCGCCACGACGCCGCGTTTCACTGGCGTTTCAACTGGCTGCGTGTCTGCCATCGCTCCACCCGCCACGAATGACCTCGGGCACCCGCGGGGAACACGACGGTGTTCCAGCCAGCACGGGCAAGTCCGTTTGCCAACTCCTCTCGTAGACTACACTATGAAGTCGATTCCGAATCCGTCCGCCGCCTGCGGCCACCCCCAGCGAGCCATGCTTGATGACTACCGCTCCGGCCCCCAAAGACCCCTCCAACAAGGGTTCGGCAAACAAGGGACCCGCGAATCCGTTTTCGATCTTCGGACCGCCGCTGAACATGCCGGTGCTCATCATGGCGATCCTGGGCGCGCTCGCCCTGGCGACCATGTTTGCCCGCGAACAGGCAGCGGCGCCGGCCACCGTCAGCTACGACGAGTTTGTCCGCCAGGTGAAGGCAGGCAACGTTGCCAGTGTCGAGATCCTTGGCAATTCGCTGATTGGCGAATTCCGCGACGCCCCGGCTGCCGAAAATGCATCGACCACGCCACGCGGCAAGACCTTCCGCACCGAACTCTCTGCCTACTTGGGCGAGGGGCTCAACCAACTGCTCCT
>JBBAVO010000428.1:0-2152 GCA_040397635.1 Pirellulales bacterium
GTCGATCGCTACCTCACCGCAGCGGCAGACGTGTCCTGCGTGCCACTGGGTGATGGCTTCGTGCCAGCCGGCGATCCGGCGGTGAAGACCTCGCTCACCGCCCTCGACGCCCGGACGCCACTGGGCTCGACCGATCTGATCGAGGTACTCGACCGTGCGGTCGAACTCGTGGGTGAAACGCAGGCGGCCGCCCCTGCCGGCGGTCGCTCGATCGTCTACATCGGAGACGGCCCCGGCCTCGGGGGCATCGACCCCGGCGATTTCCAGCGGATCCTGGAGACACTTCGCGGCAAGCACATCACGTTCTCGGCAATCGGCATCGGCCCTCAGGTCAATTGGCCGTGTCTCGCGGCGCTGGCCAGCGCGACCGGCGGCATGCTGCTTGTGCCCGACGAGACCGTGTCTGCCAAGGATGCAGGAGGCCGAATGTCCCAGTTGGCCGTGGCCGCCACGGCCTGGCCGGAGCAGGTCGCGATCTCGACCGCCGCTCCTGAAGCCGGGCTGCGGATGCTGCCGGCGCGGATGCCGCCGCTCCGAGGTGATCGCGATTCGGTCGTGCTCGTCGAGGGTCCGCTCGACGCAGCCTCCATCGAAATGCTTCTCGACACCGGCGTGGCTGTGCTCACGGCGCCGCCCGTTTCGCTCGACGTGCCTGCCACACAGCCACAGGAAGAGCATGCATACCTCGAGGAGTTGGCCCGCAACGCCCGCGACACCGCTGGCGCGTTTCTGCCGCTGCTTGGCCGGGAGGGACTCGACCTGGCCCGCCGCGCCATCCGTGGCGAGGCCGCCACGCTCGCCGTGCTTTCGAGACAGGCCGAAGCTGCCGGAGCGCACGACGCCGCCCTGCGGCTGGCGCAGGCATCCCTCCGCCGTGACCCCGACAACACCGCGGCCGCGGTCATCCGCTCAGTCGCTCAGCAGATTCCCGGCAGTCCGGCCGAAGAACTGCCGCCCGACATGCTGCCGCCGGCCACCTCCGACTTCGACGCCGGCTCCGACGAACTGGCCGATGTCAATGCGCTGCGCAAGGTGCGGGCCCAGCAGTTGGAGCAGGAGACCGCCGTGCGACTTCGCAATGCCCGTCACCTGATGATGTCCGACCCCGACCAGTCCCGGGCCAACCTCAAGGACCTGCAGCAGGCGGTGAACAGTTCAGACGACCTCGATGCCGCCATGCGAGACCGACTCTCTCGGCAGATCGAGATGAGCATTCGCGAGTCGGTCGTGCGTTCGCGGGAGAAGGTCGAGTGCGACCTCGCGAACGAGCGTCGGGCGGCCATCGGCCGGGAGCGGCAGCGGCTCGACGGCGAGTTGCGGGCCAAGGAAGAGCGTTTCAAGCAGCTGACCGAACGCTACACAGCGCTGCTGACAACCGGCATCGAGCAGCGTTACCAGCGACCTCTCGTCCAACAGCATGACGATCCCATCCAACTGGCCAACGACCCCTCCGGCGAATACGACGAGTTCATCCGCGCAGAACGCGAGGTCGCCGACGAGATGGCGGTGGAGGCCTCCAGGATCTACGGCAACTATCCGATGCCGATGACCGCCCGCGAGATCGCCCGCACGGCCCCCATCGTGGCCAGGACGCTCCACTATGACTCGCAGAATGTCCGCTACCGCCGCGAGATGCAGCGGAATTTTATGGACGCCCTGCATCTGGTCGATCTGGCCGCGATCCCGTTCGTGGACGAGCCGCCCATCCATTATCCGAACGCCGACCGCTGGCGCGAGATCACGAAGCGCCGCGCGAAATACAAGTCGGTCGATCTCGCCAATCCTGGCAGTGCCGAGAAGAGGCTTTACGACGCCCTCGACCAGCCGGTGGATGAGCTGAACTTCCAGGAGACTCCCCTGCGGGACGTCATCAATCAGCTCAAGGACAAGTACGACATCCCGATCCTTGCCGACAAGAAGGCCTTCGAGGACGCCGGGCTCGATCTCGACACGACCGTCGTCACGCAGAACGTGTCGGGCATCTCGCTGCGGTCGGCCCTGCGTCTTCTGCTCGGCGACATCGACCTCACCTACCTCATTAAGGATGAGGTCATGCTGATCACGACCAAAGACAAGGCTGCCGAAAACCTCGTCATTAAGGTCTATCCGGTCGGCGATCTCGTCATGCCACTCAGCGCGGGCGGTGGCGTCA
>JBBAVO010000429.1:0-2148 GCA_040397635.1 Pirellulales bacterium
GGGCTTCCCGCATGCAGGCCACCACCGCATCGACGCCCATGCCCGGATCGATGAACACAGGCACGGCACCGCGGCCCATCACGGCGTAGCTCAGCGCGAGGAAGTCGGCCCCCGGCGTGACGAGCATGATCACCCGCTCGGCGGCCCGCAGACCGGCCGCTGCGAGGCCGTTTTCATAGGCGTTGATGCGGGCCGAGAGGGCTGCAAAATCGATGGCGTCGTATTGCGGTCGATCACTCCAGCGGGGAAACGAAACCTTCGTCACCGCCGACACCCAAGGCGCCGCGGCGGCCGCGGCGTGCAGTGCCGCGTAAAGACCGTTCACCGGGGAGCGGGCTTCCGCGGCGGTATTGAATCGCACGTCGATCGGGGCGACGTGTGCCAAGCGTGAACCGACGACCGTCTCGCGGTCGGAGCCCGATACGAGCGGCCGCAGGAACGTCTGCACCTCGGAGAGTGACTGCTTCGCCGCGTCCTCGAGCACGAGGTGCGAGGCGGCCGGGATCTCCACGACATCGGCCTGCGGAAAGCGAGCGGCAACGTGACGGAGGATTCCCGGATGAAAGCAGGGGTCGTTCATCCCCCAGATGATCTTCACGGGCTTGGCTGCGAGTGTCGGCAGTCGGGCCACCATGTCGTCCATGAGGGCGGACGTCGGATGGGATTGGGTGAACGGGATATCGCGGACGAAGCCCCAGATAGCCCTGCGGCTTGCGCGGGTGCGGTAGGGGCGGTGGTAGCCGTCCTTGATCTCGGGCGACAGCGTGTGGACGGCGCCAAACGAGGTCAGCAGCTTCACGAACCGCATCGTGTGCTGTGTGAGCAGTCTGCCGATCAGCGGCGACGCGGCCCGCCGGATCATTCCCGGGAGCAGGGCCGTCTCCGCGAGGGTGGTGTTAAAGTAAACAAGCCGCTCGATGTCGGCAGGGCGCCGCACTGCGAGGCCGGTGCCGATCGGGCCGCCCCAGTCGTGCATCACGAGTGAAAACCGGATCACCCCCAGCTGCTCCAGGAGCTCCTCGAGGTGGGCGATGCGATCGGCCGCCGTGAAGTAGACATCCTTGGGCTGGTCGGAGAGGCCGCAGCCGACATGATCGGGCACGATCACCCGGAAGTCCTGCCGCAGGCTTGCGATCAGGTTGCGAAATTGAAAACCCCAGGTGGGATTGCCGTGCAGGCAGACGACGACGGGGCCGCTCCCCTCATCGACATAGTGCATGCGGTGCCCTGGCGAAGCGCCCGCCCCCGTTCGACCGACCGTCGCGAACCGGGACGGAAACGGATAGAGGGGGCCAAAAGCGAAGGTTGGCGCGAAGGTTGGCGCGGAAGTTGGCGGCAGGCGTTCGATGGCAGCATCTCTGCTCATTGGGCGTTCATGCATGCACATCGGCAGCTCGCTCCCCTTGGAACCCGCGGCTACCACTCAAACCCGAGGAATCGCGTGTTGAGTCCGCTGCCAAACGCGGTGAGCAGCACCTTCTGCCCGGGCTGGATGTTCTTCTCGTCGGCGCCGATCGCTAGGGCCGCCGGCAACGCGGCTGAGACCATGTTGCCGTACCGCTTGTAGATCGCGAAATCCTTGTCGTAATCGAGCCCCATCTCCCGGTAGAAGGCCTCGTTCACCTGCCGGCCCACCTGGTGGCAGAAGACGTGGTCGACGTGGTCCTTCGACCAGCCGAGCGACGCGGTGACGTCGGGGAAGGCGCGGCCGCCGAGCTTCGCGGCCGCGATCATCAGCTGGGCCGCGTCGGAGGTCATGATCGGCGCGATCTCCTCCCCCTGGCCGACGCTGAAGTCGCCGTTGCCGATGCAGAGCTGGTGGTGCTGCGATGCCGACCGGGCCACGCCGCCGACGAACCGGTGCCCGCTGGTGGCGAGGCTCTCATGGCAGAGCACGGCCGCCACCGCGCCGCAGCCGAGCGTGAGGGTGGGCAGCATCTGCAGGAGCTTGTCGCGAGTAATGCGGAGGTCGCCAAGCAATTGCTCGCACGTCGTGTGGACCACCTTTGAGATGTTCTCGCCCGAGCAGATGATCCCCGCCTTCACGGTGCCCGCCTCGATCAGGTGGGCGAGCATGATCATGCCGTCGCTGAACCCGATGCAGGCGTTGGTGATGTCGAGCACCAGCGACTCCTCGGGGATGCCGAG
>JBBAVO010000430.1:0-2145 GCA_040397635.1 Pirellulales bacterium
TAGAAGGCGTTGTAGAAGTGCGGGATGCGGAGGCACTCCAGCTCCAACTGCTTGTCGATGACAAACCGCGGACCGAAATAGGCGTCGAGCAACTCGCGGTAGATGCTCCTGAGGCGGTCGAGCGTCAGCGGCTCGCCGGCTTCGGCCGAGGCGTGGCTCTTTCGCTCGAACTCGGCGAACATCGTCTGCCGCACGATCGTGGCGCGGATGGAGTCGATCTCCCGCGCGATGATCGCGGCGCGTTCCTTGGGCGAAGTCGCCCGCTTGAGCAACAGTCGCGTCAGCAATTGTTCGTTGAACGTACTGGCCACCTCCGCCACGAAGATCGTGTAGCCGGAGTAGTGGTAGGGCTGGGCCTCGGCCGAATACCGCGTGTGCATCGAGTGGCCCGCCTCGTGGGCCAGCGTAAACACGTGCTCGATCGCCTCCTCCTGGAAGTTCATCAGGATGTAGGGATCGGAGTCGTAGGTGCCCGAGCTGAAGGCCCCCGACTGCTTGCCGGCGTTGGGATACCTGTCACACCAGCGGCCGAGAAGCCCCTGCTCCAGCCGCGTGGTGTAGTCGCCACCGAGAGGTGCGAGTGACTCGATCACCACCCGCACCGCATCGCTCCAGGTGTGTCGCTGTTCGAGCTCCGGCACAAGCGGCACGTAGCAGTCGTAGTGGTGGATCGCGTCGAGCCCGAGGATCCGTTTCCGCAGGTCGTAGTAGCGGTGGACTGCCGGCAGGTGCGAGTGAACCGCCGCAATCAGCTGGTCGTAGACGGCGATCGGCACGTTGTCGGCGAACAGGGCCGCCTCGACGGCGCTCGGATAATGCCGCACCTTCGCCGCGTAAGCATCGCGTTCGTTGGAGCCTGAAAGGGTGGCAGCCAGCGTGTTGGCGTGGGCCTCGTATTGGGCGTAATACTGCTGGAAGGCCGTCCGCCGCACCTCCCGCGACGTGTCGTGCAGGAGGGTCACGAACGTCGCGTTCGACAGCTCGACCTGCTCCCCCGCGCCGTTGGAGACACTGCCAAATTTCATGTCGGCATCGGTGAGTTGGCGGAACACCTTCCCGGCCGTGCCGGCAAAGCTCCCCTGCATCGCCAGGAGCTTTTCCTCGGGCTCCGAGAGCACGTGCGGCCGCGTCCGGGCGAGGCGTTCGAGCAGGAGCTGGTAGGGAGCGAGCACCGGCAGCTTCATCCACGCATCGAGCGTGGCCGGTGGAATCGCCATGATCTCGGGGCGGATGAAGCTGGCCTTCTCCCCAGCCAGCGTGGCCACGTGCTGAAAGCGGCCGGTCATCCGCTGGGCATCGGCCGCGGCCTGATCCTCGCTGGCCCGCAGGTGCGCATAGGTGCCAAGACGATCTCCCTCGCGATCGACGGCGAGGTCATACGCCAGGCACTCCGCGAGCCGTTCGGCCGACGCGCCGAGCGTGCCGGCAAACGTCGCGAACCCCGGAATCCGTTTCTCCCATTCGGCCAGCGCCGCCGCCCATTCCGCATCGGACGAAAACAGGCTCTTCAGATCCCACGTATCTCCGACGGCCACATCGCCCCGCGCCGGCAGCCTCTTCACCGCACCAGTGTCAGCCATGCTGTGTCTCCTTCATTGATGATCGCAAAACATACCACGGGGCGCGCCCTTGCGTTGACGGCCGACGGTTCGGGGCTGCCCATGCCCCGTCGCCGGACGTTCGCTACGGCCATCCATGGCCTTCGCTCACTCGATGCTGACTGCGCTCCGGCATCCTGCCTGCGCTGGTCAGCAACGCCGGCTCTCGGGACATGGGCAGCCCCTCACGGATTCCGCAACCGGACAAATGACGGAGCCGGGGATCGGCGGAAGCTCGAGGAGCTTTTGGATTTTTCGCCCCCCGCCCGGGAAAGAACTATCGCAACGGGTGATGGCGAAAAAGCCACCGCGACGAGACTTCTGTCGTCCCCGGCGGGTTGGGCTTGTTGACTTGCCCCCCCGGACATCCCTCACAACCTCCACACTGCACTACCCCAGGCAAGGCCGCCGCCGAAGCCGCAGATCACGATCGTGCTGCCCGGTCCGATTCGGCCGGTCTTCCAGGCTTCGTCCATCGCCAGCGGGATCGATCCGCTCGACGTGTTGCCATAGCGGTCGAGGTTCACCAGAAATCGGTCGCTGGAAA
>JBBAVO010000431.1:0-2119 GCA_040397635.1 Pirellulales bacterium
GACCATCGTGAGGCGGTGTATTCCTGGGACAGGGACGGACTGACCGGGCGTGGAATCGGAAACGGCTCCCGAGCTCCGGTGTGATTCCGAACCCGTTGTATACGCTGTCCGGGCCGGGAAAGTTCGGCAGTATAATCGCTTTTCAACCATGAACCACCTGACCCACTTCGCCCTGCTCGGTCTTGCCGGTGCCGCAGGCACGCTGCTTCGCGCCGGCTGCACCACCCTCGCCACGCGTCTCTTTGGCGTCGGTTTCCCGTGGGGTACGCTCGCCATGAACGTGGCGGGGTCGCTCGCGTTTGGGCTGATCGTGGGGCTGGCCCGGACCCGTGGCGCGATTGGCGTCAGCGCAGAGACGATCCTGCTCGTCGGCCTGCTGGGAGGATTCACGACCTTTTCCAGCTACGCCTTCCAGTCGGTGGAGCTGCTGGAAGGGGGCCGCCCGCTCACGGCGGCCGCGTACGTCATCGGCACGAACGTCGCGGCCCTGGCCGCCGTCTGGGCAGGCCTTCGGATCACCGGCGGCTAGCTCTCCCCATCCAAGCCCGCAGCGCGGCTCATCTTTGGGCAGCGGGCTCGAGCCCCTATTCTGCGCGGGCCGCTCGGAGGCGGCTAGCGATGTCGATGTCGATGGCTGCCCCGAGTTTTTCAGCGAGTCCAAGGCATGCTGGCCAGTCGATCGCGTTTCTCTGAGTTGCCACCAGACCGAGGATATCCTGATCGTCCTGCGGACGCCCGGCGAGCGCCTTCATGACGAGCAGGTCCTCGATCGACACCACAGGAATCTGTGTATCTCCGATGGCGACCCGTGTTGCACGAGCGACTGCCTGGCGCTCGAAGCCCGACACGCCGATCGCGAGATCGACGCGGATGCCAGTCGAGCGGTGCCGGAGCGGGGGGATGAACGACTTGGTAACCACCTCCTCCACGCCAGGGAAGAGCGGCTCGAAGCAGGTAGAGTCCAGTTCGTGCACCAATCGAAGGGCTTCTTCGACGGTCGCGAGGACCACCAGATCGACATCGACTGTCATCCGAGGCTGTCCGCGAAGCGATACGGCAAGGCCGCCGATGAGGGCACACCGCATGCCTCCAGCACCGCGACCGCGTCAGCGAGCGTCGGCCAGAGGGCTGGTTCCACGGAGTGCCTCGTCGTACCGGCGAAACGCCTGAACCTGTTGAATGCGGTCGCTCAGTGTTTGCTGCCAGGCTCTGGCGTCCAGCTGCTGCCAGTCTCCTGCCGCAACCCGTGCCGCCCGAACAGTAACGAACAGGTCGTCTGCTATGGCCACGCGTTCCGCGGGTAAGAGGCCAAGGACCCACGCAGCGTCACTGATCCGCACTTTTTCGCCGCAGAGCTGATCGAACAACTGCCAACGGTGCGTGGGTGCAAACGGCTCGATAGGGGCGTCGTCAAACGTCATTTAAAATCATACGATGAAAAAATCGGGACGGGAGCGAATTTCAGCGAGTACATGACCGATTCCCGGTGGAATCGCAGTCGGCCCCAGATTGCCTGGGGCGGCCCCGCGGCCGTGGGGCCAAGTCGATCCCCAACTGGCCAGCCGTGGCCTGTTGCCAGGCTTCACCGCCAAAGGGTATGCCCCGTCGCAATGATCGTCGCATTGCCTCCATTTCGGGTTCCGTCTGCGGTTCATTGACATGATCGATCCAATTCGACGGCGGCGCGACGGGCCAAGCAGGTAGCCCGCCGCAATGGCTTGGATGCCGGCGATGCCAGAGCACGGACCAGCGCCAGTCCTCGGCTCTTTCGACGAGGTTCGCCCGCAACGCGTTTCGCTCGACGTAGCGGCGACGAGTGGCAGACGGCTCGAACGGTTCATGCTACGAGGATGGCGTTTTCCGAAGAGACTTGCATCTCATGCTTCTAAAACTGTTTCGCTGATCGCAGTGCTGGCCTATTTGCCGCTGACACGCACTGGGCATAAAAAAACCAGGGCCACCCGCAGGCAGCCCCGGCACACGTTCCATGGAAAACCGAACCGTCAGGTTCACTCAGCCGAACCACCGCCGGCGGTCAGCACCGCACGCATGCGGCCGAGGTACATCTCGTCGCGAACCTCGTCATAGGCCGAGTCGTCGAGGACGAAGCTGCCCGTGT
>JBBAVO010000432.1:0-2116 GCA_040397635.1 Pirellulales bacterium
CGGCGTGTTGCGCGAGGCGGGCCCCATCGCCAGGATGACGGCATCAGACGCCTCCAAAAGAGTCAGCCACGAGCCTGCGATTCGGCTCTCCTTCGTTGAGCGTGGGACGTTCGGGGCGGCCCTTGAAGGTGTAGACCAGGCCCATGTTGTCGAGCCCCATCAGGTGCAGGATCGTGGCATGCAGATCGTGGACGTGCATCCGCTCCTCCACCGCCCGCAGGCCGACCTCGTCGGTCGCGCCGATCGTGATCCCCCCGGGCACTCCGCCGCCGGCCATCCACATCGTGAAGCCTGTCGGATTGTGGTCGCGGCCGTCTCCCTTCTCGCTCATCGGAGTCCGTCCAAACTCGCCCCCCCAGACCACGAGCGTCGAATCGAGCAGCCCGCGGCGGCGGAGGTCCTTGATGAGCGCTGCAACAGGCTGGTCCATCTGCCTGCAGAGATCGGCGTGGCCTTTCTCGAGCTTCGAGTGGCTGTCCCACTTGCTGCCCGCGCCGTGATAGAGCTGCACGAACCGCACGCCCCGCTCCACCAGTCGGCGGGCGAGCAGGCAGTTGCGACCAAACGACGCGGTCTCCTTCTGGTCGAGCCCGTAGAGCCGCTGCGTCTCCGCCGTCTCCTCGTCGAGGTTCACCGCCAGCGGCGCCGCGGCCTGCATCCGGAAGGCGAGTTCGTAGTTGCGGATGCGGGCCTCGAGCTCCGACTGCTCCGGCACGACCGCGGCGAAATCGCGGTTGAACGTGTCGAGCAGTTCGAGCTTCGCCTGCTGCCTTGCCATGCCCACGCCCTGCGGCGTGAAGAGATTTGGAATCGGCGGATTGCCGCCGCTGATGCGGGCCCCTTGGTAGACCGCCGGCATGAAGCCGGCCCCCCAGTTGCGCGGGCCGTTCACCACCTGGCCGTCGGTGTCTTGCATCACGACGAAGGCCGGGAGATCGTCGTTCTCGCTGCCGAGTCCGTAGGTCGCCCAGGCGCCGAGGCTGGGTCGGCCGCCGAGCACGGCGCCGGTGTTCATCTGGCAGACGCCGCCGGAGTGGTTGATGCCGTCGGAGACGCAGGAGCGGATGACCGCGATCTCATCGACGATCCCGGCGGTGTGCGGTAGCCAGTCGCTCACCCAGGTGCCCGAACGGCCGTGTTGCTTCCAGGTTCGCTGGTCGGCCAGGAGCGGCGAGCCCGCTTCGCCCATGGCGGTGATCACCGTGCCGAAGCTGGCTGGGAGCGGACTGCCGGCGAGATTTTTGAGGAGCGGCTTCGGGTCGAAGAGGTCGATGTGGCTCGGTCCCCCTTCCATGAAGAGGAAGATCACGTTCTTCGCCGTGGCCGGATGGTGCGGCGGCCGCGGGGACAATGGGTCGGACGCCGCGGCCTGAGCAGTGCCGTTACCGACGAGCGATGCCAGCGCCAGTCCACCGAAGCCGGCACCGGCATGAGCGAGCCACTCGCGGCGGGATGTCGCGCGGGCATGGTGCGGTAGGCCGAAAGCAGTGGCAAGTGACGACATGGAATTGTCTCTCTGAAGTTGCCGCCTGGGTGGCTATTCGACGTAAAGGAATTCGCTGGAATTGAAAAGCACGTGGCAGAGATCGACCACCGCCTCGTAGCGGCGGAGATCACGAACGGGCGGAAGCTTCATACCGCCGCGGGCGAGCGACCGCGACTGTCCCGAGACGTCCTCGGCAAACCCGGGCGCCTCCTCGAACGTCCAGTAGCCGACGACCTTTCCTCCGGAGCCGCGTTCCCACAGTAGCTCGCCGCGAGCCAGCGCCCCGACCGACAGCCGCACATCATCGATCAGGCCGTCCCAGACGCTCCGTCCGCCATCCGTCTTCGCGCCGGTTTTTGCATCTGGTTTCGCATCTGGTTTCGTATCCCGTCCACCGATCGCAAACTCGCATGCCGCCGAGTGAGTGCCGTCGAAGGTGTGCTCGACCCGCTTCACGATCAGCGGGGCGTCGTTGTCGGAGAGATCCTTGACGTAGAAGGTCACGCTCCGGTCAGACGGATCAGAGACCTTCACGCTGGCGGCGACGTAGTAGGGCCGCTGCAGGTCGAGATGGATGTCGGAGGGCACGACGGCATAGTCGCCCGACTCGCCGGAGCCGGCGCGGGCGAG
>JBBAVO010000433.1:0-2115 GCA_040397635.1 Pirellulales bacterium
GTGCGGGCACCGGCTGCAATGGCGGCGTGGCCGCGGGCGTTGCGGGCGGGGTCGCCGCGGGCGGGGTCGCCGCGGGCGGGGTCGTCGCGGGCGGCTGAATCAACCGCCGCAACAATCTCCCGCGACGGGGAGGCTCGGCCTGCTGTGGGTTCGCCGCCTCGGCAGCCTGGCGTTCGGCCCGCCGCTTGGCCACCTCGCCCAACACGCCACCCACGAGATCGATGACCGCCTCAGCGGTGGGATCGGTCTTCATGTCGGGTGGCAGTGCAGACTTGATCTTGTCTGCCGTGGATGGCGTGCCTGCCTGCTGGCCGGTGGCGGTGGCCCCGTCATCAGCCGGAGGGGCGGTCGGTTTTTTCGCATCGGGCGTCGCCGTTTTGGAATCCTTCGCAGCGGATGCCTCGGGCTTCCAGGCCGGAGCGGGCGGTGCCTGCGGCCGTGGTGGCCCGGCCGGCTGTCGCGCCACCTGCGGCCCACCGGAACCGCGCAGCCGATCAATGAGTTCTGCCACCACGCCGCCCGCATTGGCCCGCAGCGAGCCGTCGAAATCGATGCGAGGTTCGCCGAGGAAGCCACCGACGCCCACGGAAAACGTCCGCCCCGAGAGTGCCGCCAAGAGCGGCCTGTCCTGCGGCAGATCGGCTGGAATTGGGAGTTCGAGTTTCAGGTCGAGTTTTTTGTCGTCGAGGCCCACTGAGCCGCTGGATCGGATGTCGAGCCGCTGCCCGGGCTTGGCCAGTGGCACCCCAAATGCCAGCCCCTTGTGCGACATCCGGCGGTCGGCAAGCGCAAACTCGATGTGTGATTGATCGGCGATCCTGATCGACTGCGGGATCGGTAGTTTGACCGGCAGCGACTCGATGGCACGCTGCGCGAGCGGTCCTGGGCCGAGATCGACCGCATGCATCGCGAGCACACCAGAGAGATGCCCACCCTCGGTGGCGCCTACCGGCAGCGTGGCCGAGTTGATGCGGAGCGAAAACCGACCGCTCGTCCGCGTGGCGTTGGCCATCACCGGCGCGATGTAGGCCAACACGCCCTGCGCCACGGCCGGCTCGAGTTTCGCATCGGCCAGAAGCTGCACGGGCGCGACCGTCCATTCGCTCCGCGTCCCGCTCGCCGAGGGTGCGAGCGTTGCCTGCACGTGGATTGGGTCGCTCACCCATGGGTCGTCCGCCCACGGGCCAATCATGCGGACGATCGCCCCGACCACGTCCAACTGCATCCTGACCGCCCCAGGCTTTCCGTTATGAGGGCGGGCCGCCGCGCCCGGGCCGGCAATGGCCGGAAAGAATAGCCCCTTGAGGTTGGAATTGCGGTCGGCGTCAAACTCCACGGTGGCGTCGAGCCCTTCGACCCGCACGCGGCCGAGATCACCGAGCGAAAGAAGGATGCCGGCGATTCCGTGGCTCAGTTCCACGCGTTTGATGGAGGCTGGCTCTCGACTGCCGTCGTGCGGCACGATGTGGATGTCTTCAAAGACCATCGGCCCGATCCAGCCGAGCTTCACGCTGCCGAAGCGAACGGCCGCCTGAAGCGCGGGCACGGCGTCGGCCACGAGCTTCGAGAGGCGTGCCGGACTGGACAAGAACCAGGGCACGCTGCCGATTCCGAGTACGGCGACGACGGTGAGGGCAGCCAGCGTGGCCTTCACCTGCGAAGACAGAAATGACATCTGGGAAGCCCTCTGGGGCGGCACTGTTTCGGGGGATGGTTCGGGGGACGGCAGGCCCGCATTCGGACTGGTCATATCGTGAATCTTCCTGAACGGGATCGGCTTGCAAAGGCAACTCAACGGGACAGGATCGTCCGATTGTATCCAAGGCCCGATCGCGAGGCATGGAACTGGCAGAGTTGCACGTGATAAAGTGGGCGGGCAGTCCCCCCGGTCGCACTCGCGGGGCGAATGGGATAAGCTATTAACGGTTTCTTCGCGGGCGTAGCTCAGTTGGTAGAGCGCTAGCTTCCCAAGCTGGATGTCGAGAGTTCGAGTCTCTTCGCCCGCTCTGTCTTTACGCCCGCAGTGCCATCCATGGCCACTGCGGGCTGATGAGAGAAAAGGTGCCAGCCACCAAATCTGGGCAAGATGCCAGCTTCCCTATTTTTGGTGGCTGG
>JBBAVO010000434.1:0-2100 GCA_040397635.1 Pirellulales bacterium
CCGGATCGCGGCGGCGGCGGCCCGCAGGCAGGCTGCCTTCGCGTCTCCAGGCACGCCGGCCAAGTCGATGGCGGCCCGTCTGGCCCGCTCGGCGATCGAGCGGCAGTGCGCCTGCAGGGCGGTCGCGGGAGGGGTGGCGACGATCGTGGAAGCCGTGGACATGGATCGTTTTCCGAGCGAGGTGCGTGTGGCCTTCGTTTGCATTATCTTACGGTGCCTTCCAGTTCTTGACACGCAGGAGTCGCCTCGATGAATTGCACGAATCTCTCCCGTCGCTCGTTCCTCGCCGCAACCGCCGGCGTCGCCGCCCTCTCGCCGCTCGCCCGCCTGGCCAGGGCAGCCTCGGCCAACAACCTGAACCTGGGCCTGCAGATCTATTCGCTCCGCAACTACAAGGTGGACGAGGCGCTCCAGCACACCCGTGATCTGGGCTTCAGGTTCGTCGAGTTTTATCCCGGCATGTATCCGATCGCCTCCGATGCCGCCGCGATCGACACCATGAAGAAGAAGCTGGCAGACCTCGGCCTCACGATCTCGGCCCATGGCGTGAATCGCTTCACGAAGGATGCCGCGGCCAACCGGAAGATGTTCGAATTCGCGAAGGCTGCCGGCATCAAGACGTTTGGCGCCGATCCCGACCCCGATTCCTTCGCGAGCCTCGACGAACTCGTGAAGGAGTTCGATGTTCGTGTGGCGATCCACAACCACGGCCCCACGCATCGCTACAACAAGGCGATCGACGTGCTCAAGGCGGTGGAAAAATATGATCCCCGCATCGGCGCCTGCGCCGACCTCGGCCACTACCTGCGGTCGGGCGAGCAGCCCGTGGAGGTGATTCGGGTGCTCAAGGGCCGGCTCTACGGCGTGCACTTGAAGGACTTTGCCGAGATGCAGGACAAGACCAAGGGCGTGATTCTCGGCAAGGGACACATCAACGTGCCGGCTGTGATGGCCGCGCTCGTGGCGGCCGATTTCCCGGCCGATGGGGCCCTCTCGATCGAGTACGAGGAAAGCCCTGAGAACCCGCTCGCCGACATCAAGGCATGCGAGCAAGCCGCACGCGAAGCGCTCGCGGGGTTGTAGCCGTTCGTGCCGGTGCTCGCCGTGGCGGCACGTTTTTAACTTGTCCGTGTCCCCAGCACAGATTCCACAAGTTAAAAACTCGTGACCACGGGTCTTCTCCTCTGGGTCAGGCTCGGCGCGCGGCTCCCGCCGCGGTTGCGCAATACATCTCCAGCGCGGTGCGGACCACGCCCACGGCGTGGACGCGGACGATCTGGATTCCCGCGGCCGCCAGCCCGCAGGCGCTGCCGGCGGTGCCGCCGTCGCGTTCCTCGAGGCTGACAGGCCGGCCGAGGGACTGCTCGAGCGACTTGCCAATAAAACCCTTGCGGGAGTGGCCGACGAGGATCGGCACCCCCAGGTCGAGAAACTCACCCGCGCGGGCCATGAGTTCGAGGTTGTGGGCATGGGTCTTGCCGAATCCGATGCCTGGATCGAGGCAGATGCGGTCGAGCGGAATGCCGGCGGCGAGGAGCGCGTTGCGCCGCCGCATCAGGTAGGCATGGATGTCGCCCACCACGTCGTCATAGTGGGGATCGACCTGCATCGTCTGCGGCGTGCCCTGCATGTGCATGGCACAGACACCGGCACGCGACTCGACGGCGACGCGGAGCATGTCGGGATCACCCTCCAGTCCGGTCACATCGTTGATGATCTCGGCCCCCATCTCGATGGCCCGGGCCGCGACCGCCGCCTTCGACGTGTCGATCGAGATCGGCACCCCCGCCTGCCTGGCAAGTTGCCGCACGACCTCGCCCACGCGGCGAAGTTCCTCGTCGGGCGGCACCGCCACGGAATAGGGCCTCGTACTCTCGCCACCGACGTCGAGCATGTCCGCGCCTTCGGCGACGAGCGCAAGACCGTGAGCCACGGCCGCCTCGACCCCCGCATGACGGCCGCCATCAGAAAAACTATCGGGCGTCGCGTTGACGATCCCCATCACGAGCGGCCGCCGGAGAATGCGACCATCACCAGGGAGTGCCAGCCGTGTGGTCCGCAGTTGCCAGTGTGCGGGGCGGGGATCGATGCTCATGGAGG